>CAIKVR010000354.1 GCA_903830915.1 uncultured Bacteroidales bacterium
AGTCACCGTTGGGAAAATTGAATACCGTTTCTTCAACGATGTTGCCATTCACGATTTATATGTTGAAGATCAGCAACGTGACACGCTTCTTTTCGTTAAGGAGGCTAACAGTCACTTCAAATTCTGGAAATTCTTCCATGGAAAAATTATTTTCAATACCATTGAACTTAATCAACTCTATGGAAATTTAATAATTGACAAAACCGGACATTCAAATATTCAGTTTATCATAGACTCTTTAGCAACTCCACAAAAAAATGACACCTCTAAAATTCAATATAAAATAGGTCGGTTTCAATTGAAAAACTCCCGGTTTACATTTACAAATCTGAAAGAGTTACAAGCAGTACCTAAAGGAGTTTTCAACCCTAATAAACTAAATGTCAGAGATATAAACATTGATTTATCATTGAATATTCCTAAGAAAGATTCATTCAACGTGCAATTGAACCGGTTTAGTGCAAAAGAAGCTACTGGTTTAACTATCTCTGATTTCAGAACAGAAATCCTCGCTTCGAAAAAAGGACTCAAAGTCCCCAAATTAAATCTTAACTTACCCGAATCGAAAATAAACCTTGAGAATATACAGTTAAAATACGACAGCTTATCCGATTTACTGCATTTTGCAACTAAAGTCCGTTGGAACGCACCCATTAAATCATCAAGCATTGCTTTTTCTGATCTCAAAGCATTTGTGCCTGAGTTTAAAAACCTGAAAGGGTCTGTTATTTTCAAGGGCTTGATAACCGGACGAGTAAAAGGAATGCATTTCCAGAAAATGGAAATTAAATACGGTGATACGTTCCAACTTAATGCCGATTTGGATGTAAACGGCTTTCCTGATTTACGCGAAGCCTTTATTTACGGTCAGATTGTTGATCTACACTTCCAAAAAAGTGATTTACAGGATTTTATTTCTGACCTTACCCGTAAACCATTTCTGCTCCCCGACGAACTTAATCAACTTGGGGTGGTGCATTATAAGGGTAACATTACCGGATTCCTTAACAACCTGGTTCTCTATGGCAACGTGTTGACAAATATTGGGGACATTACAACGGATGTTTCTTTGAAATTTGAAAACGAGTTGAAAGACCTTATCTACAGCGGTGAAGTAAAGTCAGACAATCTGCAATTAGGAAAACTACTAGCTAATAAACAATTAGGAAAGGCATCATTTAATCTAACCACTGAAGGATCAAAAAAAGGGAATTTACCCCTGCAAGGTACCATTGAAGCAGAAATCCCTGAATTTCATTTCAATGGGTATCTGTATCACGATATTAAGTTTGATGGCGAGTATGATGGTAAAGGATTTGATGGTACTGCCGATGTAAAAGATGAAAATATTGATGCTCATTTTGGTGGCAAAATTGATATGACACAGCAACTTCCTGTTTTCAATTTTGATCTGGCTATTCAAGATGCAAATCTGAATGCGCTAAAAATTACAACTAAATATCCCGATTCCGAACTCTCGTTTAAGGCCAAAACAAATATCATAGGAAATTCGCTCGAGAATGTAAATGGCACATTGGATTTTGATAATATCAGATTCACAAATCTGAACAAAACACTAAATATCAAGAAAATAAAAATAACGTCACGTATCGACCCCGATAAAACCAATCTGAGTATTTCCTCCGATTTTCTCAATGGCTCACTCAATGGCAAGTTTAAGTACAACACGTTGGCTCAGACCATCAACAAGATAGTTTTGAATTACCTTCCTTCGATTGCAACATTAGAAAAAACGGCAGCCGAGTATGAACCAAATCATATTAATATTGATTTTAAGATATCGAACACCAAGGAAATCTCTGAAATATTCGTTCTACCCTACACGCTGGAAGGAAGTTCCACTCTGAAAGGATATATCGATGAAAAAAACAATAAAATTGATATATCAGGTAATATCCCGATTCTTAAATCCAACAAACAGCAAATAGAAAACGTAACGTTAGTAATTGAAAACCCCAAGCAACAGTTAATCATTACTTCCCATGCACAAATAGAAACAAAAGATGAAACGTTGTACCTGTTTCTTAAAGCAATAGCCGCGCAAGATACGTTGGGTGTAAATTTGGGTTGGCAAAATACTCAACAAGTAACAAATGGAGGTGACATATCAGCAGTAGCACGATTTAAATCAGAGAACGGAAATTTCACAGCACAACTTAATATTCACCCAACTCAAATTATCGTTGCTGACTCCACATGGAATATTCATCCCTGCAGAATTGATTTGAATTCCGACAGCTCCATTCATATTCAAAACTTTAGTTTCGAAAGTCGTAAACAATTTATACACATTAATGGTACTGCTTCAAGAAGTCGTAACGACAGCATTTCAGTAGTAATGAATCAGCTCGATCTTGATTTTATAATGGGTTTATTGAAACTTAAAGGAATCAGTCTGGGTGGAATTGCGACTGGAAAGGCAACTTTTTTAAGCATACTCGACCAACCGGTGTTTGATGCAAACATTAAAGTCAAGAACTTCAATATTAACCATAAAGTTATTGGTGATGCCAATATATTTTCAACCTGGGACAAAGACAAAGAACAAATTCTTGCAAAAGGTTTTTTTATAGGTGATAAAAATGATACAATTGTGAAAGCCTATGGTGTTTATACTCCTAAAACCGATACAATTGATATAATGTACGATGCCAGAAGATTTAGTATCGAATTCCTTTCAACGTATTTTGAATCTGTTGCCAAAGATTTCAAGGGTTACGCCAAAGGAAAAATCAGAATGTATGGTCCACTGAAACATGGTGTGAGTTTTGAAGGAAATGGTTTTGTGAGCGGTGGTCAGGCAACCATCAAAACGCTTCAGACCACCTATTTCATTGATGACTCGGTTCATCTAACTAAGCGGACCATCGAATTACGGAATATTAAAGTATATGATCAGGAACGAAATCCCGGGAATCTGAATGCAATCCTTAATCACAATGGATTCTTCCAGCACATGAAGTACGATGTTAATATCGGTGGGCAAAATGTACTGGCAATGAATACTCACGCAGAAGACAATGATTATTTCTTTGGGAAAGCCTACGCAAATGGAACTGTACATATATTTGGGGATGAAAAAGAGGTCAATATCAATGTAAATGCAATATCCCAGCCAAATACCAAATGCTATATTCAAATGGGTGGTGCCTCAAAAGCATCTGACAACAGTTTTGTTAATTTCATCAATAAGCGTATTTATTCCAAAAAAGACCTTGCTTTACATACCAAATCTCCCGGCAACGATACCAATGTAAAGGTTAATTTATTACTCGAGGTTAATTCCAATGCTGATATGGAATTGATAGTAGACCCTAAAGGAGGAGATGTTATTACCGGTAAAGGGACTGGAAATTTAAGAGTTGAATTTGATACTTTTTCCGATGTAAAAATGTATGGTACATACGCCATAAATAACGGATATTACCTTTTTACACTGCAAAACCTTATTCGGAAAGAGTTTAAAATAGATCAGGGAAGCACCTTGTCGTGGACAGGAAATCCCAAAAATGCGCAGGGAAATTTACGAGCTTTATATCCGTTAACAGCCTCATTGAGTGATTTAAAAGATGAATCGCTTACAAATCAGGCCACACGTTCCAGTGTTCCGGTAAACTGTGTGCTAAAGTTAACTGATAACATTATGAAGCCAACAGTAAAATTTGATATTGATTTACCTCAAAGCGATGAAGGTGTAAAGCAACGGGTACGAAATATTATAAATACCGATGAAATGATGAACCGTCAGATTCTGTATTTGTTGGTATTCAGCAAATTCTACACTCCGGATTATATGGGGCAAACCGCAACTGCGAATAATATTGGGTCAAGCGAGGGTATTTCATTATTAGCTTCAACATTAAGTGCTCAGGTTAACAATTGGGCGTCGCAATTATTTAAATCGAATAGTTTTCAGTTTGGAGTAGATTTTCGTACCAACGATATTCAAAGCAGCGACATTAAAGCCCAGGTGCTCTATCAACCTAACAGCCGATTATTAATTAATGGTAATTTCGGATATCGTACAGATAATATTACAACCAATGCATCCAGATTTATAAACGATGTAGATATTCAATACTTGCTTACTGAATCAGGCAAACTACGTTTTAAAGCGTATAATCACACCATCGATCGGAATCAACAGCTAATAAGCAAAACTACACAAACAGAAGGACTTGGATTTGTTTACAAAGAGGATTTCAATAGTGTAGGTGAGCTGCTAAGACATTATTGGAATCTGGTATTTGGCAAAAAACAAAAAAAAGATGAAACTCAAACATCACAACCCAAATAAATGTCTATTATTCGGCTTATTACTAGCTTGTGGGAGCATTTTTTCCCAGTCAATTGAAAAGTTATACATAAATATGCCCGATATTCTGAATCCGACACTCAGCAGACAGAATCGACTTGAATTAATTGAATACCATAAGGCTCATCAAAGCGATAGCTCAGTAAATAGATTTGGGAATAAAGCCTATCTTGTGTTATCAGATAGCCTAAATCAACATTTAATTGTAAAGAACACAAGTTCTTCAACTTTCGAGATGAAACTCAACTATCTGGCTGATTCAACGATGTATATTGGTATTATCCGAACCACTTGTGCACCACTTTGCATGTCCACACTTGAATTTTACGACACAGCATGGAATGTTATTCCACTTTATTTCTCCATGCCAAAGGCAATTGAATGGCTTGACACAGCTAAACTTAACACAAGTGAGATTGACAATAATTGGCTAAATAAATTAGTGGAAATGTGTTTTATATCCGCTTTATTTGATAAACAGAACAACATAATCAGTGTGGAAAACAACACACTCGATTTCCTTAGTCCTGATGACCGGAAACTACTGAAACCTTTATTTTTGGAAAAACACCTCACTTATAAGCTTAAAGATAAGTACTGGGTTCGGGAATAAAAAAAGCCCCGAATTTAAATTCAGGGCTTTCATTAAACTTTTTCAAGTTTATTTCTTTTCTCCGCGTTTTGCATAACGACTCATAAACTTATCAACACGTCCTGCAGTATCCACCAATTTAGATTTACCTGTATAGAAAGGATGTGATGAGCTTGAAATCTCCATTTTTACAACTGGATAAGTTACTCCATCAATTTCGACAGTTTCTTTAGTATTCACAGTAGAACGAGAAATAAAAGTGTCACCGTTTGACATATCTTTAAATGCTACCGGACGATAATTTTCTGGATGAATTCCGCTTTTCATATCTGTATATTTTAATTTATTTTCTTCCTTTTGTTTGGGCTTGCAAAATTACTAATTTTCATCTAATAATCAAACATTTTGAAGAAATTTTCTTTTAAATCTGTAATATATCAAAATTATAAACCACCAATAACGATTAATTCATTAATTATCAACAAGATAAGACAAGCTCCATTTCTATTTTTTTAAGCAGAAACAATCATAAGATAATAAAATCCCTGTTAATCGGATTGATTAACAGGGATTTTGTATTAATACTTTTAGGAAAGACTTAGAAACTAACCTTAAATTCTACACGTCTGTTTTTAGTTCTGCCTTCATTTGTTGCATTATCAGCAACCGGCATAGTTTGACCAAAACCTTTAGCGGTAAGCCTGTCAGCTGCTACACCTTTCTGTACCAGGTAATTTTTTACTGCATCTGAACGTTTTTGAGACAGTGTCATATTTTTGTCAGCAACACCTTTATTGTCCGTATGACCATTAATTTCAAGTTTATAGGTAGGATTATCAATCAACACCTTTACAACCTGATCTAAAATAGGCAGTGACGCTGGTTTGATAACATCTTTTGTTGGTTCAAACTGAACACCCTGTAAAGCCTGTTCAAAAATTTTCTTAGCTTCAGCTTTTACTTCCGGACAACCTTTGTTTGCTACTGTTCCGGCAACTGTTGGACATTTATCAAGGTAATCAGCTACACCATCACCATCAGTATCCAATGGACAACCTTTTGTATCAATCTTCACATCTTTTGGAGTATCAGGACATTTATCCAGATAATCGGCAACACCATCACCATCGGTATCAAGTGGACAGCCATTCGAATCAACTTTCACACCTTTAGGGGTATCAGGACATTTATCCAAATAATCGGCAACACCATCACCATCTTTGTCAAGCGGACAACCTTTAGCATCAACCTTAATACCAGCTGGAGTATCAGGACATTTGTCTTTAAAATCAGGTACACCATCACCATCGGTATCTACCGGGCAACCATTGGCATCAACTTTAGCTCTTTTAGGGGTATTCTGACATTTATCCAAATAATCAGGTACACCATCACCATCAGCATCCAGCGGACAACCAAATGCATCCACTTTTACACCCTTTGGAGTGTCAGGACATTTATCTTCTTTATCTGAAACACCATCATGATCGGAATCTTTTGGTCCGAGTGCAATAGCCACTGTAAGCCAGTGTTGACCATAAGTATCATTTCGTCCGTTTTCACTTAAGCCAGCAGCTTTAGCAGTTGCCGATGAAAAAAATGTTTTTATACCTTCATTCGTATCGTGAAAATCAGCATTTGCACCAAATGTAAAGTTATAAAGATACTGGTACTGAATAGCTAATGACTTTGAAATCTGATATTTCAGACCAATACCAAAAGGAACAATCATATCTATACCATCTTTAATAATTGTAGGAGAAAAGCCTGGTTCATTTTTTGCAGTTGCATCAGAACCTGAAAGTCCATATCCTGCAATTCCAAGACCCAAAGAAACAAAAGGAGAAAGTTTGGAATCCTTACTCATTATATAACCATTATTAAATTTATAATGACCAAATAAGGAAGCATCAAATTTATTACCTAAAAATCTATGTGCTTCAGTAACTTTAAAACCATACGCACCATAGCTTAACTGTAAACCAGCATCGAAAGATGAACTCAACGGAGTAGATACATTCAGACCAATGGCAGGAAACAACTGGCCAAATCCGAAAATATTACTACCATAATCTCCATTGTACTCGTTTTTGACAAAATTCAAACCTACATCAATCTTTTGTTCGGCTTTTTGTGCTGTAATTAATTGAGTTGCAATTAAAGATGCGATAAAGAATAATTTCCTTATTTTCATAATGAATAAATTTAAATTGTGATTAAATTGGGTTAGATGTTTTTAAATAGAAGCGTAAAAATATATATTTATTTCGACAAATATATATGTATTAGTAGTTTTTTTTAGTTAAGCAGGTAATAATTATGAATTTAACTGAATATTTGACCTGATTTATCAATCAAATTACAAAAAAATAAGAAACAGATTAGTTTTTATTAACCAATCTGTTTCTTAACTAACATTTCTAACGTATAAATTATTCCGTTGGTTTCATTACCACTTCAAGTACATTAGCTTGTGAAACTATATTTTTTAATGTGGTTTGAATAGCTTTTGGAGTCATTGCTTCTACTGCCGTTTTATAATCTGCAACTAAATTCAGCTTATCCTGATAATAACGTTCCAGGGCACTATTCCACCATGAATTTTGAGCAATATCTTCCGAGTATTTTTTCAACATGTTTTCTTTTACTTTCTGGAAATCATCTGCACGAGGACCTTTTGCAATAATTTCATCGATTTCAGAATAGATAATTGCTATTAGCTTAGCTTGTTTTACCGGATCAGTATCAAACTGCATCATCAATGTTGCTTCATCCACCGGTGTATTATTCATGCTTCCACGTACTCCAACGCCATACGAGCCACCTTCTTTTTCGCGAATACTTTCGATATATCGAATACTTAAAATGCTTCCAATGGCTGTAACAGCAACCCGATTAGTCATGTTGAAGGGCATAGCGGCATTGTACAAAACAAAGTTGGAAGCTTTTTTTACTTTCATTTCCTTGGTGAAATAATTGTTAACCTTCCCTTTAGGTTTACGTACATTATTATCCGTAAAAGATTGACCACCTTTAACCGATTTTAAACCTCCAAGATAGGTACAAACGGCTGTTTTTACTTTTTCATTCGTAGGGTCAATGTTCCCAGTAAAAATAAATGTAAAGTTAGCCGGTACAGCAAAGCGTTCTTTAAAAATTTCTAAAGCTTTGTCCTGATCAACTTTTTCGAGCGTATTCAGATTCATTGTAACTGTGCGTGGATGGTGATTAGCCAACATAACACCTACCGAATCCTGAAAAGCTTTTCGGGGATCTTTGGCAATATTAGCCATGGAAGTGGTATATGTATTCATCATAGCTTTAAATGCATTGTCATCTTTCCTGATTGCTGTGAAGTTAAGGTAAACCAGCTGCAACATGGTTTCAAAATCGGAAACTGACGAATTACCAGAGAAACCATCGTCATAGGCATCGATGGATGGATTAACGGAAGCAATTTTTCCAGTTAGAATTTTACCAAGTTCAATCTGATTATATTCCCCCAAGCCATTATTGCTTACAATGGATGCGGCCAAAGTTGCCGAAGGTAAATCTGCAATATTTTTTACTTTTGAAAGTCCACCATTACTGAAAGCTGTAAGTAAGATTTCATCCTTCTTGAAAGTTGTTGGTTTGAAAACTACTTTCACGCCGTTGCTTAATGTCCACTCAGTAGTGCCAAGCACTTTATTTTCGGCCGTTTTAGCTACTTTACCCGGTTTAGGCACATTTTTAATAAGCGGTTTATTCATAACTTCTTCAGCACGGGGTTTTAAATCGGCTTTTTTTGAGTTTTCTATTGCCAACCGAATCTGAGCTTCTGCAGGAATTTTCACTGCTTCTTTATCGGGTGCCATGATAGACACAATAAGGTTGCTGTCGGTTACATACGATTTTGCAATTTCATTCACCATTTCCAGCTTAAGTTGCGGTGCCATCATTTTCACTGTATTATATTCCCATTCAATGCCCGGAATTGGCTCCTGCGTAAGAAAATTCCGAACATACTCCCGCACCAGTGAGTTGTTTTTTTGATTATCACGTTCATTGAATGATTTTTCCAGGGTTTTCAGGTAATCAGTCTTAGCACGTTCCAATTCAGAATTTGTGAATCCAAAACGTTTAATTTTTTCGGCTTCGAGTAATAAAGCTGTCAGACCTTCCAGTTCTTTACCTTCTTTAGGCACGGCAATCATTTGAAATGCATCTTTTGATTTTACTAATTCGCCATATTCAGCACCTCCATAAACAAATGGAGCATCTGCCTGCTGGGTAATCTCTTCAAAACGATTTGAAATCATGGTGGAAATAAGAGAATTAACTGTGAGAAATCCATATCCCTGCATGGAAAGTTTTACTTCGGCAGGTAATTTATCGTGTTTATACTCCAAGTCCACACGTGTCATTCGGGCTTCGGCATCTTTAACGATAGAAATAACCGGAGCTGCATTGTTCATAATCGGATAAACCGGACGTTCTCCTGCATTTTCTTTTTTAGTTATATCAACAAAAACAGATTTTATTTTTGCTTCCACTTTATCCACATCTACATCGCCTACAATCAGAATGGCCTGTAAATCGGGACGATACCATTTTTTATAAAAGTCACGAATGGTTTGGTGAGCAAAATTATTAATAATGGCTGTATCGCCAATCACATCCCGTTTCGCATACTGTGAGCCCGGATATTTCAACTTGTTTGACTCTTTCCACATCCGTCGGTCTGCACCTGCTCCCTGACGCCATTCTTCACGAATCACGCCCCGTTCGTCGTTAATCTCATTACCATCAAGAGTAATAAAGCCTGACCAATCGTGCAAAACCAGTAAAGCGCTGTCAATAATTCCATCGCGAACAGTTGGTACGTCAGACAAGTTATAAACTGTTTCGTCGAGCGATGTATAGGCATTAATATTAGCTCCAAACTTCACACCAATCTTTTCCATGTAATTGATAATTCCTTTACCCGGATAGTTTTTCGTACCATTAAAAGCCATATGTTCCAGAAAATGAGCCAGACCATTTTGATTATCATTTTCAAGAATAGCACCCACATTCTGAGCTATAAAAAATTCGGCACGTTGTTTTGGCTCTTTGTTGGCACGAATATAATAAGTCAGGCCATTCTCCAGTTTTCCATACCGTACCTTCGGATCAATAGGTAACTGAGGCATTTGTTGTGCAGTAGCACAAATAGTAAGAGTCAACAATACTCCCAATGAAATCCGTCTGATTAGATTTGTTTTCATACTTTTTTAAATTTACAAATGTATTTGTTATTGATTTTTTTAAAGAATCACAAAGGAAAGAATTATTTTCCGGTTAACCAAATATTTTCAGTAATCAACGAATAATTACTCTAAAGCTGAATAATTTCGAAGTCCTTTTAATTCTGACTTAATTTCTTCGATTTTCTTACATGCATTTGAAGCGAAAAAACTATTTTTGCAATAAAAAATCAGAATGGCAGAAGAATTACAAAGCATAAAAGGGACTAAGGCTGAAATTTATGAATCTCTAATCCCACAAATTCAGTGTTTGATTCAGGGCGAGACTGATTTTGTTGCTAATCTGGCGAATATTGCCGCTGCATTGAAAGAAACGTTTAGTTGGCTATGGGTTGGTTTTTATCTGGTGAGAAACAATGAACTAGTTCTCGGACCTTTTCAGGGTCCTATAGCCTGCACCCGTATTGGCTACGGAAAAGGTGTTTGCGGAACTGCATGGAAAGACAGAAAAAGTCTTCTCGTTCCCAATGTGGAAAAATTTCCCGGACATATTGCCTGTAGCAGTAGCTCGGTAGCCGAAATTGTTGTGCCTATCCTTAATTCCAATGCTGAAGTTATAGGAGTAATAGACGTTGATAGTGAATGTTTCGATGTATTGGATGAAATAGATAGGGTTTATTTGGAAAAAATCAGTCAGATAATTTCTATTAATCTTTTTACATAGTTTGTTACAGATATCAATACCTATGTACGGCTTACTCGATTGCAATAACTTTTACGCCTCGTGCGAGCGGGTTTTTAATCCTTCGCTCAATGGCAAACCTGTTGTGGTACTTTCAAACAACGATGGTTGTGTGATTGCGCGCTCGTCGGAAGCCAAAACACTGGGAATTCCAATGGGTGAACCGGCTTACAAACTCAAGGAACTGATTGAAACAAACAAAGTTGCTGTTTTTTCATCAAACTACGTGCTGTATGGGGACTTGTCACACCGGGTAATGACGATATTGCAAAGTTTCGTTCCTGAGATAGAGATTTATTCCATCGATGAGGCATTTCTGTTATTTGATGGATTTGAAAAAATAAATCTTCATGAATTCGGGGCAAAAATTGTACAAACCACCACCCAAAATACAGGAATACCTGTTAGTCTGGGCATTGCTCCCACCAAAACACTAGCCAAGGTAGCCAGCAAGTTTGCCAAGAAATACAAAAACTACAAGGGAGTTTGTGTTATTGACACAGATGAAAAGCGTGAAAAAGCCTTGAAACTGTTTGATATTGGCGATGTTTGGGGTATTGGTCGGCAGTATTCCAAAAAACTACAGTATTATGGTGTTAATACTGCCTGGGATTTTACTCAACGGAGCAAAAGCTGGGTGCGCCACACAATGGGTGTCACAGGCGAGCGAACCTGGCTTGAGTTGCGTGGTACGCCTTGCATAGAAATGGATCGATCTGTAACCAAGAAATCTATCTGCACCTCACGTAGTTTTGGTGAACGATTGACGGAACTTGCACCCATTTCGGAAGCAGTGGCTAATTTTGCAGCTTCGTGTGCCGAAAAACTACGAAAACAACACTCACTGGCTTCAATTGTTATGGTTTTTATTCACACCAATCCCTTTGCCACTAACGAACCCAAATATGCCAATCAAATTGTACTGCCACTACCTGTTCCAACAAGCGACACTACCGAAATTATCCGGTTTGCTCTTGCCGGCTTGAAGACGATTTATAAAGACGGCTTTCGCTACAAAAAAGCAGGAGTTATTATCACTGAAATTTTGCCTGAACGTCCATTTCAGCAAGATTTATTTGAAGTACGCAATCGTGACAAATTCAATAAAATAATGGGAGTGATGGACAGCCTTAACGAATCGTATGGAAAGCAGAAGGTAAAAATAGCCGCTCAGGGTTTCGACCGAAAATGGAAACTGAAAAATGAAAAACTATCGCCCTGCTACACGACCAAACTAAGCGACATTTTGGAAATAAAGGCAGCAGAATAAAAGCTGAAAAAGCAATATGTTTCAAAAAAAACAAGGTGATGAAATTGATATTCTCAGCACCTTGTTTTTATTGTGATATTTTAGTCGGAATATGTGAGTCTTATTTTACTGCTTCCAGTGCTTTTTCGATAGCTTTCTTTATTCCGTCGGGGTTTTTGCCACCTGCCGAAGCAAAGAATGGTTGTCCTCCACCGCCGCCCTGAATTTCTTTGGCAGCATCACGGGCAATGTTTACGGCATTTAATCCACTGGAAACTAAATCATCGGAAATAAGGATTGTCAACGATGGTTTGCCATCAAATACGCATCCTGCAACGAAGAATAATCTTTCGCTCACCACATTACGAATTTGGAATGCCAGCGTTTTTACTGCATCTGCCGGTAATTCGGCATCAACCTGAATGACCTTAATTCCATTTATCACTACTGCTTCTTCAATAAGAATGTCGCGCAGGTTCATGATTTTTTCGTGCATAAAGTTTTCAACACGTTTCTTCAAGTCTGCATTTTCTTCAATTGATTTCTGAATAGCTGACATTAAATCGGGTGTATTGTTGAAAAACTCACGGGCATCAGCAATGAAATCTTGTTGTTCGTCAAGTAGTTTTTCAACACCTTTAGCCGAGATAGCTTCTAAACGACGGATACCGGCTGCAATAGACGTTTCGGCAACAATGCGTACCAGTCCAATTTCGCCGGTAGCTTGTACGTGTGTACCACCACAAAGCTCGGTAGATGTGCCAAACTGAATTACACGAACCGTTTCGCCGTATTTTTCGCCAAACAAAGCCATAGCTCCAAGGGCTTGCGCCTCGGCAATCGGGGTGTCGCGCATTTCGTTCAAAGGGTAGTTTTCGCGGATTTTACGGTTAGCAATAGCTTCCACTGCGCGAATTTCTTCTTTAGTCAGTTTTTGGAAATGCGAGAAGTCGAAACGCAATGCATCGGGACTTACGTACGAACCTTTTTGCTCAACGTGTGTGCCCAGCACTTCGCGTAAAGCTTCGTGAAGCAAGTGTGTAGCCGAGTGGTTACATTCGGTAGCCTTGCGTTTTTCGGTATCGATAGTAGCCGAAAAAGTTGCCGTAACGTCCGAAGGAAGTTGTTTGGCAATATGAACCGCTAAGTTGTTTTCTTTTTTAGTATCGAGAATTTCGATTGTTTCGTCATCCGAAACCAATACGCCACAATCGCCTACCTGACCCCCCATTTCGGCATAGAAAGGCGTGTTTGAAAGTACGAGTTGGTAGTATTCCTGATTTTTTTGTTTTACCTTGCGGTAACGCAGAATTTCGGTGTCGAACGATGTGAAATCGTAGCCCACAAACACGCTGTCGCCTTCGCGAACGGTTACCCAGTCGCCGGTTTCTGTAGCAGCAGCATTGCGTGCACGCTCTTTTTGTTTTTGCATTTCGGAGTTGAACTCGTCGATATTTACGGTGAAATTGTTTTCACGCAAAATCAATTCGGTCAAATCCAATGGGAATCCGAATGTGTCGTATAGTGTAAAGGCCACTTTGCCTTTAATCTCGGTTTTAGCAGCAGCTTTCGAGTCGGCCATCACTTTGTCGAGCAAACGGATACCGGTTTCGAGTGTGCGCAGGAACGATTCTTCTTCTTCTTTGATTACTTTTTCAATCAGTGTTTTTTGAGAAACCAATTCTGGATAGGCTTTACCCATGTTTTCGCTCAACACATTGATCAATTTAAACATGAAAGCGTGGCGTTGACCCAAGAAAGTATAACCGTAACGCACTGCACGACGCAAAATTCGACGAATTACATAACCCGCTTTGGCATTTGAAGGCAATTGGCCATCAGTTATCGAAAATGCAATGGTACGAACGTGGTCGGCAATAACGCGCATGGCGATATCCACTTTTTCGTTTTTACCATATTCAGCACCACACACGCGGCCAATTTCGGCAATGATAGGTGTGAAAACGTCGGTGTCATAGTTTGATTGAACGCCCTGCATAGCCATACACAAACGTTCGAAGCCCATACCGGTATCAATTACTTTGGCAGGAAGGCCTTCGAGCGAGCCGTCGGCTTTGCGGTTGTATTGCATGAACACGTTGTTCCAAATTTCAATCACTTGTGGGTGACTTCCGTTTACCAGCGTCAGACCGTCAATTTTAGCACGTTCTTCGTTGTCGCGGATGTCGATATGTATTTCGGAGCAAGGGCCACAAGGTCCTGTATCTCCCATTTCCCAGAAATTGTCTTTTTTGTTTCCGTTGATAATACGGCTGGCAGGCAGGAATTGCTCCCAGATTTTAGCCGCTTCGTCGTCGCGCTCCAATCCTTCGGGTGCATAGCCTTCGAAAACGGTCACGTAAAGGCGGTCGGTATCCAGTTTCAATACGTCAACCAGGTATTCCCAGGCCCATTCGATAGCTTCTTTTTTGAAATAATCGCCAAACGACCAGTTACCCAACATCTCGAACATGGTGTGGTGATAGGTATCGTGACCAACCTCTTCCAAATCGTTATGTTTTCCGCTTACGCGAAGACATTTTTGTGAGTCGGCAACACGTGAATACTTAATCGGATCATTACCTAGAATAATGTTTTTGAATTGGTTCATTCCGGCGTTGGTAAACATCAAAGTAGGATCATCTTTGATAACCATGGGTGCCGACGGAACAATTTTGTGCCCTTTCGATGCAAAAAAATCGAGGAAAGATTGACGAATTTCTTGTGAAGTCATATTTTAAAAAGTTATTTGCTGCGCGTTATTGATCGATATTTGCTCCCTATGGTCGCGATATTAACTGCATTGATATTACTCCCTACGGTCATGAAATTGATAAAAATATACATCCGCATAAGGTTAATATCATGAAATAATATCACCGAAGGTCATATCGCCGAAGGCAAATATCCTTCGGAGGGTTAATAATATCAAATAAAGACTGCAAAAGTAGCTCAAATTTATTACTTTTGTAGCAATTGTTGTACTAAAAAATGCAATAAAGGGTTGATTTTCTTTCAGAAGCGATTGATTTTCATTTAATTTACTGAAATTTTTACCATAGAATTTGTTCTTTTATTTTTTGGTAAAAATAAATTTATCTTATGGCAAAAAATAAGTTCCAGTTTAATCCAGATACGCTTAGTTATGAACGAATTGAGCACAATATTGCTCATTGGCTCAAGCAAGCCGCAATTCATGCACTTTCAGGAGTATCACTCGGTTTAATATTCTTTTTTATTTTTGTTTCCACTATTCAGTCGCCTGAAGAAAAGCAACTTGTTCAGGAAAAATCTCACATGGAGGCTCAGTACAAGGTTCTTGAAAAACAGTTGCAGGAAGTGCGCTATGTTATGAGCGATCTTGAGCAACGGGATGACAATCTATATCGGATTGTTTTTCAGGCTGATCCGATTCCGCTTTCGGTACGAAGGGGAACTTCTGCAAATACTGAATATTACGAACAGCTGCTGGATATGACTAACTCTGAAATTGTAGTTTCTACCACCAAAAAATTAAACGAATTAAAAAAGGAAATATACATTCAGTCAAAATCGTATGATGAACTTGTGTTGCTTGCCAAAAATAAAGAAACCATGCTCGAGAATCTTCCGGCCATACAACCAGTTCTTAATAAAAATCTGAAATACATGGCTTCCGGTTATGGTTGGCGAATGGATCCTATATACCATACACGACGTTTTCATGCGGGTATGGACTTTACAGCACCCACCGGAACAAACATTTTTGCGACCGGAAACGGGGTAGTTGTAGGTGCCGGTTGGGAACAGGGTTATGGAAATTGCGTGCAGATAAATCACGGATATGGCTACATTACCTTGTACGGACACATGAGTGCCATAAAAGTACGAAATGGTCAGAAGGTTAAACGTGGTGATATTATCGGACTCATTGGAAGTACCGGAAAATCAACCGGGCCTCACTTACATTACGAGGTGCATTATAAGGGAACTATCATGAACCCACAAAACTATTATTACCTTGATTTGTCGCCTGCTGAGTACGATAAAATGGTTCAGATGAGTAATAATGCCGGTCAGGTATTTGACTAAACCCCTAACCCCTAAAGGGGGATTAAGAAAATAGAATTAAAAATGATTGACGAATATATATCAGACAAAACTTACTCAGTTCCCCTTCAGGGGTTAGGGGTAGGACCAATCGGTATTTTCGATTCTGGTTACGGCGGTTTGACTATTTTGGAGAAAATACGCATAGAACTTCCACAATACGACTATATTTATCTGGGCGATAATGCCCGTACGCCTTATGGAACACGTTCGTTTGATGTAGTTTATAAATTTACCCTGGAATGTGTGAATCAATTGTTCGAAATGGGCTGTCAGTTAGTGGTGCTGGCTTGTAACACGGCTTCGGCTAAGGCATTACGTACCATTCAGCAAAAAGACTTACCTTTGATAGACCCGAACCGGCGTGTGTTGGGTGTTATTCGTCCTACAGTAGAAGCCGTTGGAGCAATGACCAAAACCAAACATATTGGCTTGTTGGCAACTGTTGGAACGGTTCAATCCAACTCCTACCCCCTCGAAATTGCCAAACTGCATGAAAACATTGTGGTTACTTCAGAAGCCTGCCCACTGTGGGTTCCGCTGATTGAGAACAACGAGCATAACACCGAAGGTGCTGATTATTTTATCCGCAAAAATGTGGAAAATCTGCTTGCTTGTGACCCTCAAATTGATACGGTAATGCTGGGTTGCACGCATTACCCGCTTATCGGGGAACAAATTCAAAGCTATCTGCCTGAGTCGGTAAAGTTAGTTTCGCAAGGTGAAATTGTGGCTCAAAGCCTGACCGATTATCTCCAACGCCATCCCGAGATGGCTTCCAAATGTACTCTGGGCAGTTCTGTACGCTATCTCACCACTGAATCAGTGGCAAAGTTTGCCTCCTCTGCTTCCATTTTCCTGAACAAAGAAATTCATGCGGAACATATTGATTTGGGGTGATAAATTATTGCTCGTTAAAGAAATCTTCATCAATATGTTTGATCTAATAGATTGATTAAATTTGAATTCCAACATTGAATTCATGCATTAGTTTGACATTATAAAAAAAACTGTTTCAGTATTTATGAAACAGTTTTTTTTGTTATCCAATATTTGATTTAAATGGATCATTATTGAAAAATTCAGGAGTACCATTAAATGCCTCACCCGGAGCTTTTGGTGGGGTTGATTCCAGTTGTAAAGCTATTTCATTATCTAGCTCAATGCGCTCAACCTGAGGAACGCTATAAATCTTTTTATTCTTTTCCATGATATTTGATTTAAAATTATAAACTGTAACCATTGTTTTTTATGCAACAGTTACAGTTTTATTGTTTTTATTTGATAATTAATCTGGTAGTTACACTCTTACCTGCATTAGTTACAGTTACCATATAAATTCCGGATACAAACTGAGTATTAAGAACTTTGGTATTGGTTGTAAGCTTTTCAGCAACTAATCTCTGACCTACAGCATTGTAAACTGCAACTGTAGTTTCACTGTTTGCACTTCCATTTATTACAATCTGATTGTTTGCATTTGTCGAAATCCAAAGACTGTTATTTCTTCCGGTATTAATTCCAGTTGCAACAGAAGGTGCTCTGAATATCAGTGAGAAACGACTGATTGTTGTAATTATATCGGATGTGAAACTATAATTAGCCACTGTCAAATCCTGTTCTGTATTCAGTAGTTTGTCACGTAACACAATTTGAGTTCCGGAAGTAAAATTGCTGAATTGAGACGCTTTAATCGTAAAGGTATTCGACTGACCGGTTGTAAATCCAACAGGTATTTCAGTATCGTACTGAATTGAATTCATGCCATTTATTACCACATCTTCGCTTCCTGCCAATGTAAAGATCTCAGGAACAGCTGCGGTATTGTTAAACATTTTAGGAGAATCGTAAATATCATAAGCATTTGATGCTCCTGAGTTAAATAATACGATTGCTTCATCACTGTTGATGCCGTTTGATACCTGTAAACGCAATATCTGTTGAGTTAAATCAACTTGTGAAGGTGATTTAAAGCGGTTAGTCGGTACACTTTGATCAAGATGTGAACGCATGGTATTATCCAATGCCAATGTTCCTGAAGTCTGACCATCTGCTACACGTACCCAGAATGCCTGCATAGGTGGAATCTCAGCTGTAACACCAATTAAAGAATTATTGTTATTGCTTGTTCCAATTTGAGTCATTGCATTATAAGTATCAAAAACATAAGCAGTATTACCGGCATTCTTTGAGCGTAACCAAATTGTTTGTGACACATTAGCCGTGCTTGCACTTGCTAAAGCAGCTTCAAAATTCAGATACGATGGATATGGATTACCAACCAGGTTGAATCCTTCTTTTACAACACCAACATGGCGTGTTAAACCGATTTGCTGGGCTCCATTATTTAATGTACCGGTAAAGGTAAATGCACCATTGGTAGCTACATTAGCAACATATCCTTTCATAACATCCAATGTCGTTTCATTGTTAGTTATTTGTGGCCATGCAGCTGTTGCTTCATTGTAAGAATAAAGAATGTTTGAAGCTGCATTGAAGGTATTGCTGGTTGCACTTGTTACAGGACTTGAAATATACCAGTTACGACCTGAAGTCAGGTATTGTTGAACATTTGCAGTTGTAATAACCTCAGTTCCGTTATTCAGGAAAGTAGCTGTACCACTATTATCGCTATGCAGATTCAACGTGCTTGCAGTAAGTGTTCTGGTAGCATTTACGGTTAATGTTGCTGCCGGAGCCACTGTGAAAGTAGTCGTAGTGATATCCTGATCAATAATCTGTCCACCAGCTTTCACTGCGAAATCAGCTTCCGAATTTGCATCTGAGATATTATACAATTCCCAGTTATCAATATAACCTAATGTTCCTCCTCTACCTTGCATATTGAAATATACAAATCCTGAAGTTGCACCTACACCGGTAGTAAATACATAGTCTACTTGTTTCCATGTATCGTTTGTCGATGGAATTACTATTTCATAAGTAGCATTAGCGGCTGTACCAGCATACGAGTTTTGAATTCCAAACTGGAAGTTTCCGGTAGTTTTTACCATAGCACGAATACGATATTTTGTACTTGGTGTCCATGTAATAGTCTGTGTAGTTAAAGAAGCACCATTTACACCTACTAACTTAGCTGAACCATAACCAGAATAAGCTTCACTTCCGGTTGCTATTGATTTAGCACCCCATGAGTTTGTAAATCCTGTCAAACTATTCAACAGCGGATCAGGAATTAAATTGGTATGATCATTATACAAAGGAGTATAAGCATTATCAGCTGAAGCAATTACTGATATCGGCGAACTAAAGGCTCCGCTTGTAATAGTAATTGAACCACTGTTAATTGCAGTTGTATTATCTGATGTAGCTGTAACCACAACACCGCACTGAGCATCTGCTTTAGTAATGGTAGTTTTATCTAAATTAATACCTGTTGGTGCTGACAATGAAATATCGTTAGCCAAAGTGTTACCTGTAACAGTAAATGTTTTGGTTAGATGTAAACCATCGAAGAACAGACTTGATGTAGATACGCTCATTGATTCAACTGTATTTTCTGTTATTGACAAATCAGCAACAGCATTTAATGAAGCCACAGTAGAAGTAAATGTCAGATAATAAGTTCCAGCAGCAGGTACACTAAATGTAAATGTACCATTATTCAAGACGCCCATTGCACCTGTAACTATTGAACCGGTTCCATAACTTGTTCCGGTATTATTACTTAATGAATTTACACCAACTGTAATTGTACCGGCACTACCATTTGAATTCCATGCTCCTTTACCTTTAAATGTATAAGATTTACATGCTTCTAACGTAACAGGCAATGCAAAAACTCCTGCAACTCCAAGGTTATTATTTCCATCCCAACGTAAATAAAGAATACGTCCGAGGTATGGTAGAGTGCTGTAAGTATAACTTGCAGGTGCATCAATATATCGGATTGAACCTACAGTAGCCAAATTAGCTGCCACCCAGTTCACAGTACCAGTACTTGACCATCCGCTGGCAGTAGGAATAGATGCAGTTGCATCAACACTTCCATTGGCATCCCAACTTCCAATCACGTTATTTTTCACTGCATCAATAGTTATCGTTTTGCTGAATTCATTATTTGCAACAGTGATAGTTCCAGCTGAAATCGATTCCAAATTATCATAAGTTGCTGTAACTGTAACACCACACTGAGCATTAGCAGCAGTAATTGTATAATTAGGTGCTGTTCCAGCTACATTACTTCCGCTTAAAGTTATTCCGGTTGGAGTTGTCAACGCAATATCACTGACTAGTGAATTTCCCTGAACCGTAAATGTTTCAGTTAAACCATCAGTTGAATTATCAAAGAATGCATAGGTCTTAGATACTGCTAAAGATTGTGTGGAATTAACCGAATGAGCCAAATCTGCAACAGCACACATCGATGCTGTTGATGAAGTAATGTTCAGGTAGTAAATTCCTGAAGTCGGAACTGTAACATTCGAAATACTTAAAGCACTTAATACACCTGTAGCACCTGTAGTAACTGTTCCGGTTCCGTAAGTTGTACCTGTATTATCACTGGCTGTGTTAATTCTGAATGTCAAAACCGGTGCTGTTGACACTGAATTCCAGGCTGCTTTACCTGTAAAGCTATTAAGTGCACAAGCTTGAAGATAAACCGGGTAGCTATAAACACTGGTACTGTTATTACCACCTACACCATCCCAGCGTATCCATAGCTTTCTAGCTGTAAACGATACAGAATTATAAGTATATGCACCTGCTACGTCATTGTAACGACAAGATCCTTGTGTTCCATAATTATTCCATGTATTAACTACCGTGTTAGGTGAACCAATGTTGGTACACTTCCAACCATAAGTAGATGGTAGAGAGGCAGAAGTAGATGTTTGATCTCCATTAGCCGCCCAGTCGGTAAATGTATAATTAGCAAAGTTTACCGTATAATTAGTTGTACTTGAATTATCGTGTGATGTACAACCTAAAATTACACTTGGAGTTCCTGTTGAGATTGCAGTTCCATTATTACTGATTGAAGCCGCTGAAGACGTTGCTGTTCCGGTAACTGTTGTACTGCTAACATCAGCTGGAACCTTAACTGTATAAGTTGTTGTTCCTGATGAGAAAGCAGGACTTATTAATCCGGAGCTTATAGCAATATTAGACAATGTAGAAACAGTTAAGTCAGCAGAGGTAACTGAGATATTATTTGTAGGCACTCCTGTACTCGATATTACTATATTTTGAGCAGTTACCGTATGAGTTTGATCCCAGGTAGCTGTAACAGTTTGAGCACCTGAATTAGCATCGGCAAAAGCAATAGTTGTTTTGTCCAACGCAATTCCTGTAGGAGGCGTAAGAGTTACATCTGATGTAAGTTCAACTCCTGTTACAGTAAATGTTCTGCTTGTATTAGATAAATCAAATGACAAGTTGGTAGTTGATATAGATGTTGAAGGAATTGCATACATTTCGAGGTTATCAATATAACCGATCCCTGCACCTAAACCAAAATTATTAAAGTAAACTAATTGATTTGCAGAATTAATAACTGAACCTGTAGCAAAGGTAAAATCAACATCCTGCCATCCTGATGTAGTTGGTATGGTGTTTACAATATCTGCAGCAGCACCGAACCAACCGGATATGCTTAACTGGAATGTTCCACTGGTTACATTCACTTTAGCTTTTACACGATAAGTAGTATTTACTGCCCATTTACCCGTTAATGGATATGCAAACGAACCGGCATTAGTTCCGGTTATCACTGCACTGTTTAGACCGCAATAAACCAATGAAGGATCAGTAGTTAATGCAGCATTTCCCCATGATAAGGAGTAAGCTGACAAACTATTAAAGTAAGTATCTGAAATAATATTTGTACGACTGCTGTAAAGCGGTGTATAACAAAGATTATCTGCAGAAGCATTTACAGTTATATTTTGTGTCAAAATACCACTGGTAGCTGTAATTGAACCGCCACGAATGGTAGCACTTTTATCATAAGTAGCAGTAACAGTTACACCACATTGAGCATCAGCTGCCGAAATTGAAGTTTTATCTAACGTGATTCCTGTTGGTGCAGATAGTGTGACATCATTTGTCAGAGAATTACCGGTAATGGTAAACGTTCTGCTTGTATTGTTTGTGTCAAAGCTTAATGATGTTTGCGAAGAGGTCAATGATTCAGAAACATTCGTAGTCAGTGACAAATCCGCAATAGCACACAATGCCTGAGTTGACGAGGTAATTGTCAGGTAATATACTCCTGTTGTTGGAACTGTTATCGTACTGATACCAGCGTCTATGAATGTTCCGACAGTTGTTGTTACAGCAGTACCAGTAGCATAAGTGGTGCCTGTATTATCATTTGCCGAATTAATTCTGTAGGTAAGTGTTGGAACTGTTGCAGTTCCATGCCAGTTAGCTTTTCCAGTTAATGAATAGGTTTTACAAGTTTCCAGTTTAACAGGATAGCTGTATACACGAGCAGCATTACCTGTACCATCCCAACGCATAAGCATAGCTCGTCCTGTATAATTACTACCACTATAAGTATAGGTTGGATTTGTTCCATTCACTCCATTTACATAATCAAAATATCGACATGTACCTGCTGTTGAGCCGTTAGCAGCTATCCAACCAATTGCTGGAGTAGCAGACCAACCATAAACAGAAGGTAAAGATAAGATTGCATCTGTAGAACCGTTTGCAGCCCAATCAGCAAAAGTATAATTTCCACCCCAGTTAACGGTATAATTGGTTGTATTCAAAGTATTGTATGATGAACATCCTAAAACAACACTTGGTGTACCGTTGGAAATAGCTGTTGCATTATTACTGATTGAAGCAACCGAAGACGATGCTGTTCCTGTAACTGTAACACTGCTAACATTAGCAGGAACTTTTACAGAATAACTTGTTGTTCCAGTGGCAAATACAGGATTAAGTATTCCTGTACTAAGAGCGATATTTGATAATGTTGAAGTTTCCACATCTGAGGTTGTGGTAATAGCAACTGTTTTACTCGTTGCACCGGAACTTGCTACAGTTATTGTGCCGGAAGCTATATTGTTGGCTTTACCCCAGGTTGTTGTTACTGTGTTTACCGCATTAGCATTTGCAAGAACTATTGTATAGGTTGGTGCTGAACCGGTAACATAAGTACCACTCAATGTAATTCCCGTAGGGACACTTATTGTTATATCTGAGGTAATATTAGCCCCGGTTATATCAAAAGTTCCAGTGTTTGTACTGGTACTATATGACAAATTTGTCTTTGAAGCTAAAATACTTGGAACTATTGTGGCTGAAACAGCAATATTTTTACTGGCGGCTCCGCTTGCCATAACAATATTACTAGTTGCAACAGATACAGTGCCGTCCCATGTTGCTGTAACTGTATTGGTTATGTTTGCATTAGCAGCAAGAATTTTAAATGTTCCATCTCCATTGTTTACAACATTTGTTCCACTTAAGGTTATATGATTAGGAGGTGTTAATGTTATATCAGCACTAAGATATCCTCCAACAATATCAAAAGTTGTTGAATATGGTAATGCAGATAAGTCGAACGATGTTTTTGAAACTGCGATATTTGGAACTATAGCCCCATAGTAATAAAGTCTGTAATTATCAAATGCAGTCCAGTTACAGGTTATTGTACCAGCAAGTGAATATCCAACAGTTAATGAGGTGCCTGTAACATTGATATTTTCAATTGAATAATCCTGACCTGCACAAACTTCAGTCGATAATGCTCCGGCAGTAATGAACGCACCTGTATGAAGTGGATTTGCACCGGCTTGTTGCACAGCATGTCCCGCAACAACTAATTCGTACAATCCACTCGATAGACTGCTAACTGATTGAGTAACAGTTCCAGCTGCTAAATAGGCTTTTGTTCCACTTCCACTTGTCCCATAAGCACTTGCAATATATTTTTCAACAAAATAAGTTCCACCTTTTGTAAATCCAGTAGAAGGAGAACTATTCTGGGTTTGAAAACCACCACTACTTGTCCAGCCGGTCATAGATGTTTGAGCTGCGGCTGTTGCACTCTCAAAACTACTATTTGTAAAACTTATAGTAGTTCGACTAAGTGCTGTTAACAAGGTGGAAGCCGCAGTAGTTATATTTGCAGTTACACCAGCATTATATGTTGTAATATACGAACTTATATCAATTCCTCTATTTTTGGCATAAGTCATATATCTATCCAATAATATTTTTGCGTTATATAAGTCAAGATCCGTCTGAGCAACAAATTTCCACTGAGTATAAGTACTAGCTGTTCTGTTGTATCTAATAACATTAGAAGTTCCGGAAGCACCTCCCGAAGTAGCATTATTCACCTCAGCAGCTGCTGCACTACCCACATACTGTGTAGCCGAATAACCTCCATAACCACTTACAACCTGAATAGAGTAAATTTTATTAGGTGCGTCGGTCTGAACAACATTCCATGTATCATTAGTGGTGTTATCCGTATAAACAGATCCATCAGCAGAGCTTGCATTTGATGGAAATAAAAAGTTTGATGCAACATTAGCTGCAGCAAGATTATATTGGAATGTCCAGATAGAGCCACCTGTATTGGTGGCAGTCCATTTTATGATCGAGGTTGAAGCATTAAGTCTTGGCTGTGCCGTTACAACAGCTTGTGTAAGATAGGTTCCCCCACGAGTTAAATAACCATTTGACCCCACATTATATACATAATAGGTTGTTCCAGTTGTAAGAGTACTACCCGTTAAAGTTGGAGCAGTCCATGTTTGAGCTTGTAAAGCAAAACTCCACATCATTGCAAACAAGGCAATGAAAAGCCCTCGAAATTGTAAGTTCTTTTTCATGATCAAATAATTAAATTTAAAGTTATTTTAGTTGTTCTTTTTCTCTCAAATTTTGGTTGAATATAATAGCTGTAATTTGTGATTTGACAAAACACGACATTTCTCACATATTACGATGGCAAAAATAAGCAGTGAATATATATTCAGAGTATATAAATCGGTCAAAAAGGTGGATGAATGTTTTTTCGACCCAGTTTTCAATTAAAAATATACAAATCGCTGTTTTTGAGGGGTTTTAATTTTACATAAAAGTAAATTTCCGGAAAATACAGCAATTTTTCAGGTCAGATTTTATTCCAAACGAATACAATATGGCTATTTATCTATTAATTCTTTGTTGTTTTTACTCATTCGATGACTTACTGTCATCGAATAAATTAAGAAATCTGTATAATATCGCTTCTCCGAAGCTTTTTGATTTTACTCTTCTGATGACTTATTGTCATCTGATGAATAAGAAAGAACGTTTTTTCAATAATTCATCTATTGAGTGAACAAAGTATTTTCAAAAAAAGCAATCTTTATTGTTTAACATTAAAAATCTTTTCTTTATCTTTGAGCATCGAATAAATAAGCAACAATAAATCTGATTACTATGTCTCTGTTTCAACCGTCAGTAAGTTCCAAATACCTCAAAACTCTTGATAAACAAGCTGTACAGACAGCCTATACTAAATTTAAAGCTCATTTTCATAATCCAACTATTCAAGAAAATATCCGCAACAGCAAAGAAGAACAGTATCAGGGTGAATTTCTGATTGACTTGTTTGTGAATGTGCTGGGTTATACCAAACACCCTTCGGCAGATTATAACCTGACCACCGAATACAAAAATGTGAAGGACAGCAAGAAAGCTGATGGAGCAATCCTCACAAGGGGGCATGCTATAGAAACAAGGGAGCATGCTCCCTTGTCGAATAAGACTATAGTTGGAGTTATCGAACTGAAAGGAACCAATACTACCGATTTAGGACAGGTGGAATCGCAAGCCTTCGGGTATAAAAACAATCAGCCCGAATGTGTGTATGTGATTACTTCCAACTTCGAAAAGTTGCGGTTTTATATCGACAATGCGATTGAATTTCTGGAATTTAATCTGTTCACACTCAACGAAAAGGATTTTGAACTGCTTTACCTTTGTTTGGCATACTCACAAATAGAAAAGGGAATTCCGAAAAAGATTAAAGATGAATCGATAACTCACGAGGATGATATCACCAAGCAATTATACCGCGATTATTCCTTGTTCAAACGGGAATTGCATGCCGATTTGGTAGCAAAAAATCCTGAATACGACACCTTGGTACTGTTCCGCAAATCACAAAAACTTCTTTCACGCTTCCTGTTTCTGTTTTTTGCCGAAGACCGGGAATTACTTCCACCTAATTCGGTACGATTGATTCTGAATCAGTGGCAGCAACTCCGTGAACTGGACGAATACAGTTCGCTCTACAGCCGTTTCAAAAAATACTTTGGCTATCTGAACACCGGATACAAAGGAAAACATCATGATGTGTTTGCGTATAATGGCGGACTGTTTAAGCCTGATGCCATTCTGGGTGCCGTGCAGATAGATGACGATTTGCTTTACCGACACACAGCCAAAATTTCGGATTACGATTTTGCCAGCGAAGTGGATGTAAACATTCTGGGGCATATATTCGAAAACTCACTGAACGAACTGGACGAACTCAAAGCCGAACTGGCAGGAGAGGTCTTTGACAAATCGAAAACTAAAAGAAAACGCGATGGGATTGTATATACACCAAAATACATCACCAAATATATTGTTGATAATACTGTTGGGCGACTTTGTAACGAGAAAAAGGCTGAGCTGGGCATCAATGAAGATGAATATAGCACCGACCGTAAGCGCACAAAAGTAACAAAACAACTTTTATCTGACAAACTGAATGCTTACCGTGATTGGTTGTTGCAAATCACTATTTGTGATCCGGCCTGTGGTTCGGGGGCTTTTCTTAATCAGGCACTGAATTTCCTGATTGACGAGCATCGCTACATTGACGAACTGCAAGCCAAACTCTTTGGCGATGCGTTAGTGCTGAGCGATATTGAGAATACGATACTCGAAAACAACCTATTTGGTGTTGACCTAAACGAGGAAAGTGTAGAAATTGCCCGTTTGTCGCTCTGGCTACGCACCGCACAACCCAACCGCAAGCTAAACGACCTGAGCAACAACATTAAGTGTGGCAATTCGTTGATTGACGACCCAGCTGTAGCAGGAGAGAAAGCGTTCGATTGGGAGCGTGAATTCCCGCAGGTGTTCGGGCGTGAACCAAAAGCCGACATGGTTATTGCACCCGAAAAGGACGAATCGCCCGATTATCTAAAACTGGTGCAGGAAAAGCTATTAGCATCACAACTCAAAGCCGAACAATCTCTCGAACTGTCGAAAGAAGCAATTCAGAATTCGAAAGAAGCCTTCGAGTATGCCCAAAAACTGGAAGCAGTTTCCGAACCCAAACAGAAATACGGAACTAAAAAAACCGGCTTTGATGTGGTAATTGGAAATCCGCCTTATGTTCCAACTGAGTACATTAAAGAAAATGATAAAATATATCTCGAAAAAACGTATCAATCTGCATTTGGAAGAATAAATCTTTATCCTGTTTTTTATGAAAGAGGTATCAGTTTGTTGAAAAACAGTGGATTCCTGGGTTTTATTACTCCCTATACAATATTAAAGAACCAATATTATAAAGAAGCTCGCAGATATATTGTTGATAATACTAAGATTATTGATTTAGTTGATTTTAAAGGGCATACGGTATTTGCAGATGCAGCAGTTGATTCGATAATTCTCATTTTAAACAAAGAGCATTCAACGAATTATAATTATAACCAGATTTCAAATATTGTTTCATTCGAAGATAATCTGTATCAGCAAGATTCATATAATGTAACAAAAATACTTGAAAACGAGGATCTTTCAATGCTTATCTCTCAAAATGATTTATTTATAAAAAGGATTATTAAAGATTCAATACCACTAAAAAAAATATTGAACTTTAGTCAGGGAATTATTACAGGTGGGAATAGTAAATTCCTAACATTTGAGAAATCTGAGTTTACAAAGAAATTACTTACCGGAAGTGATTTTAATAGATATACTTTAAATTGTACTAATCAACTGATTAATTATGATACTTCAAAGTTACATCGCCCCAGAAAAAAAGAAATATTTGAAGCAAACGAAAAAATTCTTTTAAGGCAAACTAGTTCATATCCTATTTGTACATTGGATGATAAGCAATTCTACACTTTAGATACGGTACATAATGGGATTTTGATAAATGAAGATTACTCATTGAAATATTTACTTGTTCTTTTGAATAGTAGATTTTTGAGATTCTTGTATCAATCACAAATCAATGAAGAAGGTAAGGTTTTTGCACAAGTAAAAATAATTTATGTAGACCCTTTACCAATATCAAACGTTTCATTATCCGACCAACTCCCCTTTATCGCCAAAGCCGACCAAATGCTTTTGTTGAATAGCGAGTTGCAGGAAGCCACGGGTAAATTCCGACGGAATTTGTTGCGTGAATTTTCATTAGAAGCTTTGTCTTCAAAGCTTCTAAACTGGCACTTGCTGAGTTATGTTGAATTTATCAAAGAGTTGGAAAAGCTGAAAGTAAAACTATCTTTAAGCCAAAAAGCCGAATGGGAAAGCTATTTTCAGCAAGAAGCCGACAATGCCCGCAGCATCAAAACACAGATTGACAGCACCGACCACGAAATAGACCGAATGGTTTACCAGCTTTATGGATTGACCGAAGAGGAAATTGGGATAGTGGAAAATTCATAAACCTGATAACATGCACTTTATAATTATTGAATGAAAGTAATCCTTAATTATCTTCCTCCGGGTCGGATAGATCAGCCATCGTCGTCGCTATCCATACTTCAGAGCTTTTTGACCCAGAATGGGATCGAGGTAAAAACCATTTACTGGAATATATTAATGCTTCCGCTGACTTTTTATTACGAAAATAGTCACGATGTTTTTCGGAACGTATTTCCGTTTCTGGCCGATTTGGCTGAGGAATACAACGATTCGACAATTCGGAAAAAGTTAGTTTCCTATCTTCAGTCACAAAAACCATTTTTCAAAACTTCTGATAACTTTTACAGCAATTCGTTAGATGAGATTCAGAGAAATGCTCGTCAGCTAATTCGTACTGAATTACAAAAAGAAGGAAATGAAGCCGTTCTGTACGGCATTTCAGCCCGGTTTTATCAATGGATTCCAGGAAGGATGCTGGCTAAGGCAATCAAGCAGCTTTATCCCGCAGCTAAAATTGTGGTAGGCGGCCTGAGTAGCCACGATGCGGCAATTGCCATGCTGAAAAAGAACCCGGATTTTGATTACGCTGTATGGGGCGAGGGTGAATACCCGTTGCTCGACCTGTGCAATCATTTGGAACACAATTCAGTTTCGCTGGAAAATATCCCCAGATTGGTTTATCGGGACGGTGAAGAGCTAATTGCCAACAAACCAATGAAATCGGGTTATCTTGATTTTACCGATTATATTTTCCCCGATATCAGTGACTATTTCGAAACGCTTGCAGCCAACAAAATATCGAAAGAAAGTGTGCAGATATTGATTCATTCCGTTTGTGGCTGTCGGTGGAACAAATGTTCGTTTTGTAGTTACTCCACCGATAAGGTTTTTCGCGAACGTACAGCTGAAAATATCTTTCAGGAAATAAAAACCTGCTCTGAAAAATATGGCATCAATAACTTTTACATGGCCGACAACGAGATGGTGGGGAAAGATATTGTCCGGTTTGAGAGATTGCTCGACTTGCTGATTGATTTTAATCAGGATGCTTCCCGCGATTTCAGAATTTACGGCGAAATGATTCCTTCTTCCGGCATAACTCCGGCTATTTTCGGTAAAATGTCAAAGGCAGGTTTTAAATTCCTGTTTATCGGTTACGAGGCAGTTACAGATTCGCTGTTGAAAAAGATGAGGAAAGAAAACAGTTTTTCCGAAAACATATACTTTGTAAAGCAGGCTTTAAAAAACAACATAAAACCTCAGGCAAATATCATTCAGGAAATACCCAACGAGACCGACACTGATATTGTGGAAAGCACCAATAACCTGCATTATCTGCGATTCTTTTTTCACCTGAACGGCATTGAATTCAAGCATGATTTTATTACCCTGAATTTGTACAAAGGCACGGAATACTTCCGCAAAATGCCGGACGAAGAGAAAGAAAACTACGGCATTCATGCCTTTTCTGACTTTATTCCCGCATCTTTCATCTCCAAACAGGAGCGCTGGGATTTTTTCAGTTACCGACGTAATTTCCCGCTAAACAGCACGCTTTGGTATCATTTTTTGAGTGTCGAACGTTTCTACAGGAAAAATAAATTTACTTGCAAAGTGGTGAGGGAGGAGCAGGGCTTAGTGTTTAAGGAGTACTTCAACAACGAATTGATTAAAAACCTAAGTTTGACTCATCCGCTGTATTTCCGCATTTTAGCGGAGACCGAAAACAGTATCATGTCTATAGCCGGTTTGCAACAAAAATTCAAGGTTGACTATCCCGAACTGACTGAAAATAAGTTGAAGGAATTCCTGAATGTGCTCAAATCGAACCACATGATTTACTGTAGTGATGATTATATGTCTATTATTTCAGTGATTTGTATGGACATAAACGAACTCATTATCCTACCCATTCTTTAATGCCCTATTCATGGTGCTGACTGAACCAAAGCCGGCAAGATGATATAACTCTTCCTTTGTTACTCTCGGATTATTTTCAATATATTCATTCACATATTTCACCCGATACTGATTAATAAAAGTGTTGAAATTCACTCCGTATTGTTGATTGATCAAAGTAGATAAATACGTTCTGTTTGTTCCCAACTCTTTACTGACAGAGGTTAAACTAATATCCGGCTGAAGAAATGCCTGTTTAATTTCCATGTAATCTGTCAGTTTTCGAATCAGTATTTCATCCTTAATCTCTGTCAGGTCAGGTTGAGGAGTCATAGCTACATCTATTTCATCCAGATTTATTTCTATTCGCTGCTGTTTTAGTGCTAAAATTCCCAACCGGCAAACATAAGCTGAAAAAATAAAGAAGATACCGATTATTAAAGGGAAATAATGACCAATAAGTGGTAAAAAAGCATACAGTAGGAAGCCACCAGCTACAATTAGTGCAAAACTCAGCAAATACTTATTAATCCAATCCAACGAAAAACTATCAATATTGGAGAATTCATTTTGTAATTTTTCATCGTATTCTTTAGGAATCCGGAAAAAAGCCATTGAATACAGTACGCCCTGTAAAGCTATTAAAATAAGATGAACATAGCGCGAAACCTTAAGAACAAAAAATTTATACTCCACAAAATTGACTCCTTGCCTGTTGTTTTTAAGAAAATAAAGCATATCATCTTTATTGGTATAAATGTAGAAAATATACGAAGCAACCAGAAACATTAGGGCAGCAGGCAGGAAATGCAATAGTTGTGAGGCGATTTTTTCTTTCGGAAAAACGATAGATTTTATATACAAATAAATCAGTGGGAAAATCAAATACTGAATAGCAGCATTATAACTGTGAAGTGGATAATACAGCGAATAATCTTGCTGTAGATATAAATAGTTAAAAATAAATATCAACGATGTATTGAGTAATGCAAATGCCATTATCTTGCGCGAAGTATCATTCTTCGAATCCATAAATAAGGCAACTGACAATACCAATGGAAATAGAAAAGTAGCAATTAACAGAATCAGTTTGACGTGTTCCATTTTGAAAAATATTTGTAATACTATAGTTAAAGCAATCGGTTTTGTGGCATTTTGTACGATTTGACCTATATTTCGTACGATTTGGAGTTTAAAAATAAACTCATTATTTTATTTTTGTCAACAATCATTCAGAAATGATTATGTTCTTTGAAATTTTGAAAATAACAGTTTATTTTCTGAAACTACATATTAGTATTCGCCAGCTTCCACCGCCAAAGCTACCAACTCAGCCGTATTGTTTACAGCAGTTTTTAGTATCAGGTTATTACGATGCTTCTTAGCAGTTTGCAAACTAATGAATAGTTCCATTGAAATTTCCTTATCGGTTTTACCTTTGGCAATCAGGTGCAATATTTCCTTCTCGCGGGCGGTAAGTGTGCTTAATTTCAGTGCATATTTTAGTTGACTTATTTCTTTAAGTGCGGCGTTTAACTGATTATGGGTGTGCATGGTATCGGTTACTTCAACAGCTATAACCAGGGCTTGTTTTGGTGAACCGTTTTCAAATGTTTTAATAGTACACCCATGATCATAAAACCATTTATATTCCAGTTTATTTTTGAAACGCAACCGTTGCATGGAAACTAAATACGATTGATGATATGAAGCTTCCACCGTTGTTGGTATTATTTCCATATCATCGGGATGAATAATCTTAGAAAAAAAAAGGTTTCCCATTTCATCTATTTCTTGGCGGGTAAAGCCAATCATATCATGTCCGAACTGATTGAGATACAAATTTTTAAGAGAAGTTGGATCATCTGGTCGCTCCAATTCATTGATATAAACCAATGCCGGAATATTATCTAATATATTTCTAAGGAAGTTAAGTTCATTTTCTTGGCTAAAATCTGAACTTTTTGATTGTATATCTTGCATTCTATGGAAATTCATTAATTATTCATGCAAAAATACTACTAAAGTGGTATTGTACACGAATTCTAATGCTGTTATTTTTGAAGTGATTACAATTTTTTTTAATTAATCACATTTTCGGACCAGAAATCGCATTAAAAAATGCTTTCTGATTAAATTTTGATTAAGAAACGACCGAAATCCGACCGAAAATGATCGAAATCGGACAACATTCGACAGTAACTCAACGGGGTTCGACCGTAATCGGACGAAAAACGATAGAAACCCGTCAAGTTTCGACCGTAATCGGACGGAAAACGATAATAATCGATCCGAATTCGATAATAATCGAACGAGAAATGATAGAAACCCGATGAGAAATGACAGAAACCCGACAAGTTACGACCATAATCGGACGAAAACTGTGGATTGCGTAAGGAAAGTAAACCGCCCCAAAATATCTCCTTTCGGTCGCTGACCGTTGGTTCCCCTAAAAAGGACTTGAAGCACGCTAAAAGCGGGATGGGCTTTGGGCAAACAACAAAAAGACAACTTAATATATCTCAATTTACGAACCAATAAAAAACAAAAAAACAATGAAAAAAGAAACAGTTGTATTTGATTTTCTGAAATTTAAAGTGACAGAAAAAGTAGAATGTGGAAACAATGTGATTGAAAAATTGACTGACAATCCTAAGTTTACAACACCCGATGTGGCATTGGCCGATTTGAAAGCCAAAAATGATTTGCTTCAAAGTCGTAGCATAGCTGCACTGAGCGGAGGAAAAGAAGCAACCATCTTGCTGCACCAAACCGAAGAAGAGTGGAATGAACTGATGCGCAAGGAAGCGAAGTTTGTAGACCGTATTGCCGATGGCGATGGTGCAGTGATTGTGAGCGGAGGTTTCAGTCTGGCAAAACAACCTGCCCCACGCACCCATGTGGAATTCAGTGTGGAGCTGGGCGACAAATCTAGTTCGGTTACACTGCGCCATCAGGCGGTAGAAGGTGCTAAGTCGTATATTTGGCAATATTGCGCAGGCGATATGCCGGCTATCGAAGAAAGCGGATGGACGCTCGGACAAGTAACTACCAAATCAAGCGTAGTATTGGCAGGGCTTGCTCCCATGACCAAATACTGGTTTCGTGTGGCAGCAGTTACAGCATCAGGCACATCTACATTCAGCACACCCATTATGCAGGTGGTGATTTAAATTCATTATTCCGTAGAGACGTTGCATGCAACGTCTCTACAAAAAACAACAAATTAAACAATCATTTTTAATACAAAAAAATAAAATCAATTATGAAACGAACAATCTTCTTTTTATTTTTCGGAATGCTTGTACTTAACGCACAAGCAAAAATTTGGCGGGTAAATAATACTCCGAGTAAGAGTGCTGATTTCTCAGATATTAGCACTGCAATTAGCACTGCAAGTGCTGGTGACACCTTGTATATTGAAGGAAGTTCAATAGTATATTCTTCAGAAAATGTGAACATTACGAAATCATTATGCTTAATTGGCCCTGGTTATTTTCTTGAGAAAAATGATTCAACATTATATTCAAAAAGTAATGCGACATTTAATAGTAACGTGACAATAGAAACAACTGCTCCTAATACAACATTACAAGGGTTGAATATAATTTATACGTTAAATGTACTTGCAAACAATGTGATAATAGAAAGAAATTTACTCAATATAGTAGACTTTGGACTGGGAGTAGTTTCAAATACAGTCATTCAAAATAATTATATTACTGGAAGGATTGGCACATTTACACCAAGTGATTATCCGAGTTTATATAATTTGACAATTTCGAATAATATAATAAACGTTTATATATGTACTATGAAAGGTAACTCAGTAATTGAAAACAACACAATATTATCTAATGGTATTTATACTATTCAGTATTGGCCTCAATATGAACCTATGGAAAATCTTTCAATTATTGCGGTCAATTCTATCATTTCAAATAATTTGTGTAAAGGTATTATATACACGGGTAGAGTTACAAGAAGTTATGGTGTAAAGGATGATGCATCAAATTCTATTATAAAAAACACGGTAAATCTTGGAAATAACTTTACTAGTCAATTTTTGGGTGGTTCTATCGATGATAAGTATTATATGCTTAGCCCAACTTCCACAGCCATAGGCGCAGGAACAGGTGGGGTTGACTGTGGTGCTTTTGGAGGAAGTGATCCTTATGTACTTTCGGGTTTACCTGCCATTCCTCATATATACGATATAGTAGCTCCAACAAGTGGCTCTGCTACCAGTGGGTTGGCGGTAAAGGTAAAAGTGAAAACTCAGAAATAAACAAGTAGTATGAAACGATATTTATTACTACTACTTAGTCTATGTCAACTTGTGCTGTTTGCACAGGGATATTCCCGCGTGGAATATTTTGTTGACACCGACCCTGGCATTGGCAGTGCCACTACTGCACCATTGCCAATTGGTGATAGTACACAGTTTGTAACCAACATTTCAGCCGTTGGTAGCGGATTGCATACCTTGTATATTCGTGTACAAGACGATAAAGGTCATTGGTCGCAAACCATCAATCGTCCATTTATGAAACAAGCCGTGCCGCGCGATGCCACCATAACCATTGCCAAAGCCGAATACTTTGTGGATACCGACCCAGGATTTGGTAAAGCAACCAACATTCCAAGCATTTCGGGCGAAACCATTGATGCAACGGTTGATTTGTCAACTATTACGAGTGGACTTCACAGTTTGTATATCCGAACACTCGACACACAAGGTCATTGGTCACAGACCATCAGTCGTCCGTTTATGAAAAGCAATCTGACAAGTTCTAATCCTAATATTGTAGCCGCAGAATATTTTATCGATGCAGTTGGAGATGTTGGAAAAGGAAAAGCAGTTAGTGTTTCCCCACAATCGAGCAGTGTGATTATCGATGTGTTAGCCGATTTAAAAGATTTAACAGCTGGCAATCATACGTTTTACGTAAGGGTGCAAGACAGTAACGGACAATGGAGTATGATTCAGAAAGTAGATTTTCAGGTAACTATCAATACAGCAGTTATCAGCTTGTCGGATAATGAAAAACTAATCCTTTATCCAAACCCAACAACAGAAAGTTTCCGCTTAAAAGGTATTGAAAGTAAAGCAACTCTCACTCTTTATAGTCTAAAAGGAGAAGCACTGCTTACAAAACAATTTACTGATAACGAACCAATTTCAGTAAGTTCATTACCAAAAGGAATTTATACATTAAAGATACAAACTACCACAGGGGTAGTAGAAAAGAAATTAGTGAAAAACTAATGTGTTTGTTTACAAAATGATGATTGTTTGCCGTAGAGACGCGATGCATCGCGTCTCTACAAAACAAACAAAAATAAAACGGAACAACCCACCAATCCGAAATATGGTAGGGAGCGGAAACCGAAAAGCTTGAGAGTAGGCAAAAAATAAAAACAACAAAAAATATGAAAAAAATTTTACTCCTTGCAATCATCGCGTTATCAATGAATGTGGTTGCCCAGAACAAACAATTTACTAACGGTAGATTATTCCCTTTTTCGCATGAAAATCTTCAGTTAAAGAGCACTGAAAGTAAATTTAAAGCCCCTGCCAAAAACACGGAAGCAAGTTCTAAACAAGCCATCATGCTAAAAGCTCCGGCATTAGCTAAGTACAATCAACTAATAGACAGTGTGTATCGTTTCAATTGGGATACTTTTAACGAAAATTGGTCTGCTTGTAGTTCTAAAACAATCAACAACTACGATGCAAAGAATAATTTGACGAGCATAACATATAAATATTGGAATGGGTTTAATTGGTCAATTTATGACTTACATACTTACACTTATGATGCTAATAACAGAGAAACAAGTGATTTATATCAAAGCAAAAACGATACCATTTTAGAGAATATGTATCGTAGTACCACTACTTATGATGGCAATAATAATCAAACAACAGTAAATCAGGATTGGAAAAACGGTGCTTGGGTTAATTCATATAAAGACATTACTTCCAATAGCCTTAGTGGAACTAATATGCTGATGGAAATGATAGATCAACAATGGGATAGTACGGCATGGGTAAATTCCTATAAATATGTTTACAATATGGATATTAGCGATAAAAATTCGCCAAAATTTATGAGTGCAACATTTCTAGTATGGAATGGAAGTGCATGGGAAAATTACCAACAATACATAAATATAAGTTATCACGAAGGTTATCATTCAGTCCAAACAGATTTCTGGACGTTTACAGCACAAAATTGGATAAATGGAGCATGGCTTACTACATGGGATCGCACCTACGATGCCGTAAAAAAAACAGCTATAGAAACTGAAAAACGAGAAAAAACTTTTGGAGGAAATGATTATATGAATTACCAGAGACAAACTACCACTTATGATGCCAATATCAATCCATTAAACAAGATTGTCGAACTATGGGACACTACTGCTTGGGTAAATAATACAAAAGAAATCTATACTATCGATGCGAATAATAATTGCACTGGCACTTTAATCCAATATTGGAAAAAGAATTGGGTAGATTCGTGCAAATATACCAATACCTTCGATGCGAATAAAAATATGACAAGTAGTAATTATCAAAACTGGAACGGTAGCGCTTGGGTTAAATCATCTCAGACTAATTTAAAGTATGATGCCAATAGTTTTATAATCAATCAATCAAGTAAAGACTGGAACCTTGCTGGCGTAGCAATTACAAGAGGCGACAGCACTTATAATTATTATCGTACCGTGCTTGCCGGAGTAAACAGCCTGAAAATGGCAGATGCAAATGTCGCTGTTTATCCCAACCCTACTACTTCCACCATTCAAATTAAAGGAATTGAAGGCAAAGCCAATCTAAATATGTTTGACATTGATGGTAAACTGCTGCTTTCCAAAGCATTTACAGAGAACGAAGCTATCTCGGTCAGTACTTTAGCAAAAGGAATTTATATGATAAGGATAAGTACTGCCGAAGGAATAATTGAAAAGAAGTTAGTGAAAAACTAATGTGTTTGTTTTACAAAATGATGATTGTTTGCCGTAGAGACGCGATGCATCGCGTCTCTACAAAACAAATAAACAAACGCACACAAAATGGAACGTCTCTACGGAAAAATAATAAATTACATAAAACAATTAAAAAATTTACAATTATGAAACGAACAATTATGAAACGAACAATTCTATTAATGTCTTGCCTGTTAATTGTGATGACAGGTGCAATGGCCGGTAATGTTATAGGAGCAATAACCACTAACACTTCGTGGACTTTGGCCAATAGTCCATACATTGTTACCGGAAATATTACTGTTAATGCTGGCATAACGCTGACCATTGAAAAAGGAGTAGCGGTAAAGTTTAATTCAGGCCTTGGAATTACTGTATTGGGAACTCTAAAAGCACGCCAAGCTCAGTTTACATCGAACGTTACGCCTTTGGCAAAAGGAGCCTGGGCTCAAATCCAATGTGGCAGTTCGAGTTATCCAGGTACTATTACTTTAGATACTTGTACTGTAGATTATGGTGGTGCTGCAAATACAGGAAGTATTTACCTGTATCAACAAGGCACAGTTAATTTAAATGGAACGAACATAAATAACTCATCTTCGAGTGGACTTTGTCTTTCTTCAGTTAGTGGTGGAGGAACAGTAAATTTGAGAAACACAACCATTTCTACTTCAGATTGGGCAATTTTATATAATGGAGGTGGGAATATTAATAATTTAGGCGGAAATAATCTATCTGGAAATAAATATGATGCTGCAAATATAAATTTTCAAAATGTAACATCTAATTTGAAACTTTCAACACTTTCAATTCCATATATAGTTTCTCAAAATTTATCAATTAGCCCAACAATAACTATGCAAGTTGATAGTGGAGTTGTACTTAAATTTAATACAGGACTTGGAATTCAGGTTTATGGTACTTTAAAAGCCCGCAAAGCACAATTTACATCCAATGTCACACCATTGGCAAAAGGAGCATGGGCTCAAATCCAATGTGGCAATTCGAGTTATCCAGGTACTATTACTTTAGATACTTGTAAAATAGAATATGCAGGAGCTTCGAGTTTTGGTTCGGTATATGCAAATGTAGGTACAATAACCGTGAACAATACTTCTATAACCAACTCTTCGACCGCCGGTTTACAATTAAATACAGGAACAGTCAATTTAAAAAACTCATCTATTACACTTTGTGATTGGCCTATTGTTTATACCAGCAATGGCCTTTTACACAATAATGGCGGCAATACTTTTACAGGTAATAAGCATGATGCGGCTTATATTAATTTTTCAAGTTTAGCAGGTGCATGGAATTTGGAATTGTTGTCCATTCCTTATGTGTTTTACACTGATTTTACAATTTATGCTGCAGGTAATATGAGCATTGCCAGTGGAAACTCGTTGAAATGTCCCGGTTGGATTTATGTTGATGGAATTCTGAATGCAGTGGCAGCTCAAAATGAGAAAATTGTGTTTACTTCTGTAAATAACGACAATGTGGGTGGCGATACCAATATTGATGGTGCTGCTACTGTTCCTACGCGAGGTTCGTGGGGTGGCATTTATTTCAGGGATGCGTCTAACGATGCATCCTGCGTAATGAGGCGATGCAACATCACTTACGGTGGTGGTGGTTATCGTGGTGGTATTGTAATCGAAAATGCCAGTCCAACAATTGACTCATGCTCGATGGCAAATAATTATTATGGCACAGAAATGCGGGGTATAAGCAAGCCAAATTTTATGAACAATATTATGGCTAGTAGTACGGTAGTCCCTATTGCTATGTCATTCGATTCGGAACCGGTATTTCTCAATAACTCATTCTCATTCTCTGATAATCAATACGATGCTATTGGTCTATTGGGAGGAACATTGGGGGCAAACTCCCATCTGATACAACGAAATGTTACAGGTTTACCCAATGTAACTTACTTAATGTTGGGCGCGCTAACTATTCCACAAAACTATACGTTGACTGTTGACACAGGTATTGTAATCAAATCGCAGAGTTATGGTATAATTGTACAAGGGGCTTTGATTGCTAATGGCGATGCCGGAAAAAACCAAGTTATCTTTACTTCGGTACACGATGATAATGTAGGAAATCCGGGCGATACCAATAAAAATGGCACACAAACCAATCCAGGCAAAACCGATTGGTACGGAATTACTTTTGAAGGTACCAGCGATGACACCAAGTGTTTGCTTAACTATTGTCAGGTACGGTATGCTACAGCAAACCAGTATTATTCATCGCAGTATATCAATGGTGCTGTAAACGCAGTTAATGCTTCGCCTACTATTAGCAATTGTATCATAAAAGATGTGAATTATGGGTTGGTGGCTTTTCAAGCTTCAAATCCGATAGTTACAAATACTGAATTTATTAACTCATTGTACACGCCTATTTCGCTATCGGTATCAGCAAATCCTACATTTACGAATCTGAAATTTACTAACAACGCCTGGACAGCGCTGGGTATTATAGGCGAAACAGTAGGTCTTAACGGTACAATAGCCAAACGAAATGTGGCAGGGTATAATAACATCAGTTATGTATTGTTAGGTGATATGACCATTAATTCAGGCACAAATGTTACGGTGAGTCCCGGCGTGGTTATCAAAATGCAAAATAATATCTATGTAAATGGTGGTTTCAAAGCAGAAGGGCTTGTAAATGATTCAATTGCCTTTACTTCTATCAATGACGATAATTTTGGAAATCCTAAAGATACCCGTAGCGATGGTAATGCCACTTTACCAGGCAAAGGTAATTGGGGAACCATTCAGTTTAAAGCAACCACCGATGATGCTTTCAGTACGTTCAATTATTGTAAATTATTGTATGGTAGTAATATACTTACTTTTACCGATGCTGGAAATACAATAAAAAATACAACCATAAGCGATGGTTATGGCAACGGTTTACGGATTGAAGGCACATCGACTCCTAATTGCACCGAAGCAGTGGTGATTAAAAATTGCACATCTGACCCAATTTCGATGTCATTAACCTCTAATCCTTTATTCAATATTACGTCTCCCTTGTTTAAATCGTTAGGAAATGGAAGTAATGGAATTAAAATATTAGAAGGTAATTTATCGTCAAATGCCACCCTTACTAAACGCGATGTAGGACAAATTTACAATGTGGCTTATATTATTGAGACCTTAACTGTAATGCCAAATACTACTTTGACAATCGGCGAGGGAGTGGTTTTAAAATTCCCTGATCAAGGCTGCTGCAACGCACCTGAGATTAGTATTGTTGTTAATGGAGCTCTTGTTGCTAAAGGTAGCGCAAAGTCACCAATAGTTTTTACGTCTATAAAGGATGACTCCAAAGGAGGTGACACAAATGGTGATGGGAATGCAACTGTTCCATCGAAAGGAAATTGGATGAATATCCGGTTTAATAGTTCGAGCTTAGATGGAACAAACGAATTAAGAAACTGCATTATTAACTATGGAGGAAATCCGAAAAATTATAATTATATCGGTGTTGTAAGCGTTCATAGTGCTAAGTTAACTATTGATAGTTGTAGAATTGAGCAATCAAGTACGCAGGGAGTAGGAATTTTTGGAAGTGCAAGTCCAATAATAAAAAATAGTGAGTTTAATAATATCACTAATACGCCAATTATTCTAAGTATGTTTTCTACTCCGACTTTTGCTAACAATAAAGTTTCAAATATTGGTATCAATGCTATTGGGGTATATCCTGAAACTTATTCGTCGGATGCAACAATCCCAATCCGTGATTTTGCAGGTTATTCAAATATGACTTATTACTTGTATAGTACCTGTACAATTAATTCAGGTACGCATATTACAATACCCAAAGGTATTGTATTTAAAAGTAATTCAAATGATTTTTTCAATATTTCAGGTAGAATAAGCATTGATGGTACTGCTACCGAACCAGTAGTTTTTACAAATATAAGTGATGACAGCAACGGAAATCCATTTGATACCAGAAATGATGGATTAACACCATTACCATACAAGGGTGGTGCGGCTTTGACTTTTCAAGATATTAGTAACGATTTAAGTACAATTAAGTTTGCAGTGTTTAACTGTTTTGATAGAGGAATAAATTTATTACAAGCATCACCATCTATTCAAAATTGCACTTTCAAGAATAGCAACTGGGGTGTAGTATTAAATGGAGTATCATTACCTGCAATAGATAATAATAACTTTAATAATCTTACTTATACCCCACTTTGTCTATCCTTAGTTTCATATCCTTCTTCTTCGGTTGGAAATACAATTTCGGGTTCTACTTACAAAGCAATTGGAGTTTTGTCTGAAGAATTGGTTCAGGACGCTACTTTAGAGAAACGAAACTTCGGAGGAATAAATAATATACCTTATTATTTCTCAGGGAATTATACGGTAGGTACTAGCGTGACATTGACAGTAAAACCGGGTGTTGTATCAAAGTTTGCAGATCGTCCCGACAATTATGGTGCTCCTTATCAATTAAATGTAAAACGAGGATTGATGGCACTTGGTGGAGCTACGCCTGACAGTACGATTGTGTTTACTTCCATTTTAGACGATTTCTATGGAGGTGATACCAACTCAGATAGTACAGCTACAAGTCCAAATTTTAAAAATAAATGGGCTGGAATAAATTTTGAAGATGTTTCGCTTGATAATTTATGTAAATTGGATCATTGTATAGTGAAATGTGCCGGATTTGGGTATTGGGGAGATCTTACAGGCTCTGCAATATCTATGACTGCGGCAAGTCCTTCTATCACTAATTGTGAGATTCGGGAAAATGCAAATGGCATAGTAATCAATGGTTCATCTAACCCAATAATCAATAATTGTGATTTTTGTAAAAACGGTGGCTATGCAATAAATAATGTAAACAAAGCCTTTGATATAGATGCTAAAAACTGCTGGTGGGGCGATAATAGTGGACCAACTTATACTTTAAATGCCAATGGTATCGGTGGAAAGATTTCTGATAAGGTTCTTTACTCTCCTTGGAAAACTAACGGTTCAATTAATCCTTTGATGGGCGATGTGAGTTTAAATGGTTCAGTGCAAGCTTACGATGCATCCTTGGTATTGCAGCATGTAGTGAGTTTAATCACACTTAATACCATGCAAAAAACCGTAGCTGATGTAAGTGGCGATGGTAGTATTACTTCGTACGATGCCTCTTTGATACTTCAGAATGTGGCTGGTATAAACAGTACTTTCCCTGCCGAGATGAATAGTCCGGGTGTGAAAAATGAGGTGATTCTTTCGTATGGTAATGTATCTAAAAGTGCAGATCAAATCTTCAGTATTCCTCTACATATCGAAAATGGAAATCGCAGCATGGCACTTGATATTGCTACTACTTTTGACGGAGCAGTTCTTGAACCTATATCGGTAACTTCAGGTAAGGATATTCCAAACAATCTATTTGTTTACAATATAGACAAAACGAACGGAAAAATTCTGATAGGAATTGCAGGAACAGAAAATCTAAATAATCAAGCCGAGGTAGCTAACATTAATTTTAGAATTGTATCTAACACTTCGTCTAATACGGTGACAACACTTGGGATTAATCAATTCAAGGCAAACGAAACCGATTATACACTTTCATCTGTTGCTAAAGTAATTCAAATTAGTGATTTAGCTTCGAGTGTAAATTCAGTTTCAACTGATAACGGAACACTTAGCGTATATCCAAATCCATTAAAATCTACCTCGAAAGTACATTTCACGGTAAAGAAAAGTGGTACGAATGTAACTATCTCATTGTTTGACATAACCGGAAAACAAGTTGATATATTGGTAAATGGAATGCAAAGTGCCGGTGCATACGCTATTGATTTGAATAAAATGAACCGAGGTGTTTATCTGTTGAAAATGATTTCAGGGAATGAAACTCAAATCCAAAAAGTGATTGTTGAGTAATCGTGTGGTTATAAAACTAATAAATAAGATTATGAGACAGAAATCAATAATATTACTGTTCCTGCTGTTATTAGCAGGGCAGTATTCACAAGCAATTCTGGTCAGGTTTCCCACCCTGACCGGAGTTGTGGGGGATACGCTAACCGTACCTCTGTATGTGGACGATGACCTTACCGGAAAAGGTGTTATGTCCTTTCAGTTTGATATTGGATATACAAGTACAAATGTCAGATTTTTAGGAGCTAGTACTGTGGGCACTATTTCTTCGGGGTTTAATGAATTGACTGTAAAAACGAATGTGGATTACTCCACAATAGTTGGTGCTGGGTCTGCGGCTTTAACAGGTAAAGGGATTTTGCTGAATATTAAGTTGGTGTTGTTATACTCAGCAACTTCATTGGTGTTTAGGAATACAACCACCAGCAATTATTTCAACGAAGGAAACCCGATAATGACATTTACAAACGGGTATATTTCAATTAATGCCAAACCTGTAATTTATGTAAGTCCAGCTACTGCTGTGCTGAATATTGGAGAGTCTCAACAATTTAGCACTTGGGGTGGAACAACACCTTACACATGGTCGGTGAGTGATAATACGATGGCTACTATAACGACAGGAGGTTTACTTAAAGTGCTGAAAAGCGGTTTAGTAAAAGTAATTGCCAAAGATGCTAAAGGTTATCAAGGAGAATCGGGAAATATCGATTGTAGAAGTTTTATGGCTACTTTTCGGGATACTTCTTTCTATCAAAACAATTATATTGAGATTCCACTTGATTTTAAAAACTTAGATGCAACACCTATGTTAGCGGGCAAGTTTGTTTTTTCGTTCACCGAGAGTGTAATTTCTTTTGATTCACTGATAATTGCAAACTCAATTCTTGCCGGAAATGCCAGTGTTGAACGGTCTAAACAAGCAGGGAAAGTAACTGTATCATTTGCCGCATCACAAGCAATTATAAATTCAGGAACAATTTTCAAACTCCGTTTTAAAATTGCAGATATTGCCGGTGGTGCTTCATCAATAACAATCGATGAAGCAATAATTAACGAAACGCAGATTCCAAAATGGAGAAATGGTTATTTTACGATTAAAGCTTTGCCGGCAATTTATATGTCACCGGGATCGGCTGAAATGTATTCAGGAGATAAGAAACAATTTACAGTTTCAGGTGGTACTGCACCTTATACCTGGGAAGTGGAAAATCCATCTATGGCAACAACCACAAGCAATGGATATCTCACAGCAATTTCTGGTGGAGTTACCAAACTGTTAGTTAAAGATACTTATGGTTCAAAAACATCATGCCCCATAACTATTTATGATACTTGGGTGAATGTTCGCGATTCGTTAGTAATATTGAGTCAGCAATTACTAACTCTGACTTTACCTATCGATTTAGGTATTATTCCTGAGGGAAAAGGAGTATTCTCTTTATCTGGTAAAGCAATGAGTTCATTTGCGAAGATTGATAGTATAAAGGTTAACGCCATGGGAACCCTTACCGAGAATTGGCAACTGGTTAATAGGTTTAACAAAAACCAATCTACTTTTGCTTTGTCAGGAGTAAATCCTATTACTTTAGCTGGTAAAATTGCCAATATTGTTTTTTACTTTAATAAAACTCTTGCGGTTGGTGATGCATTTTATGTCGATTGTAATGAATTGATGTTGAATGAAGGAAGTCCAAACGTGAAGGTTAAATCAGGGTATATTACCATAAAAAGTATTGTTTCCGAATTGAAAGATGTACAAAATGAGAGGATTTCAGTTTTCCCGAACCCTACCATTTCTAACATTCAACTAAAAGGAATTGAAGGTAAAGCTAATCTATCACTATTTGGTATTGACGGTAAACTCCTCATTACAAAACAATTTACCGAAAACGAAGCAATATCGGTCAGTTCATTACCAAAAGGAATTTATACATTGAAAATACAAACTGCCACAGGGGTAGTGGAAAAGAAATTAGTGAAAAACTAATGTGTTTGTTTACTTGTGGATTCAATACACAATACTCCTGCCTTTTATTGTGTGTTGATAATGCTGTAGAGATGCGATAATTCGCATCTCTACATAACAAACAAAAATGGAAAAACCTGAAAATCCGAAAAAAGAGTAGGGAGCGGAAGCCGAAAAGCTTGAGAGTAGGCAAAAATTAAATAAATTTTTATATGAAAAAGATTACTTTATTGTTCGTTATTTTTTATAGTTTGACATTACATGCACAATGGAAACAAACTGCTACAGGATTAGACAGAATTAGAGACATATCTGTTGTAAACAACGATGTGATATGGGCAAAGGATTGGAATTACAAGTTAATATCCTACACCATCAACGGTGGCGCATCATGGATTACAAAATCTTTACCTGCCGGTTTTGAGGCGAATGCTGTCGGGGGACTATGCGCAGTGAGTGCAACAACAGCCTACTTCACATTGGGTACTGGTGGTGGAAAAGGTATTTATAAAACTAGCGATGGGGCCACTAGTTGGACAAGACAAGGGACAGCATTTAACGATACACTTTCTTTTCCCGATTTTGTTTATTTTTGGAATGAAAATGAAGGAGTGGCAGTTGGTGATGCAGTTGTAGCAAATAAATTTGAAATTTATACCACTACTGATGGTGGAGCAAAATGGAATCTTGTTTCGGGAGGCTCAATACCATCTATAAGTGGTGCTTATACTGGAAATTCGAATGGTAATTATCGAGTGCATGGGAATACAATTTATTTTATGGCTAGTGCCGGAGATATTTTAAAATCTACCGACAAAGGTTTAACATGGAGTAAAATTACAGGAATACCAGATACAGGAACAAAGAGTTTCGACTTTAAAGACGACAATAATGGTGTGTATTCTTTGACTAATGGAGCTACAATTAATTGTTATACAACCATTGATGGAGGTGCTAATTGGTTACTAAGCCCAAATCAAAGCAATATTGGATCAGTTTTTTATTCTCCATTACATAACGCCTATTTTGCGAGAAACTACTCTGGTGCGTGTGGATTGTCTTATTCTAATGATAATGGTCAGACATGGACAAATCATCCTTCATTTTTATATGTAAATGCTTCTGACGTATTCGGATATTCTCCAACTGGCAGAGTTTTTATAGGAGGTACAGGCAGTTTGTTTTATTCCGACAATTATAAAGGAGAAAACATTGCCGTAAAAAGTTCAAAACTTATCAATGCAAATTCAATTGATGTAAGTTACTCTCTAATTCCAGATCTTGTTACTGCAAAAGACACTTCCAATTACTCGGTATACGACATTTATAACCGAGTGAAGAAAAAATTGAAGATTAAATCAATCACACAAGATGTCACCGACAAAACGTTGTTGCATTTAATGATGAATGATAATTTACCTTCAGATACCATTGCAATAGTTATCCGGGGTATATACGATGCAACTGGAATTGCTGGTGGCAATGCAATGATTTATAACCAACCCGGTTATATAAATGAATTTTACAACTTCAATACCGAAAAAACAGTAACTCTAACTACCGCAGGTACACTATTGACACAATTTAGTGCCGCAGAAAAAAGAACTCTTAAAAAACTAACTCTTAGCGGAATCATCGATGCTCGCGATTTTAGAATAATGAGAGACAGCTTACCACTATTAAGCCAACTTGATTTAAGCGGAACAAAAATTGCTGAGTACACAGGATCGGAAGGAACTACCACAGATACCTATTATTATGCTGACGAAATACCTATGCAAGCATTTAATAGTGATGTAACAGGAGGGAAGAAAAGTTTGCTTTCAGTAGTTTTGCCTAATACTCTTCTTTCGGTAAGCGATTATTCCTTTATGGAGTGTACAGGATTATCATCAATTACAATACCATCCTCGGTGTTTTATGTAGGTTCTTATGCTTTTTCATATTGTAGTGCTTTGAAAACCATAGTTCTACCTGATTCATTAGAAACTTTATACAATTATAGTTTCTTTAATTCAGGACTTACTACGATAAATATACCAAAAAGAGTTAAAACCATTCAGCCACTTACCTTCGCAGCGAATTTCGATTTAGCTTCAATAACTGTTGATAAGGATAATGGTCGTTTTTCAACTTTAGATGGAATCTTGTTTAATAAATCACAAGACTCATTATTAATATCACCAAGTGCTAAATCTGGTACTTATAGTATTCCTAATTCAGTGAAGTTGGTTGGTAGCTATGCATTTTATTATAATATGTACTTATCTGAAGTTTTTATACCTAATTCAGTTGAAGTATTATCATTAAAAGCATTTAAATATTGTAGTGGTTTGCAAACAGTCAGTATCGGATCATCAGTGAAATCTATTGGAATTCAATGTTTCTACAGTTGTAGGGGTTTAAAGACCATTGCTGCATTTTCACCAATTCCGGTTGATTTAGGTGATTCTACTAATGTGTTTTATAGCGTAAATAAAACTAATTGTGAATTGAGGATACCTAAAGGTTCATTGACAGCATACAAAGCAGCTAAACAATGGAAAGATTTTATAAATATGATTGAATTTAATCCTAATGATTTGAAAACCATTCAGTCAGATAAAGTCTCTATTTACCCAAATCCTGTAATTAATGATTTTCAAATAAAAGGAATAGAAGGCAAAGCCAATCTAAATGTATTTGGTATTGATGGACAGCAGTTGCTTACTCGGCAAATTACAGATAATGAAACAATTTCGGTAGGCACGTTGTCTAAAGGAATATATATGGTGAAGATTAGCAGTAAAGAAGGTGTTATTGAAAAGAAGTTAGTGAAAAACTAACCTATTTGTTTACAACCGAAGGAGGCGGAAAGTTTGAATTTTCCGCCTCTTATTTATTCTGATTTGAGTTATTTTATATTACCGTCATTTCGCCACACAAGCTAATGCTTAAGCGATGTCGGATATCATCATTTTCGGGATATTCGGCCAACAGATGCATTAATTTGGTAACTATAGCCTCGGTGGTACAGTCGTAACCGCTCATTACTCCTGCAGTTACCAGATTCAGGCTGGTTTCGTAGCGTCCCATTTCCACAGAACCTGTGCTACATTGCGATTTGTTTACGATGATTAAACCACGGTCGGTAGCTTCGCGTAAGGCATCATAAAACCATTGTCGACGTGGTGCATTTCCTGCTCCAAAACTTTCCAACACAACAGCTTTCAGGTCTGGAATATTGAGGATTGCCCTTACAGTGTGTTCAGTAATTCCCGGGAAAAGTTTCAAAATAGCTACATTAGGGTCAATTTTAGTGCGAACACGCATGTTAGTTCCTGAATGTGGATAATGAATGTAGGTTCTGAAGTACTTGATATGAACTCCGGCTTTGGCTAAAGGTGGATAGTTGTATGAATTAAATGCGTTGAAATGTTCAGCATTTTTCTTGGTAGTACGATTACCCCGAAAAAGCGTGTCTTCAAAAAAGATACATACTTCAGGCACAATAGATTGTCCGCTTTCTTTGGCTGTTGCAATTTCAATGGCAGTCAGCATGTTTTCCTTGGCATCCGAACGCATCATTCCAATCGGAAGTTGCGCCCCGGTGAATATAACCGGTTTGGAAAGATTCTCGAGCATAAAACTCAGAGCAGAAGCTGTATAAGCCATTGTATCAGTACCATGAAGTACCACAAATCCATCAAACTCGTTATAATTTTCCTCAATCGTTTTGGCAAGTCGTTCCCAGATTTCTGGATGTACGTCCGATGAATCAATAAATGGGAGGAAAGGAATACATTTTATTTTAATACCTGTTTGTTTCAATTCGGGCATATAATCCAGTAACCGGTCAAAATCAATGGGGCGTAAAGCACCCGTAGTCGGATCTTCTGACATACTGATGGTGCCACCCGTGAAAAGTAATAAAACTGCGCTCTCTTTTTCCACAAAAAATCTTTCTGAATTAATATGCAAAGATAGAGTAAATTTTTTCAAGAGTAATCTATTTGAGCATTTATCACTATTTTTGTACTTCAAAAAAATGAAAGACATGAATCGTATTTTTCTGATTGGATACATGGGCTCAGGCAAAACCACGATAGGTAAATTGCTGGCAGAGCGGCTGAATTATACTTTTGTTGATATGGATACACATATTGAAGAAAAGTACTTTAAGTCTGTATCTCAGATATTTGCTGAGTTAGGTGAAAGACAATTTCGACTGTTGGAGCAACAATGTCTGCATGAAGTTTCGGAATTTGAAAATGTAGTGATTGCAACCGGTGGTGGTGCTCCCTGTTTTTTCGACAATATGGAATACATGAATAGTCACGGTATTACAGTTTATATCAATATCACTGTTGAGCAACTTGCCATTCGTCTTGAAAACTCCCGTACAAATAAAAGACCTTTACTGGCTAACCGAAAAGGGGAAGAACTTAACACTTTTATTGCTGAGGGGCTTGCCAAAAGGGAATCATTTTATAAAAAAGCTTATTTATCAGCAACAGGTTCTGATGAGGAAATTCTTAATCAAATCTGTTTGAATATCCATTAGGTATGAATTATCTGAGTAATTTTATAAGGCTAACCTGCATATTGATTGGTTTTTCGACCAAAATAAAACTTCAGAAAAAATTTCTGCAACAATCAATTGGAAGTATTTTGACCGTAAGCAGAAAAACCAACGATGGTAGTCTGGATGAAGATGATTTTCGGAAAATACGACTCTATGGAAGTGCAATTCCTGCCATGCTTGGTGAAACTTTCTGTACGCTTACCGGAAAAAATATGTCAGATAAAGAAAGATTAGCTATGACATGCCTGGGTGCAATAACCGGATTGTTCGATGATTTTTTTGATAAGAAAAATATGCCTGAATCGCGCATCCGCCTTTTAATTGATAATAAAATTGAAGCAATACCTGAAAATTCAAATGAACAATTATTCATGCGGTTGAACCGGATGGCTTATGAAAATTGCACGAATAAAGATGAATTTTCAATGAATTTCAGTAATGTTTTTGAAGGTCAGGTACAGAGTAAAAGACAATTATCCCGCGACATTGAAAATTCTGATATTAAAGACATTATCCTGTACAAAGGCGGTGTTTCGATGTTGCTTTACAGTTGTGCACTGAGTGAAAATTTAAGTGTTGCAGAAAAAAAAATTATTTTTAAATTAGGCAGTATTGGTCAGCTGGAGAACGATATTTTTGATGTTTACAAAGATTTTAGGGAAGGTATAAAAACACTGGTAACAGAAGAAACAAAAATCAGTAACCTGCGGGAAACATACAGCGGATTAATTGCTGAGATTTTTCAGTTAGTACGTGAAACAAGCCATTCGCAGCAAAATCAACAAAAATTTCTAAGAATTCTTACTCTGGTGCTTTGCAGAGGGTATGTTTGCTTGGACTTTTATAAAAAAACTGAAAAATTGACAAATGGTGTTTTCAAGGTATCTGCCTATTCTAAAAAGGATTTAATTTGCGATATGGAGAGACCCTCAAGTGTCTTCAGACTTTTGCATTATGCGGCCAAAATGCAGTATTGAAAATATTCAGTTCCTATAAACTTAATTTATTCAATCAAATACATTTTACCCATTTTCTGAACGGTTTTAATAATTTTGTTTCTCAATGATTCAGGTGAAACAACTTCCACCTTATCGCCATGAAGAAAAATCTCCTGTATAAAATCAAAAGTTGGTTTTATGCGATATTCAAAAACAGCAAATTCAACTGTAGTTTCTATTTCTTGCTGTGAAGGGTGCAAAGGCAATGCACGAATGTAGTTGGCTTGTGACGAATCAAATCTCAGCTTTATTGTTTCGGCTTTTATATCTTCACCCAGAATAATACCGTAACAATCCTGAAAATAGTTTTCGGCATCAAGGCTTACAGGCATTTTGAAACTTTGTGTAGTTACATTCATACTTTTAATACGGTCTAATGCATAAATGCGTACCTTATCACTTTTACCAATCACATACCATCGTTGTTTAAATACTTTCACGAAATAAGGCTCTATTTCAAATGTGGCTGCATCCGACCAATAAGACTGATAGCTTATTTCTATTTTTAGCCCATCACGCATGGCTTCAATGATTGGAGTTAGGTACTGCTGACCTGATGGGATATTCTCAAAAACGATGCGTTCCTTTAGTTTATGACTCTCGTTTATCAGGTTATTCACAGCGAAAGTATTGATCAGCCACCGATGCACCCCGCCTCGTTCCATATCTTCGGCATGATCAATAAAGTACTCGTAGGTACTTAAATCACATTCAATGTTGATATCAAAGATTTCTTCAATGGCTATGCGATGATTATGAAAAGTCTTATTTGGAATAGGATTACCATTTGACATGGGATGTTTTATCCACTTTTGGTTAATATCATTTAGAGTTATTTTACCGTTCCTGTGAATAATATCTACCAACCATATATAGCGATTGAAGATGTTTGAAGCCATAGTTACATATCAATTAGTAGTGATTGAAAATACAAAATATCGATAAACAAAACAATAACATAGATTGCTGATTCGGTCTGAATTATTCTTCCCAAAACCGACAAAAGTCCATTTCATAACGTAGAGTAATTATCTCTGGCTCAAAACTATTCTCTGTCTTTAGAATCAACTCAGCCATACCCAGTGTTGAATTTCCATCCTTATCTTCCGTAATATGAAAGTATTCAGGGCGATGTAGGAAACAGAGTAAATCGGAATACTGAAAAATACTTTCCATATCAGGAAAGTCACTGTGTTCAGGACGTTTTCCGTAGAATCGGGATTCACTGTCTGTTCTGTCTTTTAATTCAAGACAAGCCACTACAGGTATATCCAGTTCCCTTGCTAATATCTTCAACGATTCAGTAACTGATTCACCTTCATTTACTTTGATTCTGGTTATATCATCAATCAATAATACTTCTATTCCCTCAACATCTGTTAATTTGTGAGCTTGTTCACTAATTTCGGCTAAGGTAGGATTAGGTGCATCACAGATATACAAAGGAACACTGTACAATTTTGTCTTTGCTTCATCTACCTTTTTCCATTCATCTTCGGTGAGTTTAGCACTGAGTAATTTATCACGCTTTATTCCCGTCAGATTCATCAGAAGCCTTTGAACCAGTTGTTCACAAGAATACTTCATACTGAAAAAAGCTATTGGAGTCTCATTATCTGACAGCATTTTTAATGCCATTGAAATCAACAGTTTGTCTAACCCCATTTTCTCATATCCGGCAATTAAGATTAATTCTGAATTTTGCCAACCGGAAGTAAGTTTATCCAAAGTCCGTAAAGATGTCGATATACCATATACACCATCCTCCGATTCAGAAGCTGAATGTAGGTTCAGAATAACGGTATCTAAAACTGAACTTATTTGTTTTATTTTATTATCCATAACTAGGTCAAGATGAAATACAGGTGTGCAGAAACATGACAAAACTAAAAAATCAATTGCCTGAAAATTTTTTATTCAGGCAATTGATCATAATTCTTTATAGTAAAGATCTGACATTTACAATTTATTGTTCTAAAGCTGCTTTTATTATCTTGTGCCAATAATCCCATGAAAATCCAGATGAAGGGTGCTGGATTGCATACATTCTGACTTGATGACCATTTTTCAAAGTGTAAGTCCAACATTTATTGTACGGAATATTATCAATACTTAATGGGATGCCATCTTTTCCACTACCTCCGGGTAGAGCTGTAAATAATCTTTGCCCCCAAGCAATAATAACATCTGGTTGATAAGACTCTAACACTTCCATGAATGGTTCAAAATATTTTTCATATAATCCATAATCAAAATCGGCTCTCGGTCCGGATAATGCTTCTTGTATGTAGTTATAAAATAGTATTGAATGCCAAAATTCATCCCTTTCTGTTTGATTTAATACTTTGTTAAAAACAGATCGTTCAAATTTAGTAAAAGTATTCATCCAACCAGCAAAATCTGTATTGGAATCGAGAAATGTTTCAACTACTTCTAATGTATCATTTGAAGTCGCATCGCCTTTATTTTCAAGATAATGACTATCTCCCAATACCATAACTTTCTTACCTAAGTTACCACCAGTTTCATAATTTTTACCAACCCAAGGTTTAAAAAAAACATTTTCCATATTTCTATTACATTTATTCTGCTTACTTCAACAAGGCATCAGCACTCCTTTAATAATTAGCACAAATATAAACTAAATTTCAATAATAACACCTTATAAATAAGCTAATTGAATGTTAAATGAATTTCATGCTTTTTTGCAGGTTTCACTCCCTTGAGCTTTCAAAAAATCATGAATTCTTAAAGAATCTTCTTCACTTAAAGGAACATTTTTCTCACTTATCATATCTTCAATATTAAGTTCTTTGTCGGTTGAATTTTGATTAGAAGCTAATCCATTTTCTGCGAAGTTTAGCCAATGTACCTCTATCTCATTTCTGAGACTTTTTATCCGTATAATATCCGAATAAGAATGATTGGAATGACAAAAAAGTGCATGTGACGCATAACAGAAATATGGGATATGTTGCAATTCTGGCGCACTAAGTTCTTCAATATCCCAGTTGAGATTAAGCATATTATCCTGATAACGTTGATCGTCAGTTTCGTTAGATTCCGTATTCTCCTTGTCGTGAAAGTAAAAACTACGTAAGGGCATGGTCAGTGTCTCGTCTAATACCTCTACCATTGCCTGATAATCAGATTGTCCTTCATTTTCATCTTCATCAATCACTAAAATAGAATCTTCATCATAAAATTCAATGGTCAAGTTGGCCTCAATATCATAATCATCCAAAAAATCATCACCCGCTGCTTTTATTGCCTGCATTTGTCGGTCGAGTTGTTCGGTTTTCTTTAATAATTTCGTAGTAGCATCAATGAGTAACTGATTCACCTTTTCTAATTTCACTACCTGAGCAGCTGAAAATTTGAAATTCTTGTTCAACTTACTTTTCCGGGACCAAAGGCAGATATATATTTTCCATTTTGCCATTTCATTGCTTTTCAAAAATGCGGGGTAAAGTTTATGTATCTCCTTTTCCAATTTAGGAATAGACATTTCCTTCACTTTCTCGAAGTATTTATCTACTTGTTTTGTTGACATATTTGGTTGATTTTATTTATTCGTTGCAAAGATAAGATTCAGCTATGCCATAACATTACACAACTACATTAAATGTGCAACTTTATGACACTACAAAATAGTTAGCTACACTAAACCTAATGATGGATATGTTAGGTAACACCATCAATACAAAATAGAAGCAATAAGTTTTTTTCTTCCGTCATTCACTCTACAAAATGCGAAGTAGTTCAGCGTTACCCTACGCCGGTCAGTCTGCAAAATGTGAAGTAAGTTGGCGTAGTTAACAATATATCGACGATTATCAAAAGCAATATCCAAATTTTTCTGCAGAAGAAATTCGGTCATTAGTTGCTTTTCAATTAGCTGTAGTAATTTTTAAAATGGAAACAAATCAAAGCATTGACCCTGTGATTGAAAAAATTAAAAGTTTAGACAATGAATTAGAAGAATTATTGAATGTCAGATAATTTGCTCACGTTTTTTCAAAATTGTCAATAACTTCTTCTTAAATCATTCATCGCCTTTCAAAATTTGCCGTATCTTTAACCACACAAAATCAATCAACTAAAGTCGATTGTAATTTACACAAAAACAGCAAGTTAGCATGAGTTCCTTTGTCCACCTTCACGTTCACTCTCATTATTCCATTCTCGATGGCATGTCATCCATTTCAGGTTTGGTTGACAAAGCCTCCAAAAGCGGAATGAACGCAGTGGCACTTACCGACCATGGAAGTATGTTTGGTATAAAGGAGTTTTTCAACTACACTAAAAAGAAAAACAGCAAGGTAAAAGATGAAATTTCGGCACTCAGCAAACAACTTGCCAATGAAAGTCTGACTGCTGAACAAAAAGCTGAAATTCAACAGAAAATTACCGAAACCAAAACCAAACTTTTCAAACCGATAATTGGCTGCGAAACATACGTTGCCCGGCGTGGACGGTTGCTGAAAGATTCACAGGAAGATCGCAGCGGTTATCACCTCGTATTGCTTGCAAAAAACAAAAAGGGATATCAGAATCTCTGCAAACTTATATCAAATGCCTGGATTGATGGCTTTTATTATCGTCCACGCATTGACCACGAAATGTTGGAGAAATACAGTGAAGGTCTGATTGCTTCAAGTGCTTGTTTGGGTGGAGAGATTCACAAAAAACTTGAGAAAGGCGATTTGGAAGATGCCGAAGATTCAATTTTGTGGTACAAAAAAGTTTTCGGTGATGATTTTTACCTCGAACTGCAACGACATAAAACCGATAAACCAAACGCTGACTACGAATGCTACGACAAGCAAATTCATCAGGGTGAGGAAATGATTAAACTGGCGCGCAAAACAAATACCAAACTTGTTGCTACCAACGATGTTCACTTTGTGGAGGAAGAACATGGTGAAGCGCATGAACGATTGATTTGCCTCAGTACAGGTAAGGATCTAGACGATCCGGCACGAATGCGCTATACCAAGCAGGAATGGCTCAAATCGCCTGAGGAGATGAATTACATCTTTGCCGACCTGCCAGAGGTAATTGAAAGTACCCTTGAAATTGCCGATAAAGTAGAGTTTTTTGATATTGACTCTGGGCCAATGATGCCTGTTTTCCCTATTCCTGCCGAATTTGGCACGGAGGAAGATTATCGTGAAAGGTTTACCAAAGAAGCTCTGCGTGAAGAGTTTGAAGATCGGTTTGAATTATTGGGCGGGTATGATAAGGTAGTTCGTGTGAAATTAGAAGCCGACTATCTGGGCAAACTAACTTACGAAGGCGCAGAAGTTCGTTACGGCAAGGATATGAACGATGATACCCGTGAACGAATAGAATTTGAACTGAAAACCATGAAAGAAATGGGTTTTCCGGGTTACTTTCTTATTGTTCAGGATTTCATTTCGGCTGCCCGTAAAATGAAAGTCTCCGTAGGACCCGGTCGTGGCTCTGCTGCAGGTTCTGTAGTGGCATATTGTTTACGCATTACCGATATTGACCCCCTCAAATACGATTTGCTGTTCGAGCGTTTTCTGAATCCCGATCGTATTTCGATGCCCGATATTGATATTGACTTCGATGATGATGGTCGCGGTCAGGTTTTACGTTGGGTAACCGATAAATACGGAAAGGAACGTGTGGCTCACATTATTACTTACGGAACGATGGCAACCAAGTCGTCGATTAAGGATGTGGCACGTGTACAGCGTTTACCTTTGCCTGAGGCTGAACGGTTGACAAAGCTGATTCCGGATAAATTTCCCGAAGGTGCTGATGGAAAAGCGGTTAAGGTAAATATTACCAACTGCCTGAAATATGTACCGGAAATGCTCGCTGCACGTAATTCGAGCGACCTGAATCTGGCAAATACTCTGCGTTATGCCGAAATGCTCGAAGGCACGGTACGCCAAACCGGTGTTCACGCTTGTGGAGTCATAATCGGTGCTGACGATTTGACGAATTTTGTTCCTCTCAGTACAGCTGTTGATAAAGAAACCAGCGAAGAAATGCTGGTTACACAATACGAAGGGTCGGTTATAGAGGAAATCGGGCTGATTAAAATGGACTTTTTGGGATTGAAAACGCTTTCCATTATCAAAGAAGCGCTCGAAAATATCCGTAAATCAAAAGGTGTGGAAATTGATATTGATACAATTCCGATTGATGATACAAAAACGTATGAACTTTTCAGTAAAGGGCTAACTGTAGGTACGTTCCAGTTTGAATCGGCCGGAATGCAAAAACACCTGCAGGCCTTACAACCTACTCAGTTTGAGGATTTGATTGCCATGAATGCGCTTTATCGTCCGGGTCCGATGCAGTATATTCCTCAGTTTATCAATCGTAAACATGGACGTGATAAGATTGAATATCCTTTCCCTGTGATGGAGAAACGTTTGCATGACACCTACGGAATTACAGTATATCAGGAACAGGTCATGCTTCTGAGTCGTGATTTAGCCGGCTTTACGCGTGGTCAGTCCGACGAATTGCGTAAAGCCATGGGTAAAAAACTCATGGACAAAATGGCAACTCTCGAAAAGAAATTCATGGAGGGCTGTACGAAAAATGGTTATGGTCCAAAGGAAAAACTTCAGAGAATTTGGGACGATTGGGCAGAATTTGCCAAATATGCCTTCAATAAATCGCATGCTACCTGTTATTCGTGGATTGCTTACCAAACTGCTTATCTGAAAGCACATTATCCAGCCGAGTTTATGGCTGCCAACTTAACACGCAATAAAGATGATATTACCGAGGTCGGTAAATTCATGGATGAGTGCAAGAATCTTGGCATGAGTGTTATGGGACCCGATGTGAATGAAAGTGATCTAAACTTCATGGTGAATAGTGAAGGTAACATTCGTTTCGGATTAGGAGGTGTGAAAGGTGTGGGCGAAGGTGCTGTGGAAGCCATTGTAAATGAGCGTAAAACCAATGGAAAGTTCAACGGACTTTTTAATTTCATGGAGCGTGTGAATTTGACCGCCTGCAACAAACGTGCGATTGAAAGTTTGGCTTTGTCAGGTGCTTTCGATAGTTTTCCGGATATTCGTCGCGAACAACTTTTTGTTGAAAACAGCAAAGGAGAACCGGTGTTGGAAACCATTTTGCGTTATGGAAATAAGTATCAGACTGATGCAGCCATGACCAGAAATTCACTTTTTGGAGGAATGGATGCGGTGGATATTACCAAACCTGAAGTGCCTTATGCACCGGAATGGTCGCCGCTCGAAAAGTTGAATAAAGAGCGCGATTTGATTGGAATGTACCTTTCAGCACATCCACTCGACGAATTTGAATTTGAGATTAATCATATCTGCAATACAAACACAGTCGATCTGAAAGATTTAAGCCAGTTGAAAGGTAAAGCGTTGAAAATAGGTGGAATGGTTACCTCATTGCGACATGGAACAGCTGCCAAAAGTGGAAATCCCTATGGCATTTTTACTCTCGAAGATTATCAGGGTGCTTTTGAATTTGCTTTGTTCAGCAAGAACTATGTGGAGTATTCCAAATATATGATTAAAGACCTTTATCTTTTTATTCATGCCGTGGTGCAGCAACGTGGTGCAGATTATAAAAAGGTTGTTGAGCCGGATGCACCATTGGAACTGAAAATTCAAAGCATTGAGCTATTCAGGGATGTGAAGGATAAGCTGGTAAATACGTTAACAGTCACAACATCAATTCAACATCTAACCGAGGATTTTGCAGTAGAGTTTACGGATATGTGTTTGAAAAACAAAGGGAAAATAAACCTGTATATCAATGTGGTAGATGAATTTTCACCAAACAAGGTGGTGCTTTTTGCACGGCAGCACAGAATACAGCTTACGAATGAATTTTACCATGTATTAAAACGAGCGCAGATTGATGGTATTATAGAGTTTAAGGCATATTAAAACAGACTCATTGATTTTTTGAATAATTGTATTTTTATCAACTGCAAAACTTTATTTCTTTGCTGCTGTTTAATAGAGTGATTTGAATCAACAGAAATAGTAAAACAATAGGGAAATTATTAATTTTATAATATATAGATTATGGCTTTAGAAATTACAGATGGAAACATCAAAGAAATTATCAACAGTGGAAAACCTGTAGTGATTGATTTTTGGGCAGAATGGTGCGGACCATGCCGCATGGTAGGGCCGTTGGTAGAAGAACTTGCCAAAGAATATGATGGCAAAGTAGTAATTGGAAAAATGGATGTGGATGAAAATGTGGACACACCCACTGAATACGGTATCAGAAATATTCCTACTATCCTGTTCTTCAAAGATGGACAAGTGGTTGATAAACAAGTAGGAGCAACTCAAAAAGCAGTATTGGCAGCTAAAGTGGAAGCACTTTTGTAGTTTAAACTTTTTCCTTAAACAAATTAGGGCAGATTGCAGGTAGCAGTTTGCCCTTTTCTCTAGAGTTTCTGGTAATAATCTTTGGCAAATTTGGTGAATTCGGCTGAATATTGATGTCGACCTTCTTCAATAACCAAGTGGGTGACTTCGGTTTCAGTCTGTGCAGTTTTGAATTCGAGTAAAAGTCTTTTTATTTCTCCATTTCGCTTAGGGTAAACATTTACTCTTTTTGAACACAACAACCCGAGAGATTTTGCAATCCGAATACATTCAATTCCTTCATTAAGAGGTAATATCAGACAAATTCTTCCGTTTGGCGATAGAATTTTCATTGCATTTTCAATCAATTCCCTGTGCGATAAAGAATCCGTATGACGTGCTGTAGAGCGGCTTTCGGTAGGAGCTTTCAGCGAATTCACAAAATAAGGAGGATTAGAAACAATCACATCAAAACGTTCATTTGAAGTATTGGCATAATCCTGAAACGATTGTTCCTGTATGTTGATCTGTTTTTCCCAGAGTGAGTTTTTTACATTTTCAATTGCCTGATCAACAGCATCTTTTTCTATATCAATTCCCGTAATAAGTGCTTCAGTTCGCTGTGCAAGCATTAAAGCTATCAGACCTGTACCTGTACCTACATCTAAGATATTTTTACACCCTTCTACCGATGTCCATGCACCTAACAAAACGCCATCAATACCAACTTTCATGGCACATCTATCCTGAAATACTGTAAATTGTTTAAAGCTGAAATAAGGATTTGGCATATTCTGATTTATCTTCGTCCATTGCTTGACGGAGTTGGGTCTGTTCTGCGCGGAGTCGTTTGAGCAGGCACTGTGGTCTGTGGTCGAACTGACTGAGGAACTGAAGTTCGTGGAGGCTGACTTTGTTGTTCAACCGGCAAACTTCGTTTCACAGCCTGAGGTTGCTGACTGTTTTGTTGTCCCTGTGAAGTTGGAGTTGATGGTCTAAAAGAACTTCGCACCGGTGCATCGCCCGACATAACTCTTACTGTTGGTGAACTTGGTCTGTTTTCTGTATTTGAACGAAATGAAGGTGGATTTACCGATTGAGAATGAAAGCCATTTACCGATTCTGTATTCGTACGTTCGTAGCGTTTTAACTGAAGTTTTTCATTTTGTTCCTGACTCAGAATTTGTTGAATTTCAGCATTTTTATTTTTCATTCGTTCCAGAGCTTCACTTCGTTTGTTCGAAATCTGACGCTCACGAGCATAGCGTAGGTTAATTTCGTAAATTTGTTTCGCCTGATCGGTATTCAGATTAAGCTCTTGCTGAAGTTTATCGGTCTGTTTTGAGGCTTCCTGCTCAGGAGTGCGTTGCAATACAACAGCATTTTCCTGTGCTGAGAGTGAAAAACTCACCATAATGAGGAATGTAATAAGTAGAGTTTTCATTGAAAACAAGTAGATTGAATTCAATAAGAGTAACAATGATTGTGCCAAAAAGCTATATGTTCAGTCAAAACCAGGATATTAACCGGATTTGAGTTTATTTGTTGAAATTCCGTAACTTGATGTTAGTCAATACTTTCTTAGTGTGGAGTGCGAAATCGCTGTTCATCATCCATCCATAGTACCCCATATCATTTTTCAAAACATCGGTGACCTTTTGTCCTTTATATTTTCCAAAATTAATAACTTCTTCGCCTTTATCATTGTAAATAAACCGACCTGCAAAATCAACATTGTCGTTTTGAGTTGTGAATTTTGAAAGGTATTCTATGTCATTTTTCAGGTCAGGGTAACGGTCTAGCTGAGCCTGAAGTACTTCGTAAGTAGCCAGTGTATCAGCTTCAGCACCATGAGCACCAATCAACTCTTTTTCGCAGTAAAATTTATAGGCAGCACCCAATGTGCGAGCTTCCATTTTGTGGAAAATTACCTGAACATCAACGAATTTGCGTTTCATTAGGTCAATATCAACTTCTGCCCTTAGCAATTCCTCGGCAAGCAAAGGAATATCAAAACGATTTGAGTTGTATCCAGCTAAATCACATCCTTCAATATCACGTGCGATTTCTTTGGCTACCAATTTAAATGTTAGACAATCAACTACATCGGCATCGGTAATTCCATGAATATCCGATGAACTCTTGGGAATAGGCATTTCAGGATTCACACGAATGGTTTTGGTTTCTTCCCGACCATTTGGAGAAACCTTATGGTATGAAATTTCTACTATACGATCGGTAACTATATTCGTTCCGGTTGTTTCCAAATCAAAGAAAACTATCGGGTTTTTTAGGTTGAGTTTCATGTTTAATTAAGATTTTAGAATCAAGATACAAGAACAAAGACTTGTAATTAGATGATTCTTGTTTTGTAATTGATTTTAAAAATAAAGGTCTAAAGACTTACGACCTTAGACCTTGCAATGTATTTTATTTTAGAGTAAATACAGTCTTTATTCTTGATTCTTTGCTCTTTATTCTGATTTAATCATTCAGCAACATAGGCATCAGCAACATCAGGATTTCTTCGTTTTCTTCATTCTCAAACGGAAGAATAAGCCCGGCGCGTGAAGCGTCCGAAAGTTCAAGAACTACATCAGCAGCATTTATGTTTCCCAAAATTTCAACCAGAAACGAAGATTTAAAACCGATTTTGATTGGATCGCCTTCAAACTGACAGGGTATTGTTTCTTCCGCTGAAATTGAAAAATCAATATCCTGTGCTGAAATATAAATCTGATTGTTTGTAATAGCCAGTTTCACCAGGTTACTTGCCTGATTAGCAAAAACTGATACACGTTTCAATGCATTGAGTATCGTCACTCGGTCAATAATGATTTTGAAAGGATTGTTTTTTGGAATAACCCCGTTGTAATTAGGAAAACGCCCTTCCACCTGACGGCAAATCATCGTATAATTAGACAATTTGAAATGTGCATTTTTATTGTCGAACCGAATTTCAACTTCACCACTTTCTTTTGGCAGAATGTTTTTCAACATATTGGCCGGTTTTTTTGGCAAAATAAAGTTTACTGTTTCTTCTTCTTCCAGCGAAACTGTGGTGTGTTTAGTTTTATAACGAACCAATTTATGAGCATCAGTGGCAACCATTGTAAGACTTTCAGTAGTAATATCAAAGAAAATACCATTCATTACCGGACGAAGTTCGTCGTCGGCAGTACAAAATAGTGTTTTTGAAATACCTGAAGAAAGGTAAGCTACAGGCATTACCAATGTACGTGCATCATCAAGTAATTGAGGCATACGAGGATATTCATCGCCATTCTGACCTATAAAATTATAGGATCCATTAGCAGAAGAAATTACCAAAGCCAAATTCGAGTCGTTGATAGTAAATGTCAGCGGTTGATCTGAAAATTCACGCAAGGTATCAAGCAACAGTCGGGAAGCAACAGCTACTTTTCCATTACCTTCGGCGGTTTCAACCTGCATGGAGGTTATCAGTGTGGTTTCAATATCAGATGCAGTCATAGTAAGGGTTGTACCTTCCAAATGCAGCAGAAAATTATCTAATATAGGAAGCGAGTTTTTGTTGTTTATTACACGGCTTATGGCTTGTAAATGGCTCAGTAGTTCGGTGCTTGAAACAATGAATTTCATATTGAATTGGATTTAATTTGACTTTTTTAAAATTAGAAAGCAAATGTAATGAATATTTTTCTCAAATAAAAATTACTGCTAAAATATTCATCCAAATGAAGCATTTTTCTGTATTTTGTTAGGAATTTAAACTTTAACTTACAATTTTATAAAAATATGTTGTCAGTTCAAAATATTGTTCGTAGTTTTGCGAATTACGAACAATTAAATTTTATTGCAATGTCTCTTTGTAAAGATAAAGACTATACGATTGATAACGAACAGCTTGCCCGATTTGCAAAAGCAATGGGTCATCCGGCACGAATTACAATTTTACAATTTCTTGCATCATTGGAAAGTTGCTACTTTGGCGATATACATAATGAATTGCCTATTGCCAAAGCAACCGTATCGCAACATTTGAAAGAGTTGAAAGATGCCGGACTAATTCAGGGAGAAATTGAAACGCCAAAAGTAAAGTATTGTATTAATCGTGAAAACTGGTATAAGGCACAAGCATTTTTCGAAACATTTTTTGAAAGCAGGAAAGAAAAAACTAACTGCTGCTAAATTATAAAGCTAAAATTATGAACATTCAAGTATTAGGTACTGGCTGCCAAAAGTGTAAATCGCTGGAAAAAGCCACACGCGAAGTTGTAGCTCAAAACAATATCGATGCTACAATTACTAAAGTTGAAGATATCGTAGAGATTATGAAATTCAACGTAATGACTACACCGGCACTTGTAATTGATGGCAAGGTGGTTGTAAAGGGTCGAGTGCCATCAAACGAAGAACTGAAACAAATTCTAACCACTAAAATTTATATGATATGAAAAAGGCAATTTCCCTGTTTATTCTGACTTTAACCATTCTGTCAATTCAGGCTGTTACCAAAGTTGAAGTGTACTACTTTCATTATACTCGACGTTGTGTAACCTGTCAGGCAGTAGAAACTGAAACTCTCAAATCGATCAAGCAACTTTATCCTGAACAGTTTAAAAAGGGCTTGATAACTTTCAAATCGCTAAATCTGGACGATAAATCCAGTGTAGCTTTAGCCAAAAAATGCAAGGCGGAAGGTCAAGCACTTTTGGTAATCAGCAATAACAAGCGGGTAGATTTAACCGAGCAAGGCTTTATGTATGCTAAAAGTCAGCCCGATAAATTGAAAGAAGAACTAAATAAAGTGATTCAACCGCTTCTTAAATAATTGAACATGGAAGTACTGCAAAGTATTTTGGAAAATTCGCATTACGCATTTATTTCAGCCATTTTACTTGGATTGATGACTGCCATTAGCCCTTGCCCACTGGCTACAAACATTTCGGCTATTGGTTTTATTAGCCGAGACATTGAAAACCGCCGACGAGTTTTCGTTAATGGACTGATTTACACGCTCGGTCGAGCTATCAGTTATACCGGATTAGCTCTCATTATATACCTTGGAGCAAGCAAAATGCATATTTCCATGATTTTTCAGGGTTGGGGCGAGAAGTTGTTAGGACCAATTCTCATTTTAATAGGCTTTTTTATGCTTGATGTCATTAAAATAAAATTCCCTGTATTTTCAGGTTTAACCGACAAAATAGGCGAAAAAAGCAAAGGTAGCTATTGGAGTACACTTTTGTTGGGAATGGTTTTCGCACTGGCATTTTGTCCGTATAGTGGTGTTTTGTACTTTGTTATGCTAATTCCGATGACTGTGGCAAGTGCAAGTGGTTTGTATTTGCCGGTTTTATTTGCTATTGCTACTGGTTTACCGGTTATTGTTTTTGCGTGGCTTTTAGCTTATGCAGTGGGGAATGTAGGAAGATTATATAATCAAATCAAAACTTTTGAACTTTGGTTCAGGCGTGTGGTTTCGGTTGTTTTTATCCTGATCGGAATTTATTATATCGCTATTTTCTTTATTTAATAAGAAATAATGAAATCCAACAAAAATCAAATCATAGCATTAATTCTATTGCCGGTTTGGTATGTAATTTATACCAACCTACAACCTCTTTCCAATTTGTTTGTTGATACGGCTTTGGGAATGACTAAAGGTGAGAAACTTACGGAAGCACTCAGGTTCTTTATTTTTGAATTTCCCAAAGTATTGATGCTATTGGTTTTGATTATCTTCTTCGTTGGAATTGTCCGCAGTTTTTTTACGGCCGAACGTACCCGGAAAGCACTTGAAGGCAAATCAACATTTATGGGTAATATTATGGCTGCCTTATTGGGTATTGTAACGCCTTTCTGTTCTTGTTCGGCTATTCCCTTGTTTCTTGGCTTTGTTGAATCGGGTGTACCACTGGGTGTCACTTTTTCGTTTCTGATTGCAGCACCCATGATAAACGAAGTGGCTGTGATACTGCTTTATGGTATGTTTGGTTGGAAAGTAGCTGGTATTTATATTGGTACAGGCCTGGCAATTGCCATTGTAGCCGGTTGGATTATTGGTAAATTGAAATTGGAGAAATGGGTGGAAGAATGGGTGTATGCTACCAAAATAGGTAAAGCCGATGGAGTAGAAGAAAAAATATCTTTCTCGAGACGAATTATAATGGGATTTGATGCGGTAAAAGAAATTGTCAGCAAAGTTTGGTTGTATGTGGTATTGGGCATTTTGGTCGGTGCAGGTGCACATGGTTATGTCCCAGCAGAATTTATGGCTTCCATTATGGGGAAAGATGTATGGTATGCTGTTCCGCTGTCCGTATTGATAGGTATTCCTTTGTATTCAAATGCGGCTGGTATTGTTCCCATAGTTTCGGTTTTAATTGAAAAAGGAGCATCACTTGGAACTGCTCTGGCATTTATGATGTCGGTAATTGCTCTGTCATTGCCCGAAATGATTATTCTTCGAAAAGTATTGAAAATGCCATTAATACTGACTTTTATCGCTATTGTTGGTGGGGGAATTATGATTGTAGGTTTCTTATTTAATTGGACTATGTGATGGAAAACGTCAATTTGTAACACAAATTTAATATCAATTATTTTTTATTTCAAAAACTATGTCGTATGTTTGCGACATAAAACACAAATAATATGAGAAAGCCCGAAGTGTTTGATAATGAGTTACAAGAGTTGGCTGAATTCGCCAAAGTGATTTCGCATCCTGCCCGATTGGCGATTTTGAAGTATTTGGCTGAAACAAAAACCTGTATTTCCGGTGATATTTCAGATAAACTGCCGCTAAGCCGAACCACTGTGTCGCAGCACTTAAAAGAATTGCGTGATATGGGTTTGATTCACGGTGAAATTGACGGATTGAAAATCAATTACTGCCTTTGCAATTCCACTATTAATGATCGTCTGGAAAAATTCGAGGACTTCTTCCATAAAATAAAATCAGCAGATATAAGCTGCTGCTAAATCTGAAACATAAAATTCAACATAATATGAAAGTACTGATTCTCTGTACAGGAAATAGTTGCCGCAGTCAAATGGCTCACGGCTTTTTACAATCTTTCGACCAAAACCTGACAGTTTGCTCGGCTGGAACTGAAGCCAGCGGAAAACTGAATTCCAAAGCCGTAAAAGTTATGGACGAAATAGGTATCGACATTAGTCATCACACATCCGATTCGGTTTCGAAATACCTGGGTGAAGCTTGGGATTACGTGATTACGGTTTGTGGAGGTGCCAATGAAGCTTGTCCGGCGTTTATCGGAAAAGTGAAACATCGTTTGCATATTGGTTTCGATGATCCGAGCCATGCTGTAGGTAGTGAGCAGTTTATCTGGAGTGAATTCATCCGTGTTCGGGATGAAATTAAAGACGGATTTTATAAACTGTATGTAGAACAAATCAAACCGGAATTATGAAATCAGTAGATTTAAAATATATTGTAAAGGAAAAATACGGCGAAATTGCCAAGCAGTCAAAAATTCAAAATGAAACATCATGCTGCGGTGTGGGTGTTTGTTGCACCATTGATTATGCCGTATTTGCTGAAAGTTACGAAAAAGAAAAGGGATATAACGCTGATGCTGACTTGGGCTTAGGCTGTGGAATCCCAACCCAGTTTGCTTCTATCAAAGACGGTGATTCGGTATTGGATTTAGGTAGCGGTGCCGGGAATGATTGCTTTGTAGCACGTGCCATTGTGGGCGAAACAGGGAAAGTAACCGGAATTGATTTCACGGTTGCCATGCTCGAAAAAGCACGTTCTAATAATGCCAAACTGGGTTTTAGCAATGTGGAATTCGTTAAAGGCGATATTGAAGAAATGCCGCTGGCTAATAATCTCTTTGATGTAATTGTGTCAAATTGTGTATTGAATCTGGTGCCTGACAAGACCAAAGCATTTTCTGAAATATATCGTGTATTGAAGCCAAACGGACACTTTTGTGTATCGGACGTGGTAATTAAAGGTGAACTGCCTGAAAAACTTCAGAAAGATGCTGAAATGTATGCCGGTTGTGTTTCGGGAGCTATTGATATTAATGAATATCTTGGAATTATTGAAAAACAAGGTTTTAATTCCATCGAAATTCATAAACAAAAGGAAATTGAATTACCGGTTGAAATACTGAAGGAATATCTGACTGAGAAAGAAATTCAACAATTCAAAAACAAAGAGATTGGGATATTTAGTATAACGGTATCCGCGGAAAAGTGATTTGATAATTTGAAGAAGTATTGATTTCAAGATTTGGAAATCAATTCTATCTTAAATATTATTTCAAAAATAATTAGCTCAACAAAATCAACCAATTAATCATTTTCAAATTAATTTATTTTCAAATCTTCAAATTCTCTTAATCATGAGTTCATCTTCAAATCCTCAAATCAGCACATCTTTAAATTTGTCTTTTCTCGATCGCTTTCTTACGCTATGGATATTACTGGCCATGTTTATTGGTGTATTTTCCGGCTGGCTGTTCCCTTCCGTTGCCGAATTTTGGAACAGCATGTCCTCAGGAACAACCAATATTCCTATTGCTATAGGACTAATCGTTATGATGTATCCGCCACTGGCAAAAGTTAAATACGAAGAGTTGGGTGAAGTATTTCGTAATACCAGAATTCTGACTTTGTCATTGGTTCAAAACTGGATTGTAGGACCGGTATTGATGTTTACATTGGCCATTTTAATGTTCAAATTCTTTCCGGGCGAGAACAATGCTAATTTGCCGTATGTATATGGAATTATAATGATTGGACTAGCACGTTGTATTGCTATGGTGATCGTATGGAACGATTTGGCGAAAGGCGATACACAATATGCAGCCGGATTGGTAGCCTTTAATAGTATTTTTCAGGTATTGTTCTTTTCAGTGTATGCCTGGTTTTTTATTGCCATTGCTCCGGCCTGGTTTGGCATTCCCACAAGCGATGCAGTTTCGAAAATCACCATTGGACAAATTGCTCAAAGCGTATTTATTTATCTTGGAATTCCATTTATTGCGGGTTTTCTGACACGATTTATTCTTATTCGGGTGAAAAGCAAACAATGGTATCATACCAAATTCATTCCCAAAATATCACCGCTAACACTTATTGCGCTGCTTTTCACCATTTTGGTTATGTTTTCTCTGAAAGGCGAATACATTATAAAAATACCTATGGATGTAGTGTTGATTGCCGTACCACTGCTTATCTATTTTGTGATTATGTTTGTAGGATCGTTTTTTATGAGTAAAAAAGCCGGTGCGACTTACGAGCAATCCACTACATTATCATTCACGGCTGCCAGTAACAATTTTGAATTAGCTATTGCAGTGGCAATTGCAGTTTTTGGTATCAATTCAGGTGAAGCTTTTACAGCTGTAATAGGTCCTTTGGTGGAAGTTCCGGTAATGATAGCCTTGGTAAACGTGGCGTTTTGGTTTAAGAGAAAGATGTTTTGAGAGAATTCAACTGCTTAAAAATACTTCATCTTAACCAAAATCTGTTTTGTTTCATTTTTTTCAAGAAAGAAACTGAAATTCTCGAAGGTTGGTTTGTATAAGCCTCGCTGGTAATAGTTTGAGAAGCCGAATCCTTCGCGGGGAATTCCAAAAATATTATATTCCATTTTGCCGTTACAGTTTTTGTCGTCCAGCACAGAAACACCGTATTTTCCTGGTTTCAATGGAATTTTCAAATCGAAACTCCCATTGACAACCAGGGTTTTCGGACATTTCGTTTCCCAAAAAGTTATTTCAGCTTTGAATCCGGCTTCATCCGTAAAAACAGCAATACACATTTGACCTTTCGAATGGCTGATATCCTGAATATGAACATCCAGTATCTGTGCCGGAATAATTTGATGGGCAGATAAACACAGAATAGTCAATATCAGAAACTTTTTCAAAAACATGATGATAATTGCTTTAATTTTATGAGCTTACTATTGTTGCCGGATTTTTTAGAGGAAAGAAGAATCGACTCATTTGACTTTCATTATTTGTTCTAAAGGCTTTGAGTGGTTCCGATTGCCAAAGAAGCCCTTTTTTTATAAAGAAACGGAGACCGGAACTGAGAAACCTGACAATAGGATTTACAGAACGTTTCTGGTCATCAAAATAGGTGTCGATTGTATCGTTTCTGAAATGAAGAATTTTTTCCAGTTCGTCACCATCCACATACATACCACAATGAAAATTCCGATCAGCAAAGGCATGTTCAGGAAAATCAGCTTTTCCCAAACCGTAAATCTGAAACGACCGGTTCAAAAACTCACGATAAGTTATATAGCAGGACCTGCCACCACCCAGATTGAAAATCTTGCCTGATAATTCATTCCTATGTCTGATTGCCGTTATAAATGCCCTGGCAGTATCGGGAGGCGTACAAATTTCCATAATGGTCGATAGAGGCATGTGAAACATCAACTTTGAAATCTTATGGTTTTTCATGATGGCTGTCAGTCTGAAAACAGACCAATCCAGGTTGGAATGCTGAATTAACTTTTCGGATTCAATTTTGGACTGTGCATAAGTGTCGTCTTTTCCTGCATTGAGTGGTTCTTGCACCGATATGAAGGGATTTTGAACATGATCACCATACACTGCAATGGAGGAACTGTAAAGCAGGAATGCGTTGGGTGATGTTTTCTCCAACTGTTGAATAATATTCTGTGTTCCAACTACGTTTACTTTTCTTGCCAGTTCCGGATTTTCGTCAGCCAGAGGCGGAATAATGGCTGCCAGATGAATAACCGCATCCAGATTTCTTGGGAAATACTTCAAGTCATCGATATTGGATATGTCACCCCAGATGATATCTACTTTGTTTTCATAGCGTGCAAAAAGCTTTTTTGTCCGTGCATTTTGAATGTCAAAGATTGTAAGCCTGATAGTATCCAACTGTGCCAATTGCCGCATAATTTCTGTACCGATGGTGCCGGAAGCTCCTGTCAGAAGAACATTCATTTTTGTTTTCATGATACAATGTGCTAATTTGAAAATATGCTAATGTGCCAATTAATGTACTAAAAATGGTTTTGGGTATCAGTAACTTTTTGATCTTTAAACTCTGTGCTGCACATTATGCATGAATATTTCATGTCTGATTCTATTTATGCCACAAGTTTACAGCTAAAGTCATGAAATTAAGTCCGTGTTTTAAAATACGGACAACAAGTTTCGGTTCAACTTTTGAAAGTCAAACTAATGAACAGTTCTTGAATAAGATTTAGTTGGAAATGGAATTGCGGAAAGCAACGGGTGTTTCGGCGGTCATGCTTTTAAAAACCGTGTAGAATGATGATTTACTTGAAAATCCACAATCGTAACCAATGGCTTCGATGGAGTATTTATTGGTTGGGTCAGTCAACATTTTTTTTACAGCTTCTACCCGATAGAAGTTGACGAATTGAAAAAAACTCTTTCCAATTTCAATATTCAGCACTTCGGTAAGCTGGTATTTTGGTATTTTAAGCGATTCTGAAAGTACATCCATGCTTAAATCCGGATTGAGATAGGCTTTCTCTTTTTCGAAAAAAGTGATTATCTTTTGTTTGATTTTTGCTTTGGTTTCAGTACTCAAGGTTGAATTTTTATAATGAATAATCGGATCATCGGTAAGCAGTTGTTTGGAAACGACCTTTTGACCTAAACCATAGAAACTCATGACGTAAATCAAAACCAGAAGCGTTATATAATTATAGATGTGCGGAGTAAGTGGATTTAAATTTGAGTAGAACACTATGACCGTAATCAAAAAAGCCAGTATGCAATAAACGACATAAAAGATAGCAACTGCCAACACCCAACCCAGATTTTCATTTTTTTCGATATTGGAAAGTTCGTTGCGCAAATGCATCCGGTGTTTATGTACCAAAATCAAACTTAAAGGATTATAAACCAGCCAGGAAACAAGAGTAGCTGCACCGAAAATCAGTCTGAAAATATAATTTTCGTCTTTAAAGAAAAATGTGTCAAGCGAAAAAGATTGTTTGATGATATAGGCATAAATTTCGAAAGCAATAAAGGGGAGTAAATGTAGCACTTGAATCCATTTCAGAGTAAATTTAGGACGGGTTAGTGATTTGATATATAAATATAAAGCCGGATTGAACAGGAGAAATGAACTGGAAAGAAGTGGCTTACTAAAGATTTCGTAATTGAGTCCGCAACTCAGAAAATCGACAGATAAAAGGATAAGCCAACCCGACAGAATTTTATCGGAAACGGAACTTTCCTTTTTAGTAAACATGAGTATGGCAGCAAACAAACTCTGACAAAATCCTATCCAGATTAGAATTTTCATTTTCGCTACAATAAACGATTAATCCTCAGTGAATTTACGATACAAATATACTCAACTTTCAGATGGGAAAGGTTATTTTTAGCATTTTTCGTTGCTGGAAAGTTTAATTCCCTGTATTTTAAGAACCTTATTTGAGCTGAGTACGTGAATTTATAGCCGGTGAATTGTTGCTTGAATTTGTTATGTTCTTTTGATTCTCAGAACTACCAGATGCGGGTTGAGAACTATTATCAGTGTCGGATGAACCTAAACTATCAATTCCACCCCCTTTGGGACGTTCAATTTTGGGGTAAGCCTTGAACACATCACTTTTATTTTGCGGACGCTCATTTTCAATCCAGAAAAAGGTATTGAGATGGAGCAATTTTTCGGTCAGGTTGTCCAGTGGGAACATTGTTCCATTGGTTGCAGAGGTTAGAATTGCTTTGTTGATTCTTTTGTTTTTAAAGTACATAACGACAAAACTACTCTGCGTTTTATTCAGTCCGAGTAAAGTTGAATCTTTATCGTCACGAGGGAAATAAATGGTCTCGGCGTTCCCGTTCACATTCACTTTGCGGAGTTGTCCACTATCTACATAAGCGATGATTTCCTTCCCCGAAAGCTGATTATAATAAATCGAATCCTCGTGCTGAATGGCAACAGCAACTTTTTGGATATGAATTTTATTCACTTTTTTGTTTTTGGTGTAAGCCTGAATATACTCACCTGAAAGTTGATTATTATCTGACCACAAAACGGGAGTTCCGAACATATTCATCACCGAGTCACGTGCCGAATAAGCCAGCGAATCACATAAACCCTGAACATCGTTCCGGTAAATACGCACATGATAATAGCCACGCGCCACATTGTAAATGGAATCTTTCGACGTATGAAGGGTGTCGGCGTGAACAAACATGCTGTCTTTGCTCGACCAGTCGACTAATAAGGCTGAGTCCGTTGCCAGCCCGTTTTTATCATTTTCGTTGTAGTAGCAATAATTTCCGTAAAGCGTTGTTTTCTGAACTGTATCATTCATAATCACATTCGTAAATCCTTCGCCATATTTCAGTTTTTTATCGTAAAAAATGGTATCGCCAATGAGCGTTTTTCCATCTTTATGTTTCACTTTTGATCGGTTAAGCAGCATGGACTGCTCGGTTGCGGTATTATACCAGCCTTTATCACTGTAAATATCCGTTTCGTTGTTGTACAAAATATGCGTCATACTAATCAACCTGGCTATTTTAGTTTTAGAATTATAACGCAATGAATCAGCATCCAAAGTGTAGTTTTTGTTGTTCATGTGAACCTTGGTTTTGAACAAGGATTCATTGGTTTTGGTGGAATACTGGCCCCAAATGGAAGTTAGGTCGTTTGTTTCATCCGAAATTTTTCCGCCGGTGTAGTAATAGGCTTGATTTGTTATTCGATCGTAATTCAGACTGTCGGTAGTAAGTGTGGTTTTACGGTTTTCCATTCTCACCCGATGACGTAAGCGTGCCAACTTAGTGTTCCCGTTGTAATACAGAATATCGCCAAAGATAAAAATTGTATCGCCCTGAACAATTCGTACGTGACCATAGGCATTAAATGAATTTGCTTTTTCGAAAAAGTAGGCGCTATCGCAATAAAGTCGGGCATTATCGTGGCGAAAACGAACATTTCCTTTTAGCAATTGCATATCGGGGCTCTGAATTTTATCAAATGATAATTGGTCGCAATTTTCGAGATAAACCAGCGTCACACCTTTAGCCCCGATAGCAGAAGGAGCTGGCGTCAATTTATACTGAATAGCATTGATTTTCTGAGACGCTGGTCTTGATTTTGTTGGCTTTATTTGCGGTTTAGGAGGATTCATGCTTTGAAGCACCTGATTCCTTAATTGCCGGGGATGAATCTGTGCCTGACTCAAGGCAATAAACAAACACAGCACAGCGAATAATACGATGTGCCTGTGCTTCAATATGCTATTATGTAGTATAGATTTCAATGAGTTCTCTAATTGATAAATTTGATTCACTTTAAGCATTTATCAACTGTTAACTAACAACTGTCGACTGCTAACTGTCAACTTTATTTCTTAATCCATCCCGGATATTGGAATGTGCAATTTTGCCAGGCCGGATCGATACTGATATAGGTTTCCTTCTGTTTCTTGATAATCCAGGTATTCAGAAATTCCTGTTTCTTCTTACCTTCGTAGTATGTTTTCAACATTTGGTAATCGTCAGTCAGGTTGGCTTTATGATTTTCGATTTTTGATTTCAGTTTCACCACAGCTACCACTTCTTTATTCGACGATTTGTTTATCATGCTGAAGGGTTTCGAAATCTCACCCACATTCATATTGTAGACTACTTTCGCCACTTCGGGTGGTAAATCCTGGTATTCAAATTTAGAGGTATTACTTTTATCGTTCAACATTAAACCAGCATTCATAGCCGTATTTTTGTCCTGTGAATAAGCCAAAACACCTTGCTCGAAGCTGATTTTGTTCTGGCGTATTTGATTCGTAACTGAATCAAGATTATGTATTCCTTTTTCCTTTTCGGCAAGTGAAACCTGAGGTTTTAGTAAAATGTGGCGGCAGTTAATGCGGTCACCCCGTTTTTCGATCAACTGAATAATATGGAATCCAAATTCGGTTTGCACTATACGGGAAACTTTTTTGGTATCAGTAAGGTTGAAGGCAACCTGTGAAAATTCAGGAACCAGTTGACCACGACCCATAAAGCCCAATTCACCACCCCGTTTAGCGCTTTCAGTGTCTTCGGAATAAAGGCGGGCAAGAACTGAGAAATCGGTACCACCACTGTTCACACGTTCGGTATAGTCACGCAGTTTTTCCTTAATACGGTTTATTTCCTCAATTTGAACCGCTGGTTCAAAACTGATAATTTGAAGTTCTACTTCAGCCGGAACCGTTGGAATACTGTCGACGGCTTGATCACTATAGGACCTACGCACATCAGCCGGTGTGGATTTAATGTCACCCACCAGTTTTTGTTGCATCTGGTTAATAATTTGTTGATTACGAATCATATCACGCAGTTCTTCGCGTAAGTCTGAAGTGTTTTTATGAAAGTATTCTTCCATTTTTTCTTTCGACCCAATTTGAGCAATGAAATAATTCAAACGGTTTTCCACCTGATTCATTACCGACGATTCGCTCACCACCACACTATCCAATACAGCCTGGTGCAGAAACAGTTTCTGAATGGCAATTTGTTCCGGGATAACGCAATAGGGATCACCTTGCACAGGGGTTCCATCATATTGAGCGCGGAGTTTTTGTTCTTCCACTTCCGAACGCAGAATGGATTCATCACCAATCACCCAAATTACTTCGTCAATGATATTATTCTTTAGTTGCGCCCACGATTTTAGTGGTGCAAAGCTTAACAGAAAGAGAAGAGCAAAGATTATTTTCTTCATTTAGGATTGTTTTTTGTTTTATTAAGGATGAAAATTTATCGGGTCGAACTTTATTCGGAATGCAAATTTACAACTTATTTATGACTGAAATGCAAGCCCTTGCTAAAAAAAACTTTAATTGTATTGATTTTGAAGTATTTTGTGTGTTTGCCAAGCAAACAAGCGACAAATTGAGAAATATTAAGATTTAACCTGGTTACTGTAGCTTAATGTTTTTCTTTTAATATTCTAAACATTAAAATGAAATATTACTGATATTTTAAGAAAAATAATTATATTTGCAAATAATATAGAGTGTGGGAGCTCCTGCTCACTTTGAGATTTCAGTTGTCTTAAATACCTCTAAATTAAAATATTCGGTTATGAATCTCAACAGACTAATTATACTGATATTTGTTTCAGTATTACTTTTTAATGGCTGCGCAATTTACTATCCTCAAACAACAGATATCCCACTAATAAAAGAGAAAAATGAATTAAGAATGGATGGTGGAATCTCGTTATTCTATATTAATGGAGGAACATCTTTACTCCCTTCAATTAATGGAACAGCTAGTTATGGATTGACTGATAAAATCGCAGTGCAGATTTCCGGAAATACGACACCAGGTTACGCTTATTATTCTCAAGGTTTATTCCAGTATCTGATTGCTGGTGCAATAGGATTATATAAATATAACCCAAGAAATAACTGGACTAAAGAATTATATGTAGGAATTGGAAACGGGTTTTCCACTTATCATGACTATGATAATTATCATTCTGGGTCTTTATTAGGAAATTATCAAATTTATTATGTGCAGGGTAATATAGGACGCCGGGGTATTAAACATAAATTTTTAGAGTATGCTTTTGGATTAAAACTGGGATTAATCAACTCTCATTTTTATGTTGAGGATGTTTATACCTTTACAAGTAAAATAACCGGTCAAAAATATAATGAACTAGGAGCATTTATAGAACCGGTTATTTCAATTAAGTTCGGTGGAGAAAGGCTAATGTTTAATATAAAACCAAGCTTTTGTTATATGAGAACAATTATTAAAACCAACAACAATGTTGGTGATCTATATGGGATTAACAAAGACTATGAATATCCATATTCTCCTTATGGTATTGGATTGAGTTTGAATTACCGGTTTTCAAAATAAGATAGTAAGTACAAGCTTCTACGAATATTTTTGAATACGCAATTATTAATAAAAACCAAAATGAATAATATATGCTACACGATTGAATTTGTGAGGCAACGAGAGAAATAAAATGTCTTAAATACCTCTAAATTAAAATATTCGGTTATGAATCTCAACAAACTAATTATACTGATATTTATTTCAGTGCTTCTTTTCAATGGCTGTGCAATTTATTATCCTCAAACAACTGATATACCCCTAATAAAAGAGAAAAAAGAATTAAGAGTGGATGGTGGAATCTCTTTATTCCCTGCTATTAATGGAACAGTCAGCTATGGGTTGACGGATAAAATTGCGGTTCAGCTTTCCGGTAATTTAATGCCTGGAGCAGCATATTATTCCAAGCCTTTATTCCAATATTTGATAAACGGTGCTGTTGGATTGTATAAATATAATCCCACAAATAACTGGACAAAAGAATTATATGTAGGAATTGGCACCGGATATTCCACTGATTACGATTATGATCATTATCATTCGGGTACTTTATTAGGAGATTATCAAATTTATTATGTGCAGGGAAATATAGGACGCCGGGGTATTAAACATAAATTTTTCGAATATGCTTTTGGATTAAAACTGGGATTAATTAACTCTCATTTGTCTGTTCAGGATGTTTATACTCATATTGGTCAAAGAGTTGAACAAAAATATAATGAATTAGGTGCTTTTATAGAACCGGCTATTTCAATTAAACTGGGTGGTGAAAGACTAATGTTTAATATCAAACCAAGTTATTGTTATATGAAAAAAATAATCAGTACTAACGACCATTATTCTGATCAGGTTAGAGGGTATTCAGATTATAACTATGAATATCCATATTTCCCATTTGGTATTGGATTTAGTTTGAATTACCGGTTTTCAAAATAAGATAACAGACACTTGCCTGGCGCGGATTTGTCATTCTCATTTCGCATAAAAAACCGCTGCAAATTCTGCAACGGTTTTTACTTTACTTTGCCGGATCATTATCCGATGTCGGATTAACTTTACTTCTACATTTCAGTGCCTGATATTTTTTAGACAATGTTTTATTAAAGTTAACTAACTGAATGGTACTTGTTATGGAAGCTGATTCTTTTTTTTTGTACTTTTGTATTTGGTTTCTCCAAAAAAACGATGTATCTTAGTACGATTTTTAGTACAAACGGTTTTACAAACTCTAAACTTTTAAAGCAATGCAAAATAACTATTGTATCATTATGGCCGGTGGCGTTGGTAGCCGTTTTTGGCCTTTCAGTCGTAACGACCGTCCCAAACAGTTTCTTGATTTTTTTGGAACCGGACGATCACTTTTGCAAATGACTTTTGACCGGGTTAGGCATTTGGTGCCTGCTGAAAATATACTCATAGTTTCCAACGTGATTTACAAAGAGTTAATACTGGAACAATTACCGGAGATTAATGCCAATCAGGTGTTACTCGAGCCAAACCGACGAAACACCGCTCCCTGCATTGCTTATGCTGTTAACCGCATTAAGGCCATCACCGATAAAGCAAATATCATCGTTGCTCCTTCCGATCATCTGATTATGAAAGAAGCCGATTTCCTGGATACTATTCGTACCGGTTTTGAATTTATTGAAAAAAATGACTGTCTGCTAACCTTGGGAATCAAGCCGAGTCGCCCCGAAACCGGTTATGGTTATATTCAAATTGACGAAGGTGAAACCAACCTGCGACGTGTGAAAACATTTACCGAAAAACCAAATGCCGACTTAGCGCAAATTTTTTACGAAACAGGTGAATTTTATTGGAACTCCGGTATTTTCCTCTGGAATCTTCAGACTATTGTACAGGCTTTTGATAAATTATTGCCCGAAGTTTCTTCCAAATTTAATGCCGGTAAAGAGTTTTTCAACACGGATAAAGAACAGGAATTTATTGACCAAATGTATCCATCCTGCCCCAATATTTCTATCGACTATGGGTTGATGGAAAAAGCGTCTAATGTACACGTTTTGTGCTCCGATTTTGGTTGGACGGACCTTGGCACCTGGGGTTCGTTGTATGAAATGTCGTCGAAAGATGAGCACGAAAATGTGACGCTGAAATGCAAAACGGCATTCTACGAAAGTGAAAACAATATCGTGGTACTACCTTCGGAAAAACTGGCTGTTATTAGTGATTTGAAAGGCTATATTGTGGCTGAATCGAACAACGTATTGCTTATCTGTAAACTCGAAGATGAACAACGCATCCGCCAGTTTGTGAACGATATGAACGTGAAATTTGACGGTAAATTTAATTGATTAAAGGATATTTAAAAGAATAATGAATAATTTTAATTTCTATAGTCCCACCTATTTTGTTTTTGGGAAAGAGCGTGAAAACGAAGCCGGAAAATTCGTAAAACGTTTTGCCGGAACACGCGTATTAATCCATTTTGGAAGTGGTTCAGTGCAAAAAAGCGGCTTACTCGATCGGGTAAAGGCTTCTTTATTGGCCGAAAACATCTATTTCACTGAATTAGGTGGCGTAGTTCCAAACCCACGTAGCGGATTGGTTTATACCGGAATAGAAATCTGCAAAAGAGAGAAAATTGATTTCATTTTGGCAGTTGGTGGCGGAAGTGCGATTGATTCGGCCAAAGCCATTGCAGTTGGAGCGTTGTACGATGGTGATTTTTGGGATTTTTATGAAGGAAAACATCAGGCTAAAAATGCATTAGCGGTAGCAACCATTCTGACTATCTCTGCAGCAGGAAGTGAAGGCTCAAGCGGTTCGGTGATCACTCACGAGAACGGCATGTTGAAACGTGCTTACGGTGGTGATTTTATGCGTCCGGTTTTTTCTATTCTTAATCCTGAACTTACCTGCTCATTGCCTGCTTATCAAACAGCCTGCGGCAGTACCGATATGATGGCACATGTAATGGAACGTTATTTTACTAATACGAAAGACGTGGAAATTACCGACCGTCTGAGTGAAGCCATTTTGCTGACCGTAATAAAAGAAACACCCAAAGCACTCGCCAATCCGAATGATTATGAAGCACGTGCCAACCTTATGTGGGCTGGTATGGTTGCGCATAACGATACGTGCGGAGTTGGTCGTGACAGCGACTGGTCAAGCCATCAAATGGAACACGAACTTTCCGGATTATACGACGTAGCACACGGAGCTGGTTTGGCTGTTATGTTTCCTGCCTGGATGAAATATGTAATGAATCACGATATCATGCGGTTTGCACAGTTTGCCGTGCGTGTTTGGGGTTGTGAAATGAATTTTCAACATCCTGAAAAAACGGCTTTGCAGGGCATTGAACGGTACGAACAGTTTATGACTTCTATCGGTATGCCAATCCGATTCTCACAACTAGGTGCAAAAGCTGAAGATATTCCAATACTTGTAAAAACAATGGGCTTAGGTAACAGAACGCAGGGAAGTTTTGTAAAACTGACAGAAGGAGATATTCGGAAGATTTATGAATTGGCAGTTTAAGAATCGGTTGAAATAAATTTTGATAAAAAAGCTTTTCCTTAACTATTGAGGAAAAGTTTTTTTACTTCTTACCCAAATCAATTTTTTCTTTATTCATTGATGCAGCAACGGCATTGGAAACCATTGATCGCAACTTTACAACACTGCCTTTATCGTAAGGATGTACGCGGTTGGTTAGCAGAATAATGGAGATGTCATTGTCCGGATCAATTACGATAGAAGTTCCCGTGTAGCCGGTATGACAATAGGTATTTGCGCTTAAGGAATCACCTTTACAACTTGAATAATGTGATGACATATCCCAACCGAGTGTACGACCAAAAGCTTTGAGTGAATCGGGTACAGTACGCATTTCCTTTACAGTCATAGGATGAAGGATTCGATGATCATTCCATTCACCTCCGTTTTGTAACGCAGCTGCGAGTATGGCAATGTCATTGGCATTCGAAAACAATCCCGCATTTCCCGAAATTCCGCAATTAAACTGACGTGCAAGCGGGTCGTGAACAATTCCACGCAACACATTCCCATTTTTAAGCATGGAAGTTGGTGCACAGTTTGCCATCAACTCACCACTCGGATTAAAATCGGTATGAGCCATGCCAAGCACATCGAAGATATTTTCTTTGGCAAAATCTCTCAGGCTCTTTCTACTGATTTTTTCAATGACGTGTTGTAAAGTAATAAAGTTCAAACAGCTGTATTCCATGCTCTTTCCCGGCTCAAAATCGCGTTTACACGAATCGATATAATGCATAAATCCGGTGGGATTTGAAGTGCCATATCTCTTTTTTATGAGAGTTTCAGGAGCATAAGAGGGTAAACCTGAAGTGTGTGTCAATAAATTGACGATTCGAATATTAGCCTTTCGGTTAGGTTGAATCATATACACAAAGCCCGGAATATACATATTTACATCGTCCTGCAGCCGAAGTGAATCCCGTTCATATAATATCATAGCCGAAATGGCTGTGGCCATAGCTTTGGTACAGGATGCCATATCAAAAACCGTATTCACATCCATTGGCACAATGCTTGGATAAATCTGCTTATTGCCATAGGCTTTCAGATAAGCCATTTTTCCATGACGAACTACTGCCAGTACTGCACCCGGTATTTCTTTTTTGTTAATGGCTGCCAAAATGATGCTATCAGCATTTTTTAGTTTAGCAGCATCAAGCCCAACTTGTCCTGGAAGGACTTCTTCAAGGGATTGTGCTGTTGATATGCCAAAAGAACAAATCAACAACAGAATAAAAAGAAGGGTTTTCTTCATATCATCAAAAACTTTAATTTCAGGACAAAGATATACTTTTTTTGAGAGTCAAACTGCTTTAAAAGTATTGTTAGTTATTCTTAACTGTAAAAAAAAATGTACTTTTGCATTGTTTTTCCCCATTCACATGTTTAGAAATCAAAGATGACAACCAAATCTCTAAATATTCAATCAACCGAAATTAATCTACTGATTAATCTTCCAGCATCTAAAAGTATCAGCAACCGCGCTTTGATTCTGAATGCACTGGCATACAGTCCATTTGACATTCAAAATCTGTCGGATTGTGACGATACGCTGGTAACGGTGAAAGCGTTAGATTCTAATGATACTACTTTTGATATTGGTGCCGCCGGTACAGCCATGCGCTTTCTGACGGCTTTTCTTTCAAAAACAGTGGGTGAATGGGTAATTACGGGCAGCGAACGTATGAAAAACCGTCCGATTAAATTGTTGGTTGATGCCTTAACAAGCCTCGGAGCACGGATTGAATATGTGGAAAAAGAAGGTTTTCCGCCGCTTCGCATTTTTGGAAGTGCATTGATGGGCGGCGAAATTTCGTTGAATGGCGGTGTTAGCAGTCAGTATATTTCGGCAATGATGATGATTGCACCGTATATGCAAAACGGATTAAAAATTAAATTGGAAGGCAATGTAATTTCCGTTCCGTATATCCGCATGACCATGAGCATGATGAAAGAATACGGTGTGGATGTTACTTTCGAAAACAATGAGATTGATATTAAACCGCAATTGTACAAGCCGATTCAATACAAGGTCGAATCAGACTGGTCGGCAGCTTCGTATTGGTACGAAATTCTTTCAGTTTCCGGAAAAGGTCAGCTATTTTTGCAAGCTTTGAATGCCAATAGTTCTCAGGGCGACAGCAAAGTGGCCGAACTTTTCGAGCAACTTGGTGTAAATACAGATTATCAACCGGATGGAGTTTTACTTACAACTTCCGACAATTACGTTTCGAAATTTGAATATGATTTTGTGGATCAACCCGATTTGGCTCAGACTTTTGCGGTCACTTGCTGTCTGAAAAATATCCCATTTCATTTCAAAGGGCTGCAAAGTCTGAAAATTAAAGAAACCAACCGTATTGCTGCATTAATAAACGAATTAGCAAAATTGGGTTACGTAATATTTGAACCAACAGAAGGAGAACTCGAATGGGCTGGAGAGCGATGTGAAGCAGCCCAAGGAATCTGCATCGCCACGTACGATGACCACCGCATGGCTATGGCATTTGCTCCTGCAGCACTTAAAATACCTATTGTTATTGAAGAACCCAAAGTGGTAAGTAAATCATACCCGAATTTTTGGAAAGACTTTGATAAATTAGCCACTAAACCCTAAAGGGATTTATGTTACTTCACTTCCAAATTCCCCATCCGCCACAAATGTGTGAATTTTATCACCCATTTTCACTTGTTTGCTAGAAGTAATTCGTTTACCGTTCAGGGTTGTAATGGTATAACCATGCTTTAGTAAAAAGGTTGGAGAATGTGTTTCAATGTTCTTTTCAAGCAATGCTAACAAGCTAGATTGCTTTAATAGTTGCATTCGAACCGTAGATTTCAACCGGCTTTTCTGACGTTCAAGAACATAACTTTTCTGAACAACCCAACTTTGTAAAATCTGTCGAATCCGTAATTTTGTTTGATCAAAGAACCGAACTTCATCTTCAATGTAGGTTCGGATTATATCCTGAATATCAGCAGCTAAATTCACGACATGATTTTCGGCTTCCTGCATTGTTGAGATTAGAAATTCAGCAGCTGCAGTAGGCGTTTTTACACTGGTATAAGCCACCATATCCAGAATTGAAATATCCCGCTGATGACCAATTCCAGAAATAATGGGCAATGGAAACTGGGCGCAATTCAGTGCCAGTTCGTAAGAATCGAAACAGGCTAAATCAGTTATAGCTCCTCCACCACGAATGATTACCACCACATCGAACAAATCCAGGGTTGAATATATTTTCTCTAATGCTGCAATAATTGATTTATCGGCCTGATCGCCCTGCATAATGGCCGAAAAAAGTTTTTTATGAAAAGCAAATTTGGAAGAATCATTGGCAAGTTGGTCGCAGAAATCACCGTAACCGGCCGCTGTAGCTGAAGAAATGATTGCCAAGCGTTGCGGAAGAACCGGAAAATCAAGTTGTTTATTCATTTCCACAATGCCATCTGCTTCCAACTGACGAATGATCTGCAAGCGTCGTGCAGCCATTTCGCCAATAGTAAAAGTCGGGTCAATGTCACGTATATTCAGACTAAAACCATACAAACCATGAAATTCAACCGAAACTGCTACCAAAACATTCAACCCCGAACGCAGTGATTGGCCGGTACTGCTTTCAAAATAGGGTTTCAACATACGATAAGTCGAAGCCCAAATGGTTACTTTCGTTTTGGCCAACAAGATATCCGATGTGCTGTCTTTTTCAATCAGCTCCAGATAACAATGACCGCCCGGATTTTCGCGCAACTCACTAATTTCGGCACGAATCCAGACTGATGAATCAAAATTCGACCGGATGGTTTCCTGAATTTGAGTAGTAAGTTCGGAAAGGGAGATGGAATTCATTGATTTAGTTTGAAAAGTTTCAGCTTTTGAGTGGTTTTCTTACCACTACTACCTGTTTTTTTACTGCTTACTGCCGACTATAAACTAATCACAATTTTTCTTGTTTCAGTTTTTCCATTTTCAGTCACACAAACCGCATAAATTCCAGTCGGGAAATTGGAGGTTTTAATTACGGTGTAGGAATCAGTAATTGCCTGGTTGACGATTTGTTTTCCGGTAATGGAATAAATTTGAATAGTTGCCTGAATAGGTGTATTTCCGCCCAAAAATCGAATTGTCAATGTTTTAAAAATGGTATTTTCAGCTAAAACAAAACTATTTTTCTGCAATTGCTGAACCGAATCAAAAGTAGTCAGATTTTGTTCTGCAACCTTAAAATCAGGAATTCCGTAACCTATTTGAGCTGTAGGATTATTGTATATACTACCGGTTCTGAAAATAGTTTGCAGCAAACTCCAAACACTTGGATTTTGAGTTTGCGTTTTGTATTTTTGAAGCAAACAAGCTATCATACCAGCCATTATCGGCGTAGCAAAAGAAGTTCCGTTACCATAAGTTGGTGTTCCTGCTGTATTTACTAAAGCTGAAGAAGTTCCGGTTGCACAGATTTCGGGTTTTACACGCCCGTCGTAACTTGGACCGAATGAAGTAAATGTACTCGGAACTCCTGTCGAAGTTACTGCACCAACCGAAATAATTCCATCAGCATCGGCCGGAGAACCGATATATTTCCATGCATTTTGACCTTCATTTCCCGCTGCAACTAATACCACCATCCCTTTTTTAGAAGCAATAGTGGCAGCACGACTAGCACGTGAAACTTTGCCGTTCATATCGGCATAAGTAAAACTCATGTCTGGATCATCGAAGGTATAATAACCCAGGGACGAAGTAGCTATATCGGCTCCTACACTATCGGCATATTCAATTCCTGAGCACCAAAAATCGGTTTCCACTTTGTACTCGGTCGGACTATATTCTGTCCGAATCAACCAGTAAGATGCATCCGGTGCTGTACCCAGATATTGTCCGGGCATATTTCCGGTCATAGTCGATAGTACCATTGCACCGTGCGTATCTTCAGAATAAATATTCGAAGCCGGATTAATCACATCTTTTGTTCCGAGTAATCTGCCTTGTAAGCGCAAACTATCAAAACAGGAATTTATATTTACATTCGTAAAACCGGCATCAATCACCGCGACCTGAATTCCTTTTCCTTTGAAACCCTCGGTATGAAGAAAAGTTCCATTGAGCTGAGTAATTTGCCCAGCAGCAATTCCATAATTCAGGGTTTCCCTGGCATTTTGCTTCGTTGGAGGTGCTAAGGGTGCTCCAACCAACAAACCGGTATATTGCACAAATTTCACACAAGTCAAAGCCCTCACCTGACTTATTTTAGTTGAATCGGTCAGTTTTACTGTCAAACCATTCAACCACTTACTGGTGCAATGCACATGAACACCCAAATTTTCAATTTGTTGAATATAGGCCGGATTTACAGGCAAATCGGTAGAATCAACGGCTACATTAAAAGATGTACGACGAGCTATAGCACGTGCTGACAGATAAGTTGAGGGATTAGAAAGTGTATAGGGAGAATTGTTTTTATTGGCCAACTGAACGTAGAAGTAATAATTGGTTTGAGCACTTATTGTAGCCGACATACCGGATAATACTGCCATTAACAGAGCATATGTAAATATTCTTTTCATAATCGTGTTGTTATTAATTGCTGCAAAAATACGATTTTTATTGCTAGAAGTAATTTAGTGCATTAAATTTATAAAACAATTTTCTTCAAGAGTTGGTTTGTTAATGATTTTTTGTATTTTTGTTGGGTTAAAATAATCGTTTATACTTAAATGAAATCCAAAATGAAAAATCAATTTTCAAAAACAAAAAAAACGCTTTGTATAGCGATAATATCGCTTATTACAGTTACTACTTCAGTAAATGCTCAAACTTCTAGTTCTTCAAATCAGGACATCAATAAAGCGGTTAAAGTTCTTGATGACAAAATTTTAGCATCCGATTTTGATTTATCTAGCATTGAGGCAAAAAACATTGAATCACTAAGCGTAATGAAACCCGATTCAATAAATAAAGTTGCTGATCTGGTTGCAAAATATGGAGAAAATGCAAAATATGGTGTGATTTTGATAAAAACTAAAAAGAGAGAGGCTGATCTTATTGAAATTAAACCAACTGAAGAAAATGATGAAAAAATATATCAGGTTGTTCAACAAATGCCACAGTTTCCTGGTGGCGAAACAGGATTATTAAATTTTATTTGTAGGAATATTAAATATCCTGTTAATGCTCAACAAAACAGGATACAAGGTAGAGTTATTGTTCGCTTTGTAGTTTCAAAAACCGGACAAGTTGACAGAGTGGAGGTTATACGTTCATTATTCTCAGATTGCGATAAAGAAGCAGTCCGTGTAATAAAACTCCTTCCAAAATTCATTCCCGGCAAACAAAACGGAGAAAATGTAGCGGTTTGGTACACATTGCCAATATCTTTTAAATTACAATAACTCATTCCAATTCTTATTCGTATTTTTGTTTTCAAACTACATAAATTACGTGACGTTTGTGTTCTTAGTGCCTTAGTGGTTAAACAACATGCAACAATACCTTCAAATACTCAAGCAATACTGGGGTTACGACGAGTTTCGTCCACTTCAGGCTGATATTATCCGCAGCATCGCAGCGGGTAAGGATACACTTGGGTTAATGCCAACCGGTGGTGGAAAGTCGTTGACTTTTCAGGTGCCCACTATGGCTATGGAAGGGCTTTGCATAGTGGTTACACCACTTATTGCTTTGATGAAGGATCAGGTGGAGAACCTGAAAACAAGAGGAATTGCAGCAGCTGCCATTTTTTCGGGTATGACTCATAATGATATTTTGATGACGCTCGATAATGCCGTGTTCGAAGCTTACAAGTTTCTGTATGTTTCGCCCGAACGATTGGCAACGCCCATTTTTATAGAGAAAATCAAACAGACGAAAGTATGCATGATTGCCGTTGACGAATCGCATTGTATTTCACAGTGGGGTTATGATTTTCGACCATCTTACTTACGCATTGCCGATATCAGAGAATTGCTGCCCGATGTACCTGTACTGGCACTTACCGCTACCGCCACACCTGAAGTGGTAGTCGATATTCAGACTCAATTACAGTTTAAAGAACCCAATCTGTTTCAAAAAAGTTTCCATCGTTTCAATCTGGCGTATGTGGTGCGAACGGTGGAGAATAAGGATGAAAATCTGTTGAAAATATTGAATAGTGTTCCGGGAACGTCGGTGGTGTATGTCCGTAACAGGAAGAAAACCAAAGAAGTGGCCGATTTTTTGAATCTCAACGGCATTTCCGCCGAAAATTTTCATGCCGGATTGAAAAACGAAACCAAAGATGCTAAACAAGCCCGTTGGAAATCGGACGAAACACGGGTAATTGTTTCAACCAATGCCTTTGGAATGGGCATTGATAAAGCCGAAGTTCGCACGGTGGTGCATTTGGATTTACCCGATTCGCTGGAAGCATATTTTCAGGAAGCGGGTAGGGCAGGGCGTGATGAGAAAAAAGCCTATGCCGTTTTGCTTTACAACAATGGTGATGCGGTAAAAATGCGTAAACGTGTTTCAGACACATTTCCCGGAAAGGAAATGGTGGTGAAAGTGTACGAAGCCTTAGGAAATTATTTTCAGATTGGCGTTGGCTCTGGACTGGATGCTGTTTTTGCTTTCGATATTGCCGATTTCTGCATCAAATTTAAATTGCCGATTTTGATAAGTTTTAATTGTCTGAAAATACTTCAACAAGCCGGATACATTGAGCTTACCGACGAACAGGACAGTTCTTCACGTGTACTTTTTACGGTTGGGAAAGATGATTTATACAAGCAAAAACACTCGCCCGAACAGGAAAAACTAATGCACATTCTACTTCGTTCCTACACCGGACTATTTACCGATTTGGCTTCGATTAATGAAGATACCTTGGCTAAACGCTTGGAATGGACGCATGACAAAATTTATGAACAGCTAGTTGGTCTGGCCAAAGACCGGATAATTCAATATATCCCCCGAAAAAAGACACCAGTTCTCACTTTTGTGCGTGAGCGGGAAGCTACAAATAGAGTTGTTTTTACCAAAGAAACCTACGAAGATCGACGTGAACGCTATATTTCGAGGGTGAAAAGCGTGTTAGATTATGCTCAGGAAGAGAATATTTGCCGTAGCCAGATCTTGCTTGCATATTTTGGCGAAAAAGAAACCAGTTCTTGTGGAAAATGTGATATTTGCCTGAAAAAAAGGGAGTTGCAGGTATCAACCAATGAGTTTGAAACGATTCGACAAGCTATACATCTAGTTTTGAAATCCGGGGAGTTAACAGTTAATTCCGTGATTAAGAAAACAAAGTTCAAAGAATCGAAAGTGATTGAAGTTGTTCGGTTTATGTTGGATAACGATCAAATCATTGAAAACAAATCAATGAAATTAATGCTAAAATAAGGCTTTATTACTTGTATATACTGGAATTTTTCTAACTTTGAAGTTCAAAATTTATAATACATGAATAAAGAAGACAAACTAAAATATTATGGTTGGAGTGTTGGTGACCGTTATGATGGATGGCGCGTCAGAAAAGTAGATGCTCTTTTTTCGGTAGTTCCGTTTATTCTCCCAAAACGAACTGACTCAGAAGTGTTCTTTGCCGTAAAAATTCCTATTGACAGCATCGAAAACTTTGTACGTGAACATAAGAAAGAAATGCCCGGATTGTCAATTATGGATGTTGTGATTGCCTCCCTGATACGGCTTATCTCGCAACGACCCTATCTGAACCGTTTCATTGTCTGGAATAAGATTTTCGCTCGAAATCATGTTAGTTTTTCCATTGCCATAAAGCGTTCCATGACTATTGACGGTGAGGAAACAGTTATCAAACCATATTATTTGCCAACCGACAGCTTACAGGATGTTGTTCGGAAAACGAATCAGGAATTACAGAATAATCAGCAGGTAGGCCAGGAAAATTCTTCGGATGCCATTTCCAAATTCATGGGTTATCTACCCGATTTTTTACTGCGTTCGGTTATTTTTTCTATAAAACAACTTGACAGAATCGGTTTGATGCCAAAATTGTTTTTCGAAGCCAGCCCCTTTCATACCAGTGTTTTCCTTACTAATCTTGGGTCCATAGGAATTGAATCCATCTACCATCATCTATACGAATTCGGTACATGTAGCGCTTTTGCATCAATGGGAAAGAAAAGTAGCAAGAAAGTTGTAAATAATGATGGAACTATAAAAACAATGAAGACCATAGAGTTGAAATTTGTCCTTGACGAACGCATTTGCGATGGTTTTTATTATGCTTCAGCTATACGGTTGCTTGAAAAGATCCTTGCCAATCCTTCCGCACTATTGCTTCCTCCTGAAACTGTAATTATTGACGATGGAGTCGGAAAAAAACGTATTGAAACATAAAGTTTGAATTCCTGCTTAATTTGAGAATCCCCTCCAACCAGAGGCATATGTTTCATATTTGAAAAGAAAGTGTATCTTTGGCAGGACTAATTTTAAATCTGATAATATGAACGAACTGAATCAACTGAAATATTTTCGATGGAGTTTTGGCGACCGTTATGATGGATGGCGCGTAAAAAAAGTAGATGCTGTTTTCTCGGTTATACCTTATTTCCTACGTACGCGTATGGATGCACAGAATTTCTTCGAGGAAAAAGTTGATATTGACCATATAGAAGCCTTTATCAAAGTACATAAAGAAGATATCCCCGATTTGTCGGTTATGCATGTGATAATGGCATCGTTGGTTCGGCTTATTTCACAGCGTCCGCATTTGAATCGTTTTGTGATATGGAATAAGATTTTCTCACGTAATCATGTCAATTTCTCTATTGCTGTAAAACGATCGTTATCCGACGAAGGCGAAGAGACGCTTATAAAACCCTACTTTCTACCCACTGATACCTTACAGGATATTGTTCGAAAAACCCGTCACGAACAAGAAAATAATCAGAAGCAAGGTCAACAAAACTCATCGGATACAATCTCTAAAATTCTGGGGATTTTACCTGAATTTCTGTTGCGTTTTGTGGTTTTTATGTTGCTAAATCTTGATAAGGTGGGTTTGATGCCCAAGTTTATTAATAAAGCCAGTCCGTGGCATTCAAGTATTTTCCTGACAAATATTGGCTCAATTGGAGTTGAGTCAATCTATCATCATTTGTACGAATTTGGTACCTGTAGCATGTTTGTAGCTATGGGAAAAAAATCCCGCCGTCACACTATCGATCATAATGGTGATATGAAATCGCACAAAAGTATTCAATTAAAATTCGTACTTGACGAACGCATTTGTGATGGATTTTACTATGCATCCTCTATGCGTATCCTGAATAAAATTCTGTCAGATCCTTCGGTATTATTATCAGTTCCCGAAAAAGTAAATATTGATGAAGGCGTTGGTAAGAAACGTATTAATCTATAATTGTTTATAAACTTTCTTTACGTTCAATATAAATCAATATCCCAAAATCTTCAACATCGATTTATAGCTTTGCTCTTTTGCAAACAGTTTAGTAAAGTATTCACCATCTTCATCTTTGTCAATAATAACTAGTTTTGGTGCTGGAATCAGACAATGCTGTATACCCCCGAATCCACTTAACGATTCCTGATAAGCTCCGGTATGGAAAAAGCCTATATATTGCTCACGGTCTTCATGCATTTTAGGCAAAAACACAGCATTTGAATGCACCTCAGCATTATAGAAATCTTCACTATCACAGGTCAATCCACCTAAGTTCACCCGTTCATATTCCGAATCCCAGTTATTGCAGGCCAAAAAAACATATCGTTGATTAATAGCCCACGTATCAGGTAAGGTTGTCATAAACGAACTGTCTATCATATTCCATAATTCCCGGTCATTTTGTTTCTTTTGGTTCACAATGGAGTAAAGCATGGCGCCACTTTCGCCAACCGTATACGATCCAAACTCGGTAAATATATGTGGCTCAGGTACTCCGTTTTGTGTACATATCGTTTTAATCTGTGCTACGATCTCCTCAGCCATATATTCGTAATCGTACACCATGTCTAAGTGAGTCTGAATAGGAAATCCGCCGCCAATGTTCAAACTGTCTAGTGTCGGACATTTCTTTTTTAATTCACAATAGAGGTTTACTGCCTTATTTAGTTCATTCCAGTAATAAGCAGTGTCTTTCACGCCCGTGTTGATAAAGAAATGAAGCATTTTTAATTCAACCTGTGGGTTATTCGCAATGTGCTTCATATAATATGGAATAATGTCGTTGTATCTGACACCTAATCGGGAAGTATAGAAGTCAAACTTCGGTTCTTCTTCAGCAGCAATGCGGATACCCACGTTGAACTTGATGTCAAAATCCTTTAGAAATAAGTCGAGTTCAAATTTATTGTCCAATATAGGTATGACGTTTGTAAAACCAAGACGCATTAGGTTTTGAATGTTTTCAACATATTGGGGACGTTTAAATCCGTTACATACAACAAATGTTTCAGGTTTAATTAATCCTTGTTCGTGCAATGACTCTAATATATTGATATCGAATGCAGATGATGTTTCAATATGTACACCATGCTTTAGTACCTCTTCCAGTACAAACGAAAAGTGTGAACTCTTGGTACAATAGCAATAATTGTAATCGCCGTCATAATCTACTTTTGCCATTGCCACATTAAACATTCGACGTGCTTTCTGAATGTTTTCGGCAATCTTAGGAAGGTAAGAGATACGTAGTGGCGTACCGTATTGCTTAATAATATCCATTAATGGTATACCACACCATTCCAGTTCATTCTCAATAACATTAAACTCATCATTAGGAAATTCAAAACTTTGTTCAATCAGATCTATATATTTGTTTTTCATTTTCTTGATATTATTTTTGAGAGTTTGTAATTATTTCTATATCTAAGTAAGTTAGATTGCGTTGATTAGAGCAATCCGAAAGACTTAGATATGAATATATTGTCGAAAAAGTTTGCAAAAATAGCTATTATTTTGCAAAATCAACTGTTTTATTTGCTATTTTCTTAATGAATTACATTGAAAATGTATATTCAACTCATAATTTCCATTTGAATTTTCTTCAATCATCCTAAATTGCTTGATTATAGCAAAATAAATAAACAGGAACTTTGAAGGAAATTGGGTTTTAAGTCCACTTTTTTGTTTTGTAATAACATTATAATAATATCCTTAAACTTTGCAAATAAATTGACAATTATAGTTTATCGAAATAAAGAATATAAGTTTTTTTGAATTTTTATACTATCTTTGTTGTTATCATTTCAAATTTGGAATCCATTAAATGCTTTTTTTAGCTTATAAATTTTCATTAAAAATCAATTATTTATTTAAACATAAGTTCATTATGAGAATACTTCTATCATTAAAATTGTTTATTATCTTAATCTCAATTTTATTTTTATCTGCTAATTTGCAGGCTGACACTTACACTCACACCATTTCGGCTTCTACATGGACGGCTGTAGGTGATCAAACTTTAACAGGACTCACATGGACTGCAGCTGCAACGTGGAAAGCAGGTACTGGCTATTTCGGATATGATACCAATAATACACCTTCTAAAGGACAACAATTTGGATCTTCCGGTAGTCCTGCAAATCCGTTAACACTAACTACAAATGGTATTTTAGGAACTATAACCGATATAAAAGTTACAACTTCAGGAGCTAGTAGTATTGCTGGAACTGTTGGGATAACTGTAGGAGGAACAGCATTTACTACGAGCGGTGCAACAACTGCCACTTTAACTTCTACCAGCGCAGTATACGATTTTACAGGCTATGGTGTAGGTAGTATTGTTATCAACTGGACACAAAGCTCTTCCAAAGCTCTTTATTTAAAAGCTATTGAAATTACTTATTCAACCTGCACAGCTTCAAATATCTCATTCTCCAGCCCAACAATTTCTAAAATTATCGGAGATGTAAATTTTACCCAGACTCCAACCACATTAAGCACCGGTGCAATTACTTATTCAAGTTCTGCAACTAATGTAGCTTCTGTTAATACTAATACTGGTGAAGTTACGCTTGCTGGAATCGGATCAACAATTATTACTGCAAATCAGGCAGCTGTAAGCCCTTATTGTAGTAGCCTAGCAACATTTACTTTAAATGTTACAGCTGCGCCAACTTTAACCGTTACCGACGTCACTACTCCTCTATTGGTTTCGAATGACGGAAGTCAAGTTTCACAAATAATTAATGTAAGTGCCGTAAATCTGACAACTGATTTAGGGCTTTCACTATCTGGTCCAAATGCAAATTTGTTTAGTTTATCTCAGTATAGTGTTACCCAAACTGGAGGTAGTGTTCCAAACACCTCTGTCACAATTACCTATAAGCCGATTACAGGAACTAATCATTCAGCAACTTTAACTATGGCTAGTACCGGTGCTTTTGATCTTTCACGTTCAATAATTGGTCAAAATAATGGACCTACAACGGTGATTCCTGTTTTATCTTTATTAAATGTTACGGTGTATAATGGCAAGATAAATTTCTCTGCAAATGAAGGTGAATCACTTGATGTTTACAGTTCTGTTGGTCAAAAATTACTTCATAAACTTACTAAGGAAGGGATAAACAGCATATCAGCTCCAGCAAATGGTGTGCTGATTGTAAGGGTTGGAAATCGTATAGGAAAAGTAATTTTGTAATTCACTACAAATTGTTTCATAAAAAAGGCTGACAATTATATTGCCAGCCTTTTTTATGAAAATTCAAATAGTATTTATAAATCTAAAAGATATTAAATGCTGTTGATTGAATTTAAATCGCCAAATGCAACCTGTAGACGTGCAATTAGTGATTCTTCACCCTTGCGTAACCAAACACGCGGGTCATAAAACTTTTTATTTGGTTTCTCAGCACCTTCCGGATTTCCAATCTGACCTTGTAAATAGTCATGATTCTTTGCTTCAAATCCACGAACTCCATCCCAATATGCCCATTGAGTATCAGTATCAATGTTCATTTTTACCACACCATAACCGATTGCTTCACGGATTTCTTCGTGAGAAGATCCTGAACCACCGTGAAATACAAAGTTAACAGGATGAGAAGTTTCCAACCCATCTTTTGCTTTAATATAATCTTGTGAGTTTTTGAGAATAATTGGCATTAGTTTTACATTACCCGGTTTATAAACACCGTGTACATTCCCAAACGAAGCTGCAATGGTAAAATTTGGAGAAACTTTACTTAATTCTGTATAGGCATAATAAACATCTTCGGGTTGGGTGTATAGCAAGCTATTATCAACACCGCTGTTATCAACGCCATCTTCTTCACCACCTGTTATGCCAAGTTCGATTTCAAGAGTCATACCCATTTTACTCATGCGTTCCAGATAGCGCTTACTAATTTCAATGTTTTCTTCCAATGGCTCCTCTGATAAATCAAGCATGTGGGAACTGAAAAGCGGTTTACCCGTTTCAGCAAAGTTTTTTTCACTTGCATCAAGCAATCCATCAATCCAAGGCAATAGTTTTTTAGCTGCGTGGTCAGTATGAAGAATTACATGTACACCGTAGGCTTCGGCCAGAGTGTGAATGTGTTTTGCACCGGCGATTGCACCTAAAATAGCGGCCTGATGACCTTCCAATTTTAAACCCTTACCTGCGTTGAAAGCAGCACCACCATTCGAAAACTGAATCATAACAGGTGCGTTAGCCACTTTCGCAGATTCAATCACAGCATTTACAGTAGATGAACCCACCACATTTACTGCAGGAATTGCAAATCCAGATTCTTTTGCAACCTTAAAAATAAATTGTAGATCACTTCCGGTTACAACACCCGGTTTTACTACATCAGAAATTTTACCCATAATTATTATTTTAAATTGTTCTTAGATATATATAACAACTTCTTCTGAAAAAAGTTGACCACTAGTTTATTAAAATGAGTAATCCATTTATGGATTCTTGTAAACTTTATAAAATGGAAACAGGCTTTCCTCTGTAGGAAAGCCTGTTTTTGATTAAATAGAAATTTCAATATGCATGTTCATCATTATTCACATCGTCAATATCAATCCGATTCTTTTCCATGGAGCGCCATGCAATAAAAATGTATACCAATACCACCGGAATAAACAGTGATACTATTGACATGGCATTCAATGTGAAGAAACTAGAGGACGAATTGAAGATGGTCAGAGAACTTTGTAAATTGGGGGTAGCAGGATAATATGCTGTATTATTATATCCGGCAGTCATCAAAAGGCTGCAAACAGTTACAATTGTTCCTACCCCGGCAAACCAGATACCAATTTTGAATTTTGGAGATATCCATGTTCCGATAACACCTGCCAAAACAGCCACAACGCCCAACAGGAATAATACCAGTACAATCGGCATTTCGATAAAGTTAGTGAAGTATTTATATTTTTCCATTGAAACTACTCCGGTAACAGGATTTACTGCAAAACCGTCGGAGAATAATGTCCAGATTACGAACACAAGGAAGAATACCACAAACGGAATGGCATTATACCATAAGTATTTGCGTGAACGTGCTTCAAGAACCGTATGATTTAAGCGGTTGACGAAAAACAACACTGCCAAAGAACGCGAAAGGAAGAACACGGCAATTCCGAGTGTCAGATTTCGTACGGTGAATAATGCATCCAATCCGTGCCATTCATTTCCCCAGGAGCTGATTACGGGTGCAAGTTGGCTGGTAATATTGCCTTTGTTTACAATAAAATCGGAACCGGTAAAGAATGTAGCAATGGCCACCCCAATAAGGAATGTTCCCAACAATCCATTCACAAACAGGAACGAACGATAAGTTTTTGCACCATAAGTATTGCCAGGCTTAGTCTGAAATTCGTACGATACAGCCTGAATGATAAAGCAAAATAATATAGCCATCCAAACCCAGTATGCCCCACCGAAGCTGGTGGAATAGAATAAAGGGAAAGAAGCGAAGAAAGCTCCACCAAACGTAACCAGCGTCGTAAACGTAAATTCCCATTTACGACCAAGGGCATTGACTAACAGCCTTTTTTCGTCTTCGGTTTTAGAAAGGGAGAACAACAGGGTTTGTCCACCCTGAATAAAAAGTAGAAAAGCAAGAATTCCACCAAGTAGTGATATCAAAAACCACCAATAATGCTGTAAAAATGAGTATGTTATCATAATATATTAAGTTTGAAAGTTTATAATGTTTGTAAAGTTTGAAAGTTCGTAAAGTTTGAAAGTTTATAAAGTCAGTTGTAGTATATAAAATACGTTTTTCTTTATAAACTTGTCACTTTATAAACTTTAGGACTCAGATGGTCCTTTTTTAATTTGTTTCAACATAATGCGTATTTCAGCAATTAATAAAGCACTAAACAACGTAAGGAAAAGGAAGAAGGTTATAATAACCGAATAAGATGAAATGTTCGAAATGGCTGCATTCAAAGGCAAAACATCCTGAATAGCCCATGGTTGACGACCAACTTCGGCCACCACCCAACCTAACTGACTGGCAACATATCCGAGTGGAATACTTAACAAACTTATCCACAACAACCAATTCGCTTTTTCAATCAGTTTTTTAGAACTGAAATAAAGCACTAATCCAAATAATAGAATAAAATAGAATCCCAACATTACCATAATATGGAAAGAATAAAATACTGTTGGCAGGTTAGGGATCATTTTTTCGGCCTTATCAATATAACCGTAACCAAACTGAGCATAGTTTTGTTTTAAAGACGCTTTTTGATTTTTTGCGGCAGTTGTATCTTTAGCTGCTACGGCTTTTTGGTAATCGGCCAGCGACTGTATGGCAGCTTTTCCACGTGTATGTTTTTCGTCGAACGACATAGTGACTGTGCCATCCAGCGTTTTATAACCTCCATTTAATATATCTTTTATCCCCGGAACAAATGAATTAATATCTCTGTTGGCCAATAACGACAACATCGAAGGTATTTCAATCTTAAAGATATACGGATTAATCGAATCTTTATACGACTTCTTTTCAGAATTTAAAATGCCAAATACAACTAGTCCCATATTGGTTTTGCCATTATAAAGCCCTTCCATTGCGGCCAGCTTCATAGGCTGACGTTGAGAAACATTATATGCCGATCCATCACCGGTGTAAGCAGTAAGTAAAGTCGCAACCAAACCGACTATAGCACCGACTTTCATACTTTTCAAGGCAAAATCAACCTCACGTTTCTTTAAGATATACCATGCACTTACTCCTATAACAAATAAACTCCCCAATACCCAACTTGAAATCACCGTATGGAAGAACTTATTTATTGCAACCGGAGACAACAAGATGCTCCAGAAATCAATCATTTCGTTTCGCACCGTGTCAGGGTTAAAATCCATACCCACCGGGAATTGCATCCACGCATTGGCAACCAGAATCCACAAAGCCGAAATAGTTGCTCCCAAAACGGTCAACCAGGTAGAAGTAAGGTGAAAACCTTTACTTACTTTTTTCCAACCAAAAAACATAACTGAAATAAAGGTTGCTTCCATAAAGAAAGCAAGAATGGCTTCAATGGCAAGCGGAGCACCAAAAATGTCGCCGACAAACCAACTGTAGTTCGACCAATTAGTACCAAATTCAAATTCCAGGATAATCCCTGTTGCAACACCAATAGCAAAATTAACTCCGAAAAGCGTCATCCAGAACTGTGTCGCTTTTTTCCACGCTTCGTTGCCCGTTTTCACGTACAACGATTCCATAATACACATAATAAGCCCCAAACCTAGCGTAAGAGGCACAAAAAGCCAGTGATACATGGCAGTCATAGCAAACTGTGCCCTCGACCAAGCCAATAAAGATGCATCCAATAGATTCATAATTTTCTTGAGATTAGTTATTAAAGTGTAAAAAATTAATTTGTTTTATTGATTAATTCCTGACGAACGTGATTTGCTCTGGAAGTATCGTCTTTGAAATTTGTTTTCAGGTAGTTGGGAAAGAAAAAGATTTTTAGTACAATAAACATGATAAAAAGTTTTATCAATATTATAGTCCACAGAGTTTTACCTACAGTCATATTCTGGAAACCATCAGAATAAAACGAGATAAGTTTTTGAAGAAAGGGAGGAGAATTCATCTATTTTGGTTGAAAGTTATTCAACAAGTATTACAAACGCAAAAATATGAATAAATTTGGCATAATTACAAATAAGTATTAAATTTTATTAGTTAAATTACAATAATTTTTTGATTAAGTTCCCAATACAAAACAAACTACCGATGTAACCGATTCTTTGCTTTTGAAAAACAAAAGTAAAAGACGTTAAACCCTTTAGATAATAATGTGCTTCTTACAACTTTTAGTTCAAATCAACGTTATAAAAATCAAAAACAACAAACAACAATTAATGAAAACGACAAGAAAATTATTAATCTTCATGTTACTGATTGGTTTTACAGCTTGTACAAGTATTAACGATCCAGTAGATACTTCCAGAAAATCGGCCGGAATAATGACCGTTACCACCACTACCAGTACGTATAACGGAAATTTTTCACCACGACATGTTTTGGCTATTTGGGTTGAAAATAACTCAGGTGCTTTTATCAAAACTTTACTGGTTAATGCTCAGGCTCGCCGGCAATATCTTACAAATTGGTACAATTCAACTTCTAATGGAAACACAATAGATGCGACTACTGGAGCTACTTTGTATAGTCATGGGGTTGTAACATGTAGTTGGAGCGGAACTGATGTGTCTGGTAATCTGGTTAATAATGGTACCTATAAAGTTTGTATGGAGTTCACTGAAAACGATGGAACAGGCAAGTTTGCAAGTTTTACTTTTCCTAAGGACACCATAACAAATACACAATCTCCTTCCGCACAATCCAATTTCTCCAATATCACTATTAAGTGGATTCCAAAATAATTTTTTGAAAGCTGATATATTAATTCTTATCACTTATTTATAGAACTTATAACCATCCGAAATGCGAGTGTTTTCACGAATAAATGATTTTTTTGATTTTTTTTTCTACTTTTGTATCAATAAAATTTCAGAAACATGAATCCATATCATAAATTACGCATTGCAATTTGCAACGATCATGCCGGTTATGAACTGAAAAACAAAGTTGTTGAATTTCTCGAAGGCGAGGGAGCTGAAGAAATAAAAGACTTCGGTGCTTATTCTTCCGAAAGTTCGGATTATGCCGATTTTGCACATCCAATGGCTTCAGCAATTAAAAAGGGCGAATTCGATTTTGGTATTTCCATTTGCGGTAGTGGCAACGGTATTAGCATGACGCTTAACAAGCATTTTGGAATACGTGCTGCACTTTGCTGGAAGCCCGAAATAGCTGCATTAGCACGTCAACACAATGATGCTAATATACTTTCATTACCCGCAAGATTTATAACTGAATCAGAAGCGCTCGATATAATTGAAGTTTTCTTTATGTCCGAATTTGAAGGTGGCAGGCATCAACGCAGGGTTGAAAAAATAGACAAAACTCACTGATTAATAATCATATACTCTCTGACTTTTCCGGCTTCAATTGATTGTTGGAAAAGTCAGTTTTATTGAAACAAAATGCAACGAACTGAAATATCTGCTTACGGCGAATTTGGACTCATCAACCATTTGACCGAAAAATTCAAGATTGAAAATTCTTCTACTCTCAAGGGGGTTGGTGACGATGCTGCGGTACTTAATTATGAGAACAAAAAAGTACTGGTTACCACCGATTTACTGCTCGAAGGTATTCATTTCGATTTGGTATATGTTCCGCTTATGCACCTTGGATACAAAGCCGCTGTAGTGAATTTTTCGGATATCTATGCCATGAATGGCACCCCAAAACAAATTACGGTTTCTATTGGTGTTTCCAAACGTTTTTCGGTGGAAGATCTGGATCAGTTTTATGACGGAATTAAACTGGCTTGTGAAAAATACGGTGTTGATTTGATTGGTGGTGATACATCGGCTTCGCTCACTGGGCTAGCTATTAGTATTACCTGTATAGGAGAAGGCGAAGAAGGCAAAATCGTGTACCGAAACGGTGCCAAACAAACCGATCTGATTTGTGTAACCGGTGATTTAGGTTCAGCTTATATGGGTTTGCAATTATTAGAACGTGAAAAAATTGTATTTGGTGCGAATGATGAAGCACAACCCGATTTTGAAGGAAGAGATTACATCCTGCAAAAACAATTGAAACCCGAAGCCCGTAAAGATATTATAGAACTTCTGAACCAGAAAGGAATTGTTCCAACTTCTATGATGGATATTTCGGATGGTTTATCGTCGGAACTTATGCATATTTGCACACAAAGTAATACCGGATGCCGGGTTTATGAAGACAAAATTCCGATTAATTATCAGGCGGTAGTTATGGCCGAAGAATTGAATATGAGTATTGTAATGGCAGCCTTAAATGGTGGCGAAGATTACGAATTATTGTTTACTGTTTCCCTTGAAGATTATGATAAAATTGCAACAACAGAAGGTATTGCCATTGTTGGACACATGACTAAACCTGAACTTGGACTGCAACTCGTTGGTCGTGAAGGTGAGGAAATTGAGTTACAGGCTCAGGGATGGAATTCTCTTGGATAATAAATCTAATTTGTAGGTGAAAAAATAGAAAACAATAAATAATTTCGATTATTTTATTCAAAAAAAAATATTTTGAGAATGTTCTCAATCAACCGCTAATAAGTTTTGTTATCTAAAAAAATATGTTTTTCTTTGCATCTAAAAGCATTAAAATTTGTAATCTTTTAAAAATATAAGCTATGAAACAGTTCTTGAAATTCACACTGGCCACTATCGTAGGCGTTATTATAGCCTGGTTGATAGGTTTTTTGATTTTTTTCGGAGTAGTAGGTGCAATTGCCGGAGCAAAGGATTCGACACCGACCTTGAAACCAAATTCGGTTTACGAACTTAGTCTCGAAGGTACTTTAATCGACCGTTCACAAGATGATCCATTTTCGGGTGCTTTTGCCAGCGCTATGGGTAAATCGTCTGAAACTAAAATCGGACTCGATGATGTTTTAGCTAACATTGCCAAAGCAAAATCAGATGAAAATATTGTTGGAATTTATCTGAAAGGTGGTTCTCTGTCAGCCAATGTTGCTTCAATTCGTGAAATACGAGATGCATTAATTGACTTCAAAAAATCCGGTAAATTTGTGGTGGCTTATGCTGATAATTATTCCCAGAGAATGTATTATCTGGTTTCTTGTGCCGATAAAGTACTGCTTAATCCGCAGGGAATGCTTGAATTGAAAGGACTTTCGGCTCAGACTATGTTTCTGAAAAATACGCTTGATAAACTTGGGATTGAAATGCAGATTGTAAAAGTTGGAACATTCAAATCAGCAGTTGAGCCTCTGATTACTACTAAAATGAGTGATGCAAATCGTCTTCAAGTTACTGTATTTATGAATTCAATATGGAATACTATTCTCAAGGAGGTTTCTGCTTCTCGTAAGATACCCTTTGAAAAACTGAATATGTATGCCGATGAAATGTTGATGTTCCAGCCTACCGAAAAGGCAAAACATTATGGCTTGGTTGATTCGCTGGTGTACGTGGAGCAAATGGACAGCGTGATTCGCAAATGTGTAAAGAGCTTGAAAAAAGCCGATAATTTGACTTTTGTAAAACATGGTACGTTGACTAAAGTGTCTGATACAAGTAAGTTTGATAAAAATAAAGTGGCTGTGATTTATGCAGTTGGCGAAATTACGGATGAAGAAGGAGACGGAATTGTAGCTAAAGATATGATTAAGACTATCAATAGTGTAGCTAAAGATTCTTCGGTTAAAGCAGTTGTTTTTCGCGTAAGTTCTCCGGGTGGAAGTGCCTTTGCTTCAGAGCAGATCTGGCATGCCTTGAGTTTACTTAAAGCAAAAAAACCAATCATTGTTTCGATGGGCGATTATGCTGCTTCCGGTGGATATTATATTTCGTGTTTAGCAGATCTGATTGTGGCTCAACCTAATACGATTACAGGTTCAATCGGTATTTTTGGAGTAATTCCAAATGTCAAAGGTTTGAACGAAAAGCTTGGAATTACTTATGATGGTGTGAAAACGAATAAAATGAGTGATGCTATTTCAGTAAATCGTCCGTTTACTCCCGAAGAACGTGATTTGATGCAAAACTATGTAAATCGTGGTTATGAATTATTTGTGAAACGCTGTGCAGATGGACGCAAAATGACAGTTGATCAAATTAAAAAAATAGCCGAAGGCCGTGTGTGGACCGGGGAAGATGCCATTAAAATTGGGCTTGTTGATAAAATTGGGGGTTTAAATGAAGCCATTAAAATAGCTGTTGCTAAGGCTAAACTAAAATCGTACAATATTACTGAATATCCCGAAAAGGAAGATTTCACTACCAAGCTGATGAAAAATCTAGGAAAAGAAGTGGAAGTCCGTTTTATGAAAGAGCAACTTGGTGACCAATATACTATCTTGAAGCAAATTCGCAATGTAGAAAAAATGAATGGAATTCAGGCGCGGATGGATTACAATATTGAAATAAAATAGATATAGTGTTTAATAAACACTAATTTAAAAGACGAAAGAGCTAAAGAAAATTACTTTAGCTCTTTTTTTGTATTTTTATTACAGAAATATGACAGGATATTCTATCTTTGCGCAATTTTGCTCGAATAATTTAATTTTACACTTGTAATGAAAATACGTTTAACTCTTGCCATTTTGTTAATTTACGGCACGGCGTTTTCCCAAATAAAGATTCTTTTTGATAACACAAAAGCTGAACAGGCTGGTAATGCTGATTGGGTAATAAGCAATTCAACAAGTCCTATTCAAGTTCCTACACCAGCACAATCCGGAATTACCAGTTCAACATCTGAAACCTATTGGAGTGGTGCTTTATCGGCTTGGGGAGTTGACTGTGTAAAAAAAGGCTACTATGTTGAAACCTTGCCAAGTAACGGTTCAATTACTTACGGAAGCAGTAGTAATACTCAGGATTTGACCAAATACAATGTTTTTATTGTATGTGAGCCTAATATTCAGTTTAGCGCTACAGAAAAAACAGCCTTGATGAATTTTGTGAAAAACGGAGGTGGACTTTTTATGGTTTCCGATCATACAGTTTCCGATAGAAATAACGATGGCTGGGACTCTCCTGCAATATGGAATGACTTTTTAACGACAAATTCTGTTCAGGCAAACCCCTTTGGCATTTCATTCGATTTAGCCAATATTTCTCTAACTTCAACCAATCTTGCTACCATAACAAATGATTCTATTTTGCAAGGTCCAATGGGGGCTTGTGCAAAGGTTATGTGGAGTAACGGCACAACAATGACCCTGGATAAAACAAAGAACGCAACATCCGTTGGTTATATTTATAATACTGGTGCATCATCAACCGGAACAACCAATGTAATGTTCGCTACAGCTAAATATGGCAATGGAAAAGTGGCTGCAATTGGCGATAGTTCACCTTGCGATGATGGAACGGGTGGTAGTGGAAATAGTCTTTACAATGGATATACAGGTGATGTTGGGGTAAATCATGAATATTTATTAATGAATGCTACCATCTGGTTGGCAACTCATAAAGCAAACGTTAAAACAGATATGGTTTCTCCAAAGAATCTGGATTTGAAATTGTATCCAAACCCGGTTATAGATGGGAAACTGAATATAAGTTACTCGGGTTCTGACTTTATACCTTCAAAATTACTGGTCTTAGACTTAACCGGGAAAATGCTACAAAGTGTCGAATTAAAGGATAATGTAACTGGTTTACAAACACTGGACATATCAATGCTTCGCTCCGGAGTTTATTTGTGCAGATTATCAAATGCTAAAGGCGTACAAACCCAAATGGTAACTCTCTGTAAATGATAGATTTATTATAAATGCTCAAGAGAGGCAATACGATGTGTTGCCTCTCTTTGTTTTATAAATAAAAACGTTTATCTTTGCCCATGTTCAAAAACTCCAAACACTATGAGTAAAAAGGTTTCAATTGTTTATATGATATGCGGATTAGTGTTCACAGTCTGCCTGATTGTGGCTAACATTGTAAGTCAGAAAATAGTGCGCATTTTTGGTTTTGATATAACTGCGGGACTACTTATTTTTCCGATAACATACATTATCAACGATTTAGTGGCTGAAGTTTGGGGCTACCGAAAGATGAGAATGATAATTTGGATTGGTTTTTTAATGAATTTCTTTGCTGTTTTTATATTCAGGATTTCTTTTTGGTTACCATCGTCTCCTCACTTTATTTATCAACATGCTTTTGCGCAGATATTACTTAGTAGTGAACGTATTGCAATAGCCAGCTTTATTGCCTTTTTGATTGGTTCATTTATTAATGCTTATATAATGAGTAAAATGAAAGTCCACCAACATGGTCGTCATTTTGGTATTCGTGCTATTGTTTCTACCATTTTTGGTGAAGGTGCTGATTCGTTGGTCTTTTTCACTATTGCTTTTTCAGGTATTATTAAACACCATCATTTGATTATTATGATTTTTACACAGATTATTCTGAAAACAGCCTACGAAATAATTCTTCTGCCAGTTACTATTTTTATTATAAAATGGATAAAAAAACACGAACATGCTGATGTAATTGATTATGGAATTTCATATAATCCTTTTAAAGTGAAGGATATATAAATGCTTTGTATTGACAACTTATTGAAGCTGCATCGAATATATTTTGATACAGCTTTTTTTTACTGCTAAATTCGATTTGTGAAAAGAAAATATTTTGTACTTTTGGAGCATGTTAACGGATGAAAAGAGACTAACCATACGCGACTGGGCAGAAGATGACCGTCCGCGCGAAAAAATGCTTCACAAAGGCTCTCAGAGTCTTTCGGATGCGGAACTATTGGCTATTCTGATAGCTTCTGGGAATAAAGATGAATCGGCTGTTGAACTTTCGCGCCGTATCCTGCATGAATGTCATGATAATATTAATGAGTTGGCACAACTTACGATTCACGATCTGTGCAAACGGTTCAAAGGCATTGGTGAAGCCAAAGCCATAACCATAATGGCGGCATTGGAACTTGGCAAACGCCGTAAAACCAATGAAATGTTGGAACGTAAGAAAATTTCGTCAAGTCTGGATTTATTTGAATTGTTTGAACCACAGCTGGTGGATTTGCCTCACGAGGAGTTTTGGATTGGACTGTTGAACGGTGCCAATAAAGTAATTGAAACAAGGCGACTGACGCAGGGTGGAAGCAAACAAACGGTGGTGGATGTGCCCATGTTGCTTAAACTGGCGTTAGAGAAATCGGCTCAGGCAGTTGTGGTTGCGCATAATCATCCTTCAGGACAAAACCGGCCAAGTCAGGAAGACGAACAGATAACCCGTCGTGTAAAAGAGGGCTGCAATGCCATTGGCATTGCATTTCTCGACCATATCATTATTGCCCGTGGTCAATATTACAGTTTTGCTGACGAGGGGAAAATGTAAACCAATTTTCAATTTCAGAATTTCCAATTAACTCAATCAACTTAATCAACCAATCACGACAAAACATGATATTACTCGAGGTAGAAAATGTTGTCAAACAATTTGCCGGACATTTAGCACTGGACAGTGTGAGCCTGACCGTACCGGAAAACAGCATTTACGGTTTGCTGGGACCTAATGGTGCCGGAAAAACGACGCTCATTCGGATTATCAACTGCATAACCGCACCCGATAGCGGTGAAGTTCGTTTGAATGGCAAACGCATGACAACTGCTGATGTACAACAGATAGGCTATCTACCCGAGGAACGTGGGTTGTACAAAAAGATGAAAGTGGGTGAACAATGTTTGTATCTGGCTCAATTGAAAGGAATGAGTCGTAATGCTGCACTTAAAGCTTTGAAATATTGGTTTGAAGAATTTGAAATTCAGGCCTGGTGGGACAAAAAAGTGGAAGAGCTTTCGAAAGGAATGGCTCAAAAAGTGCAGTTTATCACTACCATTTTGCATAATCCTAAGTTGCTGATTTTTGATGAACCATTCAGCGGATTTGATCCGGTAAATGCTGATTTGATGAAGCGTGAAATTCTGAAACTGAGAAACAACGGCGCAACCATCATTTTTTCAACCCACAATATGGCAACTGTGGAGGACTTATGCGAAAATATTTCTTTAGTCAATAAGGCTAAAATCGTGTTGCAGGGAAATGTGGCTGAAATTCGTGCCAATCATACCAGTAAAAAGTATCTTGTTCGTTCCGATAATCCTATTTCAGGTAGTGATTTTGAGTTAATATCGCAAGTAGAAAAGGATGGTATTATTGAAAGTAAAATTCAGAAGATGAATGTTGGCAGTAATAATTCGTTGCTTGGTTCACTTATTAAACAGACTGAGATTCATACTTTTGAAGAATTATTACCAAGCATGAATGATATTTTTATCGAAACAGTCAGATAATTATTAACCCTTAAATGTTATGTCGAAAATCACTCTGATAATAAAACGGGAATACGCTACCCGTGTGATGAAAAAATCATTCATCATTCTCACCTTTCTTACTCCTTTGCTTTTTGCCGGAATGATAACCGTTCCACTGTGGCTTTCCAGCCTGAAAGATGGTAGTAGAAAACACATTTATGTGATTGACCGTACGAACCAATATCATAACGTGCTGAAAAGTAATGATAACTATCTCTTCGATTTTGTAGACCAACCGGTTGACAGGATTCGGAAGGATAATACTGAGAATAAAGATTTTACAGCTTTGTTGTTGATTAGCGATGATCTGATAAAAAATCCGAAAGCTGCAACCATTTACTCGCAGGAGCA
>CAIKVR010000355.1 GCA_903830915.1 uncultured Bacteroidales bacterium
AAAATTTAAAGTTCTTGCATATAGTTGCTTTTTGTTCTCGTTTTCAGTATTTGCAAATAGTCCAAGAGTTATTGAGTCAATAAACGAAAATTGGCGATTTTCGATTGGGGATTTTTCAAACGTAATGGATGCTAATTTTGATGATTCAAAATGGGAAAATGTAAACATTCCTCATACATGGAACAAAGATGATGCGGTGGACGATACACCCGGTTATTATCGAGGTACAGGATGGTACCGCAAGTCTGTATTTATTCCTATTGAAAAAGCCGAAAAACAGGTTTTTATATATTTTAAAGGTGCTAATCAGGAAACGGAATTGTATGTGAATGGAAAATTAGCAGGAACTCATTTAGGAGGTTATATTCGTTTCTGCTTCGACATCACCAACTTAGTTCAATTTGGTCAGCAGAATAAATTTGCTGTTAAAGTTAGTAATCGGGTTAATACTGATATTCCGCCTATTCATGCTGATTTTACGTATTATGGAGGAATTTGTAGGGATGTCAGTTTAATTTACTCTAATAAACAACACCTTGCCACTACGCATTTTGCATCATCAGGAGTTTTTATTTCTACTCCAAAAGTTTCTGAAAAAGAAGCCCAGGTTTCTATTCGAACGTTGGTAACTAATGATGCTAAATTAACATCAAATTTGATTGTTGAAAATAGCATTGTTTCCAATAAACAGCAAATAGTCAGTAAAAATGCATTAACAGTCAAGGTTTTACCTAATTCTACACAAACCATTGAGCAGAAAGATATAAAAGTTGATAATCCTGCATTATGGAGTCCCGATTCGCCAACCCTATATACTGTAATTACACGGGTTTACGATGCTAAAACAAAAATAGTGTTAGACGAAGTGACCAATCCGCTTGGATTGCGATGGTTTGAATTTTCGCCTGATAAAGGTTTTTTCCTTAATGGAAAATCGATGAAATTAATCGGCACATGTAGAGTTCAGGATTTTCAGGATTTGGGCAATGCCCTACCCGATGAAATTAATATTCGCGACATTAAACTCCTCAAAGCCATGGGAGCTAATTATTTGCGTATCGGTCATTATCCTCAAGATCCAATAGTTAATGAAATGTGTGATAAACTGGGTATAATCTGTGATGTGGAAATCCCATTGAACAGTCTTATAAGTGAAACAGATGCCTATACTAATAATTGCCTGCACATGGCGCGTGAAATGGTTTTACAAAATTATAATAACCCTTCTGTAATGATTTGGGGCTACATGAACGAAGTGCTGTTAGTGCAACCTTTTGTTAAAGATTCATTGCGCAATAAACAATACCTTAACTCAGTTAAAGAACTTGCTATAAAAATTGAAAATCAGATAAAATCCGATGATCCTGCAAGATATACTATGATTCCGGTTCACGATTTTGACAGACATCAAAAAGCAGGCATTACTGCTATACCTCAAATTATTGGCTGCAATACCTATTTTGGATGGTATGTGAAGACATTCGACTACCTGAATACGTATTTGAGTAATGCAAAAAAACTGAATCCTGGTAAATCTTTTATTCTTTCAGAATTTGGTGCTGATGTAGATCCACGCTTACATTCTTTTGAGCCCGAACGCTTTGATTTTACTGCTGAATCTGCCAATTTATTTCATGAAAGCTATATCAAATCCATCATGTCAAAACCGTATCTGGCTGGTGCTTCAATATGGAATCTAAACGACTTTTATTCCGAGAGAAGACCAAACGCTGTGCCTCATATAAATAATAAAGGGATTGTTGGACCCGACAGAGCAATAAAAGATACCTATTCCCAATATCAGGCATTTTTGTCAAAATCTCCGATAATAGCCATCGGCGGTGCAAATTGGAAAATTAGAGGTGGAAATTTGGACAAAAATAATGTTTGTATTCAACCTGTAAAAGTCTATTCCAATCAAAAATCAGTAGAATTATTTTTAAATGGTAAAAGTCTTGGAACCAAATCAGTTGAAGATAATATCGCAAAATATGATGTGCCATTTATAAACGGAATAAATGAATTAGATGCCACATCAAACACCGAAAATGGAGTAATTAGGGATCAGGAGAAAATTGATTTTCGGGCAATTCCATTTAATTTACAAGATTCCGTACAGCCATTTTCCGAAATTAATGTAATGCTTGGTTCAAAACGTTATTTCGAAGATAAAAAAGAATCAGTCATCTGGTTGCCTGAAAAAGAATATTCAGTAGGTAGTTGGGGGTATATTGGGGGAAAACCATACTTGAAACAAGCCAGTTATGGTACACAACCTGCTTCCGATTTAAATATTTGGGGAACTACGAATGATCCTGTTTTCCAAACAGCACGATTGGGAATTGAAGCATTTAAAATGGATGTACCTGACGGGAAATACACTGTTTGTCTGTACTTTGCAGAATTGCAAACAAATAAAGAACAGCAAAAATTAGTTTATAACCTGGGTAACGATGTGTTGAAGGAAGATTTTGGAGATCGAATTTTTGATGTGGATATTAATAAAATTAATGTAATCAATGGATTAAACTTAACCAAAGAATACGGCGAAGCACGTTTGGTTAGTAAAAAATTTATTGTTGATGTTACAGAAGGTCAGGGCATTACAGTCAACTTCAGAAAACAAACTGGAGAACCGATACTTAATGCTATAAGAATTTACAGAAACTACTAAATCATGAAAAAACAACTAATTCGTGCCGGGATAATAGGTTCTGGGTTTGCAGCAAAGTTTCATTATGAAGCTCTAATGCGGGTGCATAGTGTAGAAGTCGATGTTGTTGGTGTATTTTCGATAGATCAACCCAGTTTAATCAATTTTACAGCATCCAGAAATTTAAAAGGTTTTACTATTCTGGAAGAGCTGATTGAACAGTGCGATATTCTACATGTTTGTACACCTCCATCTACTCACGAATCTCTGGTTGTGAAAGTCTTATCAGCAGATAAACATGTAATTGTTGAAAAACCTTTTACCGGATATTTTGGAAATGGGATAAAAGACTTTTGTGGAGATACCTTCAAACGAGAAATTGGGTTGAAACACGCTAAAGAAAGTTCAGAATCGATGCTCAATGCTGAAAAAGAAAGCAAAGGACAAATTATGTATGCTGAAAACTGGATTTATGCACCGGCTATACAAAAAGAAAGAGAAGTTATTGAAAAAACCGGAGCCCAAATCCTTTGGATTCAAGCTCAACAATCACATTCCGGTTCTCATTCCCTGGATTATGGTCAATGGTGCAAGTCTGGTGGAGGTTCTTTAATTGGAAAAGGTTGCCATCCATTAGCTGCAGCAATATACCTCAAACAGGTTGAAGGGTTAACGCGCAATGGTCATTCCATCCGGCCCGTTACAGTTTCGGCAAGAACTCATGCCATTACACGACTTCCAAATTATATCAATCTTGGCAATTTGAGAGATACATACAAAGATGTGGAAGATTATGCATCTGTACATATCGTTTTCGAAGATGGCACTATTGCCGATATTGTAGCAAGTGAGTTGCTTCATGGTGGTGTGAAAAATTATGTTGAAGTTCATGCCAATAATCATCGAACCATCTGTAATATCGCACCAAATAATGCTATGCAGACATATAATCCGAAAGAGGCGTATTTTGATGATGTTTATGTGGTAGAAAAAACGGATACAAACCAGGGTTGGTCATTTATTTCTCCCGATGAAGGATGGTTCAATGGCTACCAGCACGAAATGGATGCGTTTTATCGCACTGCTGCTTTCGGAGATCCTGTAGAAAGCAACAGTCAATTGGCAGCCGATGTTACAGCTGCTATATATGCAGCTTATGTTTCAGCGGAACAAAATGGTATAGAAATTAGTCTTTAATCAATAAAATAAAAACATGATGAGAATAAAATTAATTATTTGCACACTCCTTATTTCTATGTCAACTGTCTTTTCTCAAAAAGACAATTCATGGACAGTACTTTTCAATGGAAAGAATCTTGACGGTTGGGAACAAAAAGGCGGAAAAGCTAAATTCACGATTGAAAAGGGTGTAATTGTTGGAAAAACAGTTCCTGATTCACCGAATTCATTTTTATGTACAAGCAAAATGTACGATGACTTTATTCTAGAATTGGAGTTTAAAGTGGATACCTGTATGAATTCAGGAGTTCAATTTCGTAGCTTAAGTAATCCATCGTATAAAAATGGGGTTGTGTATGGATACCAAATGGAAATAGATCCATCAAAAAGAGGATGGAGTGGTGGAATTTATGATGAACAGGGCTGTGGTTGGTTATATAACAACGAGTACAATCCGAAAGCAAAACTTGCATTCAAGAATAATCAATGGAACAAATATAGAATTGAGGCAATTGGTAATCATATCAAAACGTGGGTAAATGGAGTTTTTGCTACCGATTTGCTTGATGATAAGCATATTACAGGTTTCATTGGATTGCAGGTTCATAGTATTAATGCTGTTACTAAACCATGGACTCTTGGTTCTAAAATTAGTTGGAAAAATATTCGCATAATGACTCAACATCTGGAACAAAATACGATTAAGTCTGATAAAGAAATTGTTCAGATAAATAATATTCTCAATACACTTTCTGATTACGAACAAAGAAATGGTTGGAAATTGCTTTTCGATGGAAAAACAACAACTGGCTGGAGAGGAACCTACAAGGACAAATTTCCTGAAAATGGCTGGGAGATTAAAGATGGAGAATTGTGCGTAATTGAAGCTGATGGGAAAGAATCAGCCAATGGTGGTGATATTGTAACTTTAGATGAGTTTGCTGATTTTGAATTGGTTGTCGATTTTAAAATTACTACCGGAGCAAATAGTGGCATTAAATATTATGTAACTGAGAAGGAACACAATCCAGGATCAACTATCGGACCTGAGTTTCAGATTCTCGACGACAAAAATCATCCCGATGCAAAATTGGGTCGGGATGGAAACAGAACGATAGGTTCGCTTTATGACCTTATTCCTGCAATTAAAACTAAACGTGTAAATCCAATCGGGGAATGGAATACTGCTCGCATTATTTCTAAAAATAATCATGTGGAACATTGGCTCAATGGATTTAAAGTGGTTGAATACGAACGAGGTAGCAAAGAGTTTCGTGAATTGGTTGCATTGAGTAAATATAAAATATGGGAAAACTTTGGAGAAGCACCAAAAGGAAAAATACTCCTTCAAGACCATGGTAATAAAGTGAATTTCCGGAATATTAAAATTCGGAGATTATGAGAAATATAGGAAAATACAGATGGACTATTTGCGCTTTAGTCTTTTTTGCTACAACAATAAATTACGTTGACAGACAGGTTCTTACATTACTTAAAGATCGACTCGAAATTGAATTTAACTGGAACGATTCTGATTATGCGAATATAGTTGCCGTATTTCAGTTTGCGTATGCACTTTCCATGATACTTACCGGTCGACTTATTGATTGGTTCGGTACTAAAAAAGGTTATGCCTGGGCATTAATTGTTTGGTCTGCAGGTGCCATTGCAAATGCTTTTGCAAAAGGTACAGGAGGATTTATGGTTGCACGGGGTGTTTTGGGATTTGGTGAAGCTGCTAATTTTCCGGTAGCAGTAAAAACTATTGCTGAATGGTTCCCCAAAAAAGAAAGGTCGCTGGCTGCAGGAATTTTCAATTCGGGAACCACTGTTGGTGCTATTTTAGCACCTTTATTCATTCCATTTTTAGCTGACGCTGTGGGTTGGCGTTGGACTTTCATTATTACAGGTGCATTAGGCTTATTCTGGTTAATTCCCTGGTTTATTCTTTACGAAAAGCCAGAAAAAGCAAAACAACTTACCAAAGAAGAGTTTGATTATATTCACAGTGATTCTATAGTTGAAACAAAAACTTCTGAAGTCAGTTCAAAAGAGAAAGTATCATGGCTGAAATTATTTAAATATAGGCAAACATGGGCTTTTAGTTTTGGAAAGTTTATGACTGATGGTCCCTGGTGGTTTATGCTTTTCTGGTTACCATCTTTTCTGAAAGCACAATATGGAATGACAGGAACTCAGGTTTCGGTACCATTAGCCGTTTTATACACCATGACGATAGTTGGAAGTGTAGGTGGCGGTTGGTTACCTGTTTATTTCATGAAGAAAGAAAATGATGTTTATACCGGACGAATGAAAGCTATGTTATTGATTGCTGTCATTCCATTGGTTGTTTTATTGGCTCAAACGGTTGGATATTATTCATTTTGGTTTCCGGTATTAATCATTGGAATTGGAGCATCTGCTCATCAGGCATGGTCTGCCAACCTTTTTACAACCGTTTCTGATATGTTTCCGAAAAAATCTATAGCCTCAGTAGTGGGTATAGGTGGTATGGTTGGTGGTATCGGTGCTATTATCGTCAATAAATCTGCTGGTTGGCTTTTTGATGCATATCGTGCAAATGGAATTGAAAAAGCATGGGAACAGGCAAAAGCAACTAATTTAGGGCTTTATGTCGAAAAAATCAGGTCTTTGCATCTTGTTGACTCCAAGGGTCAATCTTTACTTGACCATGTTGAATTGGGTAATCTTTCTAAATCAATGCTTTCAAAGATTCAGAGCATTGATCCACACATGTTCGAGCAACTAAAAAAATTACAATCAAAAGTGGTTATGTCAGAAATGAGTGATGCATATATGATTATGTTTGCTTATTGTGCTTTGGCATATCTGGTTGCATGGGTTGGAATGAAAATCCTTGTTCCAAAATTCAAACAAATTACTGATTTGTAATTTAAAACTCAAATATATTTTTAAAGAATTAATTCACAAACTATAAAACAACTATCATGAAAAACAAATTGATAATAAGCGTAATAATGCTTCTTAGCAGCGCTACTTTCTTTGCGCAAAAACTTTCGGTTGGAAATATTAATGACCAGAGCCGTACAAAAATTGTTTTGAATTTTTATTCATTCAACAATCCTTTGGTGGCAGCAGAAATGTCGATTTACGACGTAATAGATTATGCTGCATCTATCGGTTATGAAGGATTGGACATTACAGGTTATTATTTCAAAGGATATCCTGCTGTTCCAACGGATGAAGTAATTTATTCAGTAAAGCGCAGGGCTTTTAAAAGGGGCATTGAAATTTGCGGAACAGGTATTAAAAATAAATTTACACAAGCAGATTCAGTTGAGAGAAAGAAAGAAAAGCAATTTGTAAAAGATTGGGTGTTGGTTGCAGCTAAATTAGGAGGAAACACATTACGCATTTATACTGGACTTAAGACTCCTGATGGTTATACCTGGGAGCAGGCTGCTAAATGGATTGCTGCTGATATTGATGAATGTGCCGAGTTTGCAAAGAAACATGGTATTGTATTGGCCATACAAAATCATAATGATTATCTTAAAACTGATGATGATATTGATCGATTATTTTCTATGATTAAATCAGATAATGTTGGATTAATGCTGGATATTGGAAGTTTTCATGTGGGCGACCCTTACAAACAAATAGAACAAACTGTAAAATATGCAGTATCATGGCAGGTTAAAGAAAAAGTTTTTACTGATGATGTTGAGTCATTAACAGATATTCCCCGCGTTATGCAAATTATCAAGAAAAGCGGTTATTGTGGCTTTGTTCCAATTGAAACTTTAGGAAAAGGGAATGAAAAAGAACGTGTGAAAGATATGCTTCAACGGGTACAAGCTGCTAAAAAATAGTGGTTTATATAATTATAGTTTAGGAAAACATCAAATAAGTTCATTAAACCTCAGTCTGTATTCTTTGGGAGTGACTCCGGTAATCAGTTTAAATTGCTTGTTAAAATGGCTCAGGTTGTTGAAACCGCTGTCAATTGCAACATCTAATACGCTTAAATTGTTGTCCATAAGAAGATTGCAGGCGAATTCGACTTTAATTTGATTCAGATATTCAAAAATTGTAATGCCTGTGTGCATTTTAAAGAAACGGCATAATGAACCTTCAGCCATACTAACTAAAGAGGCAATTTGTTTAAGATCAACAGATTCGCGGTAATTATTCATCAGATACTCGTGAATTGTTTGTATCCGTTTATTTTTGGATTGAAAGCGTTTATTAATATAATCTCTGCTTGCAAGACTAACAAGTTCTTCACTTTTGCCGATACTATCCATTAATTTGAAAAATTGCAGAAAGCGTTCAAAGTTATCAAGATAAGGCAACTGGAGCATAATTTCGCTGACAATATTTAGCGTCTCGTCAATGATTCGGATTCCTCTTTCTGACAAATTAAGTGCATTAGCTACGTTCTTGAACTCGGGTAATGAGAGTAGTTCCGAACTTAGTGCTTCAGCTGGAAATTGCAGAAATACCATTTCCAACATGCGTTTATTTGGAGTTAATTGATCCTTGTCAACTATCCATGTATGTGGAAGATTTCGACCAATAAACACCAAATCGCCGGGTTGAAAATCTTCAATAGAATCGTAAGCATCCCAAAT
>CAIKVR010000356.1 GCA_903830915.1 uncultured Bacteroidales bacterium
AACGCTACTTTGTATTCTGGCATTTATTCATCCAGCCGGAGCACAATCATTGGTTACGTTTGACAACACATCTGATTTAACAACGTATTTCACTGAAGGGTTGCCGGCAACTTTGCCGATGACTAACCGTAGTGATTTAGGGCTGGGCAATTCTGCCTGTATCAATGTTCAGTCTAATTCATTTGATATCTGGACGACAAAAGCCGGATATAGTGTTTCGGGAGCAGGCGATGTGTATGTATTAAGTGCTTATTTTAAAAACAGAGGTACTGGCGGTTATGGGGCTTTAGGATTTTCGACCACAGTTGATAATACTATTAATAATTATGGTGCTCCCCTAAAAGGATTGGGAATGTCATTTCACGGAGGAGGTGGATATTTTGAAAATAACAGAGTTCAAACAGCTGTAAGTTGGGCTGGCGGAGATATGACAACTGGAACTAATTCTACCTGGTACAAGATGATACTTACAGTAACAGCTAAAGGAAGTAATACCTATGATCTCAATTTTCAGATTTGGAATTCGGATACGAATGGCGTGCTTAGTACAAAGAAGGATGAAAAAGTACTGAATGGTGTTGTAAATGCCGATATTGGTGCTGCATCTATTTTACATGTGTATTTTGCAGCAGCAGGTGACCGTATGGAAAAGATTGATAATTTTTCAATCAACTTATCGGGTGGTGCCACTATTATTGATGCAGGAAAACCTGTAGTTGTGACAAATGCTGTATCCAGCATTACTGCTAATACAGCAAGCTGTGGTGGAAATGTAACCGACGAACAGGGAGCAGCAGTTTCAGCGAAAGGAGTATGTTGGAGTACCACAGCAGGTCCAACTATAGCAGATAGTAAATCTACTGATGGAACCGGAACCGGATCTTTCACATGTAGTATTGCTGGTTTAACTCCGGCTACAACTTATTATGTTCGTGCATATGCAACTAACTCAAATGGAACAAGTTATGGTAGTGAGGTAACGTTTACTACGATGGCTGGGCCGATGACTGCACCAGGTAATGCTTTGAATTTTGATGGAACAAGCGATTATGTAAACCTTGTGGGTACTTTTGGGAATTGGGCATCGGCAACTATTGAAGCGCAATTTATAAACGATGGTGCCACGGGTGATTTCCAGGCTATTCTTAGTGCTTCTGAATTAGCTTTCGTTCACTTACAGGTAAAAGAAGTGGATAGCGGAAATATTGCTGTTTATACAGATGCCGGTGCACTTAATCTTCCGTTACCCAATCTGGCAACAGACCACAAATGGAAACATATAGCAATCTCTATTAAATCCGGTGATTCCCGTTTGTATATCAACGGAGAACAATATGGAGCAGCAAACACTATGGTATTTACCAAAATCCTGCCATCAAGTACGGTGTGCATAGGCAGAGGATTTCAGAATGGACGCTACTTTAAGGGAAGCATAGACGAGGTGCGCGTTTGGAGTGTAGCACGTTCACAAGCCGACATCAAATCTACCATGAATACTCAATTGGCGGGAACAGAAACAGGTTTGGAAGCTTATTATAATTTTAATGCAGGTGTATCGTGTAGTGTTAATACAACAGTAACTTCACTTATAGATTTAACCCCAAACAACCATACAGGAACCTTAAATACATTTGATTTATCAACAGCAGATTGTACTTCAAATTGGATTCAAAGTTATGCAATGGTATATCCTGTAGCCACAGCTGCTACATCGATCATATCAACCGGGTTCACTGCCAACTGGCAAGCACCATCAAACGGAATAATTGATAAATATAAACTGGATGTTTCTAAGGTATCTGATTTTAGTACGTTCGTACTTCAAGGTCAAGACGTTAGCAGTGGAACAAGTTTCTCAGTTACAAGCCTAACTGCTAACACTCAATATTACTACAGAGTGAGAGCCGTAAACAATTCTATTGGCGATATTGGTGGATACTCAAATGTAATCAGTGTAACAACTTTGGAAAATGCTCCAACACTGACAACAACAACCGGTTCGGGCAAATTGGACATAGGAAGTTCGGGAGGTGCTGTAATCGATGCAGGTATTACCATTAACTCGCTTGATCCTAATACCCTTATAAATAACGGGTTGGTATATATCAGCAATAATCTGAAATCGACTGAAGATGCGATACTTTATCCAGCAGCTAAATATGGTGTAACAGCAAGCTATAATTCTGCAACCGGAGTTTTACTCCTGAGCGGAAGTGCTACAGTAGCTCAATATCAGGAAATTTTCCGTACTATTGAATATCAAAATACCAATGCTTCGGCAACGGTAAGTGACCGGACCTTTACGTTCTCACTGGGTAATGCACTGCCATTTACACCTTGTGGAGCTTCAACGGCACACTATTATGAATTTATTCCCAACAGCGGAATAACCTGGACTGCAGCTAAAACAGCGGCTGAAGCCAGAACGTATTTCGGATTACAGGGTTATCTGACAACCATTACCTGTGCCGAAGAAAATAACTTTGCCTCTAAATCCATTGCCAAAAAAGGATGGATTGGTGCCAGTGATGCAGCGGCAGAAGGTGACTGGAAATGGGTGACAGGTCCGGAAGCCGGAACTTCATTCTACACCGGAAATGGAGGTTCAGGAGGACATGCAGTTGGAACAATGTACAATAACTGGAGCATAGGCGAACCAAATAATAGTGGAGGAAATGAAAATTATGCACATTATCTTAATTCAAGTTACTGGAATGACTATGCCAATACAACACCGGTAGATGGATATTATGTAGAATATGGTGGAATGAGTGGCGATCCGACAATAGCCATCAGTGCTTCCAAAGTAGTGAAAATCGTTCCAGCAGTACCGACCTTAACTACATCGACGGGAACAGTTTCACGTATATCGGGCAATACAACAGCAGTGGTAATTGATCCAAATGTAACTGTAAATTCAATTACCGCAGGTGCTACACTTGATAATGGATTAGTATATATTAATTCAGGCTTTGTTTCGTCGGAAGATAAAATTATATACCCTGCCAATTTGTATGGAGTAACTGCAACGTATACAGCTGCAACCGGCGTTCTTCAACTTTCCGGAACGGCTACTATGGCTCAATATCAGGAGATTTTCAGAACCATTCAGTATCAGAATACCAATACTGTTGCTGCTGCAGGTTCCCGCTCGTTTACCTTTGCTCTTGGCAATGCATTGCCCTATACACCTTGTGGAGCGACTTCGTCTCACTATTATGAATTTGTACCGGTTAATCTAAGCTGGACAGCAGCCAAAGCGGCAGCCGAAGCAAGAAGTTATTTCGGATTACAGGGTTATCTGACAACCATTACCTGTGCTGAGGAAAATAATTTTGCTTATCAATCAATTGGGAAAAAAGGATGGATTGGTGCAAGTGATGCAGCCGTTGAAGGTGACTGGCGTTGGGTAACAGGTCCTGAAGCAGGAACAACATTGAGTTCCCATTATACAAACTGGTATCCGGGTGAACCAAACAATTCTGGAGGAAGCGAGAACTATGCTCATTTTTATAATGGTGGAAAATGGAATGACTGGCCTGAAAATAATACCGTGGATGGTTATTATGTAGAATACGGTGGAATGCCTTCTGATCCAGCTTCAATATCAATAAGTGGCGTAAAAGCACTGACAATAATCCTTGCGGCACCTAGTGCAGCAGCTGCTCAGGCAGTGTGTGGAAGTGGAACAGTGGCTGATTTGGTAGCTACTCCGCCTACAGGTTCAAGCGTAAGATGGTACACCGTACCAACAGCCGGAACAGCATTGACAAGCACAACCGCTTTGATTACAGCCACAACTTATTATGCAGAAAGCTCGAACGGCAGTTCAGCCAGTCCAACCCGCACTGCTGTGGTATTGACAATCAATGCACTTCCGACTCAACCGGTACTTGTGCCCACTTCGACTGCCAAAGTCAAAGTGAAACTTTGTCCGGGCGACAATATTGTTTGTTCGAACTTTGACAATACACTTTCTTATCAATGGAAACTGAACGGGTCAAACCTGACAGGTCAGACAAGCAATCAGTATAAAGTTCCGGTGGGTGGTGCAGGTGTTTACAGTTTGTACGTGAAAAATCTGACCACTGGTTGCGATAACCTGTCAGCTACTGTGAATGTTGATTTGTACAGCATTACTACTCCGGTAATTTACGAAAAGAAAAAATCGGATTATATCTCTATCCTTATAGTAGATAATACGTCGAAATTCTATACCGGTTACAGTTGGAGTTATGCCGATGGTTCGGCCTTGCCTTCGGGTATAGTAAATGACCGCCAGTTCCTGGTGTTGCCTCCTGCTAACATGGCTGCAAGCTATATGGTAAACATTACCGATACCAATGCATGTAAAGTAACTTCAGCAGTGAAAACAGTTGTGCTTCATACCATTGCAGCCAAGGCTTATCCTACAATGAATAATGGTAACTTTATGGTAGGACTTACCGATGCTCAGGAAGGAAAATTGAATGTGAAGATCTTTAATCAAACCGGAATTTTACAGAAAGTATATTCTTTCGACAATGTATCTTCCGAATTTGAATATCAGGTGAATGCTGCCGGTTTACAAGCAGGTGCTTATACGGTAGAAATCTCGTTGGGTGATTATGTACAATCTCAAAAAATAATTATCCGCTAAATTCCGGGAAAATTGCAGAGGTGAGTACAACTCACTTCTGCAAAACCTGAAAAAAGATATTTCATAATATAAACACTTCAAAATAAACACAATATGAAACGTATAACATTCAATATAATTTTGATATTTTTGCTTACATTGTTTGCCGGCAAAAGCATGGCACAAAGCAGTATTCACCAATGTACAACAGATTGCTCGCCTCATACCTGGTCGTACCGCCTGTTTGTATCGCCACTGATTACCAACCTGACGAGCGATCAGTTTAAGGCAGAAGAACAATCGGCACTTGGATTTAATCTGGGCGGTGATGTGATTTACACTTTTTACAAAAAAGATAAGTTAAGTCTGAATGCTTCACTGGGATTGGGTATAACCAATTACAACAATATCCGTAAAGGAGATTATGTGAATAAAGGCTGGACTTCGGAATACGAGCAAACGCTAAATGCAATGCAAACATTCTACCTGACTGAAACTCTGAAGGGAATTAATGAAAGTCAACATTTTACCTACCTGGATATTCCTGTGAAACTGGGTGTTGATTATGCATTTTCAAAAAAGTGGGCCGGTTTTGCAACCGTTGGTATTGCTTACGGAATTAGTCTGGCTGCTAATTACAGCAGTACAGCTTCACTGACCCGTACAGGTTTTTATCCGGATTACAACGCGTTGATTTACGATGTGGATGTGGCAGGTTCGCCTTATTACTATCCAACAAACAAAGCGGTTTCGGGAAGTGGAAAAATTAATGCGCAAAGCAATCTGAGTGTTGAAGCAACGCTGGGTGCAAAATACAAACTGAACCCGAATATGTCGATTTACGGAGGAGTGAAATGGATGAATGGTCTGCAAAACGTTAAGCAGAATACCGCTACAAGCATTTTTGCAAACAGTTCAAGCACTTTGAATACACTTGCCAGTCGCACCGACGTTGTTGAAAGTCGCGCACTGGGTTTGGAATTGGGTGTTCAGATTAATCTGGGTGATTGCCGCGACAAAACAACGCTGATAGACTTTAGCGGTAATGTGTCTGATGGAAAGAAAGTAGTTCCTGTAGGTACAACGCTGGTTATCAAAAACAATGGCAAGGTTGTTCAAACACTTCAACCGAATAAAGCAGGTAAATTTAGTATAAAACTTCCTGCAGGCAAATTATACACTGTTGAAGCTTCAGCCCCTGATTACATTTCTCAAACTCAAAACGTGGATTTATTAAAAGCCACTAAACCGCTGAGTAAAAACTTTGTAATTAAGGCAATTCCTCAAAACGTAACAGTATCGGGCAAAGTAACCGATGCGTTTACAGGAGCAGGTTTAAAATCAAAAATTGATATTAGCAGCAATGGTAAAGTGGTTAAAACTATAGAAACCAATGAAAAAGGCGAATACAGTGTGGAATTGCCAAAATCAAAAGATTATGATGTAGTTGCCTCATCTCCTGATTTTGTTTCGAAAACCGAAAAACTGGATGCCAGCGGAAATGCTAAAAATATTCAGAAAGACATTGCGCTGGATTATATAATTCAGGGTGTTCAACTGGAAACAAAGGTATTGGATGCTAAAACCGGTCAACCAGTAAAAGCCAGCATGCTTGTAAAAAGTAAAGACAGGGTAATTCAATCTAGTCAAACCGACGATAAAGGTAAAGTTGTATCGATTGTTCCTGAAGGTAAATTGTATGAAGTGGAAGTATCAGCCAGTGGCTATGTGCCTCAACGTCAAACTATCGATTTGACTAAAGTGCAACGTGGCGTGAAGAAAGTGATTTTACTTGATCCAATTGTAAAAATCGAAAAAGGATTGGTATTCAAGTTTAAAAACGTGAATTTCAATACCGGAACAGCCGATTTGACAGATGAATCACTGGTTATTCTGAATATGGTTTCAACTATTTTGCTTGAAAATCCAAAATTACAGATTGAAATTTCTGGTCATACGGATAACGATGGTTTAGCTTCAAAAAATCTGGATTTATCGAAAGAAAGAGCTAAATCTGTACAAACTTACTTGCTGAGCAAAGGAGCAAAACCGGCACAAATGGTATCGTTTGGATTTGGACAAACCAAACCAATTGCCACCAATACCACTCCGGAAGGAAAAGCCGAAAACCGAAGGGTAGAATTTAAAGTACTGGGAATGTAAAAGATATTTTTCGGATATATTTATATACAGCCTCTGAATTTTTTTCAGAGGCTGTTTTGTTTGTTGGGCATGGTGTTTCAGCAAAGAAACAGAATTTAGCCCATATATTTCGTGCTTTCATAATTCAAAATAGTATTTCCACTTAAAACCAACTTGCTATTAAACGTTTTTCCTTATCTTTGTAACCCTTGTTTTTAAAAATAATCGGTAAAATCCAATGAAAACACTTCAACCCAAAGCTGTCTGGCAGTTTTTCCACGAAATAACTCAAATTCCACGACCTTCGAAAAAGGAACAACGGATAATAGCATATCTAACTGATTTTGCTCAAGAACATGGTTTGGAAAGTAAAACCGATGAAGTGGGAAATGTGCTGATTTGCAAACCAGCCACCAATGGCTACGAGAATAAAGTAACAATCATATTGCAGGCACATATCGACATGGTGTGTGAAAAAAACAGCGATACGGTATTTAATTTCGATACAGATGCTATTCAAACCTACATTGATGGAGATTGGGTGAAAGCTCACGGTACTACACTTGGAGGTGACAATGGTATAGGAATGGCAATGATGCTTGCCGTACTGGCATCAAGAGATTTACAACATCCGGCATTGGAGTGTTTATTTACAGTGGACGAAGAAACCGGTTTGACAGGAGCTTTTGCACTGGACAATAAACTATTGACTGGCAAAGTGTTGATAAATCTGGATTCGGAAGATGATGGAATTATCTTTATTGGCTGTGCAGGTGGAATTGATACCACTGCTACAATGAATTATCTACCGGAGAAATCACCGGAAAATTATTTTGCTTTCACTGTTTCAGTGAAAGGTCTCACAGGCGGTCATTCGGGCGATGATATTGAGAAAGGTAGAGGTAATGCCAATAAAATATTGAACCGCTTCCTGTGGACACTGAACAAACAAACCGATTTGCGTTTATCAAGCTTCAATGGTGGCAATCTGCGCAATGCAATTCCCCGGGAGGCAACTGCCACAGCCTTAATTCCATGGGCTGAAAAAGAAAATGTGCGTGTACTTTTCAATCATTTTATAAACGATCTTGAAACGGAAATCGGTGACGTAGAACCCAATCTGAACCTGAATCTGGAATCCGAAAACATTCCCGAAACGGTTATCGACAAGAAATCGTCCGATGCATTACTGAACGCACTTTATGCTTGCTCTCACGGTGTGATAGCCATGAGCCGCGATATGAAAGGGCTGGTGGAAACATCTACCAACCTAGCTTCGGTAAAAATGCAGGAAGGCAATAACATATTGATTACCACCAGCCAGCGCAGTTCGGTAGAATCATCGAAATACGATATCATGCAGCAGGTAGAGTCAGTGTTTAATCTCTGCGGAGCAACGGTTACACACGGTGATGGTTATCCGGGTTGGAAACCAAACTTGAAATCAAACATTCTGCAAACGGCACAGACAAGTTACAAAAAGCAGTTCGGTGAAGAAGCTCAAATACGGGCTATCCATGCCGGACTGGAATGTGGTCTTTTTCTCGAAAAATATCCTCAACTGGATATGATTTCTATTGGTCCGCAGATGTACGGCGTACACTCACCCGATGAACGCCTGAGCATCAGTTCGACCGAGAAATGCTGGAAGTGGCTTGTACAGATATTAGCTGCGCGTTATTAGCTTCGCGAAATTTGCTTCGCTGTTATTTGCTTCGCGATATTAGCCCTTGGCGATATTTGCCCTTCGGGCATTATTAGCTACGCTGCAATATCATGAACGAAGTGAGTAAATAACGTGAACGAAGTGAAAAAATATCAGCGAAGCTAATAACACGAACGAAGTGAACAAATATCAGGAACGAAGTGAACAAATATCAGGAACGAAGTGAAAAATAATAAACGAAAAATAATAAACGACCCGGTTTTCGGATTTATCAACATCCCGAATGACTTTTTGTACGATATCATTCAGCATCCGTACTTTCAACGACTGAATCGTATCAAACAACTTGGTTTGTCATCGTTTGTTTATCCCGGTGCGCAGCATACCCGCTTGCAACATTCGTTAGGCGCAATGCATCTTATGGGTGAAGCCATTGCTCAACTGCGCGATGCGGGACATGAAATCACTTCTGCAGAGGCCGAAGCGGTTCGGGCCTGCATATTGCTGCATGATATTGGTCATGGTCCATTTTCGCATACCTTGGAACATAGTTTGGTAAGTGGAGTAAGTCATGAGGAGATTTCACTGCTCATGATGCAGCAAATAAATCAGGAACTAAACGGGAAGTTGGAAATGGCGCTGGATATTTTCACTAACCATTATCCTAAAAAGTTTTTACACCAACTTGTTGCCAGTCAGTTGGATATGGATAGGTTAGATTATCTCAGCCGTGACAGTTTTTATTCTGGTGTTAGTGAGGGAATTATTGGTGCGGCACGTATTATCAAGATGTTGAACATTTACAACGATCAATTGGTGGTAGAAGCTAAGGGAATTTATTCCATTGAAAAGTTTCTGGTGGCACGAAGGTTAATGTACTGGCAGGTTTATCTGCATAAAACATCTGTGGCAGCTGAAAAGATGCTGATGAATATACTGAAACGTGCCAAGGAGCTTGCCAGTCGGGGTATCGAACTTTTTGGAACTCCGGCTTTACGTTATTTTCTTTATAACGAGATAAATGATACTAATTTCGGTAAATCAGATGAAGCTTTGTTAAACTTCGCTTTATTGGACGACTCGGATATTGTTTCGTCCATAAAAGTTTGGTCATCACATTCTGATATAGTGCTTTCCACTCTTTCCAAAGCATTCACTAACAGGCGTTTGTTTAAGGTACAGGTAAGTTCGCAAGCTATTGATAAATCTTTGAAGGAAAGTCAGTTGAAACAATATGTAGCTCATTTTGGCGTTGACTTTGCAGAAGCAAGCTATTTTATGGGTGAAGAAATTGTAACTACCGACACCTACAGCCCGGAAGATGATAGCATCAATATTTTATATAAGGATGGAACAGTTAAAGATATTGCAGATGCTTCCGACATGTTGAATATCAATGTACTGACTAAGAAAGTCGAGAAGTATTATTATTGCTATTTAAGGCTTTAATATTTTAAATTTTATGTCTGATTAAATGATTTTCCGAGAATTACGAATCGTTATACTTTAGCCTTTTTTATGGTTAATTGAAAATAGTTTAGTACTTTTGTGCCAAATTTTTGGATATGGAGTTTTCAGCTCAACAAATTGCAGAATTTTTAGGAGGTGAAATTGAAGGCGATGCTTCAGTTAAGGTGAGTTATTTTTCTAAAATAGAAGAAGGCAAACCGGGTACACTGAGTTTCCTTTCAAATCCAAAATACACCCAATATATCTATGAAAGTCAGGCAAGTATAATTCTTGTGAATAAGACTTTCAAGGCAGAAAAAGAGGTAGGTGCAACATTAATACGGGTTGATGATTCATATGCTTCGTTAGCTGTGTTACTATCGCTGGTAGATCAAATGAAGCCCAAGAAAACCGGAATATCTTCGCAAGCAGCGATTTCAGATTCCGCCATCATTGGTGAAAATGCTTACATTGCTCCGTTTGTATATATTGGTGAGCAAGTAAAAATCGGCAAAAATGTGAGGATTTATGCGGGTTGCAGTATCGATGATGGGTCTCAAATAGGAGATAATGTTTGTCTATATGCCGGTGTGAAAATATATAACGATTGCTTGGTTGGAAATAACTGCATACTTCATTCGGGTGTGGTTATTGGTTCCGATGGATTTGGATTTGCTCCCACAGAAGATGGTTCGTATAAAAAAATCCCTCAAATGGGTAATGTTGTATTGGAAGACGATGTAGAAATTGGCGCCAATACCACTGTCGACCGTGCCACGTTGGGTAGTACAATTATTCACAAGGGAGTGAAGCTGGATAATCTGGTTCAGATAGCACATAATGTAGAAGTGGGTGACAATACAGTTATTGCAGCGCAAACAGGCATTTCCGGCTCTACTAAACTGGGTAAACACTGTACAGTAGGTGGTCAGGCAGGCTTTGCCGGTCACATTCAAATGGCCGATGGCACGATAATTGGAGCGCAGGCAGGAGTTGGAGGTTCAATAAAAGAACCAAATCAGAGGATACAAGGCTCACCGGCAATTTCGATGACTAAGTTTTATAAGTCAGCGGTAGTAATCCGCGATTTACCTGAAATACAGAAGTTGATTCATTCCATGCAAAAACGGATTGAAGAGCTTGAAAATAAACTCAAATAATATCATTTTTATTATATAAAAACCGGCAACCCACTGCGAAGGTTGACCGTAAAACGATTAGCATGTCGAAACAACAAACTATTAAACAAGCATTCACGCTTTCAGGAAAAGGACTGCATACCGGACTTGAAATTAATCTGACTTTTAAACCGGCTTCCGAGAATCATGGAATAAAAATAAAAAGAATTGACCTTGAAGGACAACCTGTAATGGATGCTGTGGCTGAGTATGTAACCGAAACCACCCGCGGAACAGTATTACAAAAAGGCGAAATGCAAATCAGCACCATCGAACATGTAATGTCGTCACTTTATGCGTTAGGTATTGATAATTGTTTACTGGAAGTAGACGCACCTGAATTTCCAATTCTGGATGGAAGTGCAAAATATGTTGTTGAAGGCATACAAAAAACAGGAATTGAAGTACAAAGTGCAGATAAAGACTATTATATAGTTCGCAAAAAAATAGAATACAGTATTCCTGAAACAGGAGCAAAAATAACCATAATTCCAGATGATACATTCAGTGTAGATGTTCATATTGGTTTCAATTCCAGCGTATTAGCCAATCAGTATGCTTCACTTTCATCGCTCGATAATTTTGTGGATCAGGTTTCAAGCGCCCGAACCTTTGTGTTTGTTCATGAACTTGAACCACTTATCAAAATGAACCTGATAAAAGGCGGTGATTTGAAAAATGCCATTGTTATTTATGATCGCAAACTCGCTCAAGAGGATTTCGATAAACTTGCCGATTTATTACATCAACCTCATCTGGATGCCGATAAGTTAGGCTATTTAAACGGAGGTATTCACTTCTCAAATGAACCCGCTACTCATAAACTATTGGATATAATCGGTGATTTGGCTTTAATAGGCAAACCATTGAAAGGCAAAGTAATAGCCACATATCCGGGACACAAAATAAATACGGATGTAGCCAAACTAATTCGTAAAGAATTAAAAAAGCAAGAAGTTCAGGCCCCTATATATGACGATTCTATACCACCGGTGTTGGATGTTAATGCTATTCGTAAATTGTTGCCTCATCGCTGGCCATTTTTGATGGTGGATAAAATCATCGAGATGCGTGAGAAAGTTATTGTCGGAGTGAAGAATGTGACTGTAAATGAAACTTTCTTCATGGGACATTTCCCTGATGAGCCTGTTATGCCGGGTGTTTTACTGGTAGAAGCTATGGCTCAAACTGGCGGTCTGCTTGTGTTAAATACTGTAGATGAACCGGAACGTTATTCCACCTATTTTTTGAAGATAGACAACGTTAAATTCCGCCAAAAAGTTGTTCCGGGCGATACGGTTATCTTTCACCTCGAAATGACCGAACCAATGCGCCGGGGTTGTGCAGTAATGAAAGGAACTGCTTTTGTAGGAGGAAAAATAGTTACTGAAGCCGAATTCATGGCACAAATTGTAAAAAACAAGTAAGTAGCCCATAAATCCCCCAAGAAGGGACTTAATTAAAAATATCCGAATCTATTTTAAATTAATTTTGATAAATCCTTGCTCTTTATTCCCACTTCGGAAGTTAGGGGCTTAAAAATAATAACAATGAAACAACCGTTAGCATACATTCACCCCGACGCTAAAATTGCCTCAACCGTTGTGGTTGAACCTTTTGTAACTATCGACCGTAACGTTGTTATCGGTGAAGGATCTCAAATTGGTTCTAATGTTACGATTATGGAAGGTGTTCGTATCGGTAAAAACTGCAAAATTTTCCCGGGTGCGGTTATTGGTGCGGTTCCACAGGATTTAAAATTTAAGGGTGAAGACTCACTGGTAATTATTGGTGACAATACCACAATACGTGAATTTGTTACTGTAAACCGCGGAACAGCGGCAAAAGGTAAAACAGTGATTGGCGATAACTGTCTGTTGATGGCTTATTGTCATGTGGCTCACGACTGTATTATTGGTAATAATGTAATCATGTCCAACGCTACTCAACTTGCCGGAGAAGTGGAAATTGACGATTTTGCCATTATTGGTGGAGGTTCTTTGGTTCATCAATTTACCCGAATTGGTTCACACGTGATGATTCAGGGTGGTTCTAAAATAGGTAAAGACGTTCCTCCGTTTATTACAGCAGGCCGTGAACCGCTCTCGTATGCCGGAATTAATTCAATCGGACTTCGTCGTCGTGGCTTTACCAACGAGCAAATACGTGATATTCAGGATGTTTATCGCTACATTTTCCAATCGGGGATGAATACCGCACATGCTATTGAACGTATTCAGGCTGAACTTCCAGCAACAAACGAACGCGATGAAATTCTGCTGTTTATCAAAAACTCACCACGCGGAATTATCAAAGGATATTTTGAATAACAAAAATCTTTAGTAGTTCGACAACGGAGAACACTTTAAAAGTTTTCACATATAACAAAACTCTCAAAGGTACTTTGTACTCTTTGAGGTTTTTTATTTACATTCAATTGTTCAATTCGCAAAATTCAACTATTTTTGCGTTGAAACTGTAAAACAAAAAAGTTACTGAGAGCAAGGCCTATCATTGTATAGGTCTTTGCTTGTAAAAAAGTAATACACAATTTATATCAAGTATGGAAAATATTGATGAAGCACCAAAGAAAAGCCTGAATTTTATTGAGGCTTTTGTTGAACAGGATTTGAAAGATGGAAAAAACGATGGAAGAATTCAGACCCGTTTCCCACCCGAACCAAATGGTTATCTGCACATTGGTCATGCTAAGGCTATTTGCCTTGACTTTGGTGTTGCACGTAATTACGGAGGTGTCTGTAACCTGCGTTTCGATGATACCAACCCGGTAAAAGAAGATGTTGAATATGTTGATTCCATTCAGGAAGACATTCAATGGCTCGGCTACAAGTGGAAAGATATTTATTATGCTTCCGATTATTTCCAGCAACTATGGGATTTGGCTGTAGATCTTATTAAACAGGGAAAAGCTTATATCGACGAACAATCGGCTGAACTTATTGCCAAACAAAAAGGCACACCAACCGTTCCCGGTACTGAAAGTCCATACCGCAACCGCCCCATTGAAGAAAATTTGGAACTTTTCCATAAAATGAATACAGGTGAAGTGGCCGAAGGTGCAATGATTCTGCGTGCCAAAATTGATATGGCTTCGTCAAACATGCATTTCCGCGACCCGATTATGTATCGTGTGATTAACTCACACCCACATCATCGCACCGGTTGGACTTGGAAAGCATATCCGATGTACGATTATGCTCACGGCCAGTCCGATTATTTTGAAGGAGTGACCCATTCTCTTTGTACGCTCGAATTTGAAGTTCACCGCCCGCTTTACGATTGGTTTATCGATCAGTTTAAAGACAGCGATTACCGCCCACGTCAGATTGAGTTCAACCGATTAAACCTGACTTACACGGTGATGAGCAAGCGCAAAATGCTTCAGCTGGTTCAGGAAGGGCTTGTAAGCGGTTGGGATGATCCTCGCATGCCGACAATTTGCGGTTTACGCCGACGTGGTTATTCTCCTGAAGCAATTCATAATTTCATTGATAAAATTGGTTATACGAAGTTTGAAGCACAAAATGATATCGGATTGCTGGAATATTCAGTTCGGGAGAGTCTGAATAAAGCTGCAACACGTGTAAATGCTGTTCTTGATCCTGTGAAACTCATTATTACCAATTACCCGGAAGGTCAGGTAGAAATGATGGAAACGGTGAATAATCCCGAAGATGAATCGGCGGGAACACGAGAAATCGCTTTCAGCAAAGAACTTTACATGGAACGTGATGACTTTATGGAAGAAGCTCCGAAGAAGTTCTTCCGCATGACTCCCGGTCAGGAAGTTCGACTGAAAAGTGCCTATATTGTAAAATGTACCGGTTGCAAGAAGGATGCTGAAGGTAATATTGTAGAAGTTTATGCTGAATATGATTCGCAAACCAAAAGTCACATGCCCGAAGCTAACCGCAAGGTAAAAGGAACACTTCACTGGGTATCGGCTTTGCACTGTCTGAATGCTGAAGTCCGACTATACGACCGCTTGTTCAGTGTTGAAAATCCATCAGCCGATGAGCGCGATTTCCGTGATTTGCTGAATCCGGATTCTTTGAAAGTACTTACAGATTGTAAGGTTGAAGCGTCTTTGAAAGATGCTAAATCATTGGATCACTTCCAGTTTCAACGGATTGGTTATTTTAATGTGGATTTGGATTCAACGCCAGACAAGTTGATATTTAACCGTACAGTTTCGCTTAAAGACAGCTGGGCAAAAGAACAAGGTAGATAGAATATTTGCCAATAATAATTCTAGAAAAGCCGTTGCAAGTAAAATTGTAACGGCTTTTTAGTGTTTTCTGACTTTTTTCGATAACATTACTTCAGATATTTCTCCAAAAACACATCCTGCTCCCAAAGCAGGTGAAGAATATTTTCGCGTGCCACATAAGCATGTTGTTCTTTGGGAAGTATGACCATTCGAGCAGGAGCACCGAGACCCGATAGAGCCTGAAAGTATCGCTCAGTTTGTAAAGTGAAGGTTCCGGGGTTATTGTCAGCTTCGCCGTGTACAAGCAAAATTGGCTTTTTCAACTTATCTGCATTCATAAATGGTGACATTTCATTATAAACCTCAGGTGCATCCCAATAGTTTCGCTGTTCACTCTGGAAACCAAATGGTGTTAGTGTGCGGTTATAGGCACCACTTCGGGCAATTCCGCAGGCAAATAAATCAGAATGTGTAAGCAGATTGGCTGTCATAAAAGCACCGTAGGAATGACCGCCAACAGCCACTTTCGTGCGATTAATAAACCCCAACGAATCAACCGCATCGATTGCTGCTTTTGCATTTGATACCAATTGTTCAATAAAGTTATCGTTTGGTTCAGTTTCACCTTCGCCTATTATTGGGAAAGCTGCATCGTCAAGCACAGCATATCCACGAGTAACCCAATACACAAATGAACCGTAATACGGATAAGTGAATTCATTTTGATTGGCAGAACTTTGTCCGGCACTGTTTTTATCCTTGTATTCAGCTGGATATGCCCAGATAAGTAGCGATAATTTTTGGGTTTTTCTTTCCCTGTCGTAACCCGCTGGCAGATAAAGTGTTCCCGAAAGTTCCACTCCATCAGCACGTTGGTATTTAATCACTTGCTTATATACGTTTTTTATAGTTTCAAATGGATTGGGGAAACTTGTTATCTGAGTAACGGTATCTTTTTCTCGGAAATTTCGGAAATAATAATTAGGATATTCATTTTTTGACTGAATGCGAACCAAAGCCTGACCATTTCTATAACCCTCAATATCGAAAATTTCTTCCATTTTGTCAGTATAAAGCGACTGATAAAGGCGTTTTGTTTTCAACGTTTTCAGATTAAGCTCATCAATAAAAGGGAATTGTCCTTTTGCTGTATGCCCTTCACCTATTCTGAAAAGACAATCATCGGCTATAGCCAATGTGTATTTTCCATATTCATTTTTCCATGTATCAAAATGTCCGGGGTCGGAATATATATCCTGAAAGTTACGGTCGTTGATAATTATCGGAGCATCATCCGGTATCGAAGGATTTATCAGGTAGGTTCTTTCATTTCGGGTATCGTACCATTCATCCTGAATCACAGCTATATCTTTATTTCCCCAAATAATATTCATAAACCGTTGAGTAGTTTTGGTCAGCAAGGTTGGATTTTCGTCAAACGGTGCTTTCCAAAGATAAACTGCATCGCGAAAATCGGCTTTTTTTTGTGGGTCACCACCATCCAGGGCTTCCACATAAAATAAGGTTGCTGGTTCATCAAGTCGCCAGTTAAGCTGACGTTTCCCCTTCCTTACAGCCATAAAACCCTTAGGCAATACTTCCGAAAGTGGGACTTCGTTCACGGTTTTTGCTTCATTTGTTTTCAGATTGCTAACAACCGAAGTCATTGGAAATCGGTTTAACGGCACCACATACGAGAATGGTTTGTGTAACTTAGTTGTCAAAAGATAATTTCCATCCGGCGAAAAGGCTTCAAAACTATACATATCAGCCGGTTTGAATAATTCAGCTTTTCCGTTGAGGTCAACCATATAAAGTTCGGAAGTTGCCAATGTAACAAAATTCGCCTCATCGACTGCATTTTTGAGTAAATCGGGATACGTTCGATTTTGCGATTTGGAACCCTCACTGGTTGAGATTGTTGGACCGGTTGGAAGATTTATTTTGGAATCAATTAATAATGGACGGTCCTGGGGCAATAACCGAACCAGTAAAGCTTTACTGTTGCGATACCAGTTCAGCGGATTTCCCAGATTAGCATTAATCACAGCATCAGTTAATCGAATAGCTTGTGCCGTTGCAATATCCAACATCCAAAGTTCAACACCATAGTCAACGGTATTTGTAAAAGCAACTTTTGTTTCATCGGGTGACCAGGTAATAAATGTAATTCGTGGATTGGCAGGCAATCCTTTTACCTGAATTTCAATCGTTTCAGAAACTTTTCTGACTTTCAGGTTGTTTACATAATTGATAGAAGATGAGATATTTGTTACCGGATTCACTCTTAATCCACCCATACTAATTTCCTGAACATTCAGATCTTCAATCGATTTATAAGTTGGACTGTAAATCAGTAATAAAAACTCTTTGTGCGTATCGATTGAAACTTGTGGTGTCCGTTGATAATCGGCTAATTGTAAAATAGAGTTAGGTGGCAATTGATAAGTCAGATTTTCCTGTGTATTTGTTGTTATGGACATATTTTAAATGCTATTATCTGAGTTTAATTGTTCATTAATGAACACAAGCTATTGCAAATGTACTCATTTTCATTTGATTTTTCTTAAAAAACCAGGTAATAAATAGTTTGAAAAATGGAAGAGTGCTTGTAATTGTTTAATACACACTAAGGTGAGCGAATATTTATGCAGAAAATGCTTAAAAATATAAAAACACAAAAATATTCAAAAGTTATTCTTTAAATTTGCAAGATTTTGCGCTTGAAAAAAAACCATTTCTGAAATCATTATTTATTCGTTATATGAAAAAACTATTTACTTTTCTACTTCTTTTACTTTCACTATTTTCACTTGCTACAGAGCCCAGTGGATATTATAATGCTGCGGTTGGAAAAACTGAAGCTGCTCTGAAAACTCAACTTTACACTATTATATCAACCGGAACTGCAAATGTTGGGTATGATGGATTATACAATGTTTATCCTACCAGTGACCTTACAGCCGATGGTAAAGTATGGGATATGTATTCAACCTGTACATGGACACATGGTGTGAAAAAGTGCGGTAATTATTCTGCCGTTTGCGACTGTTATAATCGTGAACACTCAATACCACAAAGTTGGTTTAATGAACAATCGCCTATGGTAAGTGATGCACATCACATATATCCTACTGATGGGAAAGTAAACGGTCAACGAAGTAACTATCCACATGGAGAGTGCAGTGGCGGAACAACACTCGCAGGTGGAAAAGGACGTCTAGGAAGCTCTACATTTGCAGAATACAGCGGTACGGTGTTTGAACCGGATGATGAATACAAAGGTGATTTTGCACGTACCTATTTTTATTTTGCCACCCGATATCAGAATATTATGACTTCATTTGTAGGAGGCCCTACATTTGATCATACTACTTATCCTTCATTAGCTACCTGGAGCATCGATTTATATTTAAAATGGAGTCGACAGGATCCGGTAAGCAAAAAAGAAATTGATAGAAACAATGCAATAGAAGTTTTCCAACACAACCGAAATCCGTTTATTGATCATCCCCAACTTGCCGAATATATTTGGGGAAGCCATAAAGGCGAACCATGGTCGTTGAGTGCAGGGATTGACCCATTGAAAATAGAATTTACATTATCTCCAAATCCTGTACGCGATAATATTACCGTAAAATCTGATGAAATTAATCTACGCTATTCTATTTTCAATTTAAATGGTCAGACATTAATTGAAAATCAGTTGATTGCAACTCAAACAATTTCTGTCAATCAACTAGAAAACGGAATATATCTGATTCAATTGAAGTCAGGAAACCGTAAAACAATCCAGAAATTTGTCGTCAGTAAATAAAACTGATTAAATTTAATAATCACTTGGGGGATTTTTTCAAAGAAAATTTCAAATTTTCATTTTCACACTATCTTATGAAGCAACAATTTATTCTTTTCTCGGCATTTTTACTACTTTCATTTTCAATTTTTGCTCAAATACCAGCTGGTTATTATACTGCTGCAGAGGGGAAAGTTGATGCAGCCCTTAAAACACAGTTATCAGCGATTATTTCAGCCGGTGCAGTGGATAAAGGCTACGATGGTTTGTACAATATTTACCCAACAAGTGATAATTTACCTAACGGAAAGGTTTGGGATATGTATTCCCTTAAAGCCGATGGCACTGCGAATTACTATTATACTCATGGTAGCGATCAATGCGGTACATATCAGACAGAAGGAAATTGCTATAACCGTGAACACATGTTTTGCGATTCGTGGATTGGGAAAGCCTCACCGCAACGTTCGGATGCACATCATTTGATTCCTACCGACGGTTATGTGAATAATCGCCGAAGTGATTATCCTCACGGGAAAGTTGGTACAGCCACCTGGACATCGAGCAATGGAAGTAAACTGGGAAATGCCGATCCAAGTACCGGTTATTCAGGTATTGTTTTTGAACCAATCGATGAATTTAAAGGCGATTTTGCACGTATGTATTTTTATGTAGCGACGCGTTATGAATCAAAAGTTACGGGTTGGGCAAGTAATGGCTCATCAGCAAATGAAATACTTGCAGGGAATACTTATCCGGTATTTAAAACATGGTTCTATACAATGTTGATTCAATGGAGCACGCAGGATCCGGTAAGCCAAAAAGAAATAAACAGAAATAATGCTGTTTTTGCAGCTCAGAAAAACCGCAATCCCTATATAGATCATCCTGAGTTAGTTGACTATATTTGGGGCAGTAAAAAAGGACAGGCTTGGTCGGCTACGGGTGGAACTTATCCAACACTTGCAACTCCATCGGCGGGAACTGTAATTGATTTTGGTAAAATAGCCTATCAACAATCAGCAGGTTCAAGCCTTATGATTAGTGCATCCAATCTAACAGGTGATCTTACTTTTGCTTTAAGTGGAACTAATGCTGCAAATTTTTCCTTAACTACCAATACCATTACCAAGTCTCAGGCAGAAGCAGGCTATAATCTCACAATTAATTATAAAGCACTGACTGTTGGAGCACAGACTGCAACTCTGACAATTTCAGGTGGTGGAATTACTACAACAACCGTAAGTCTGAAAGCAACTTCATCCGATGAATTTCTCGCTTTACCTGCCACCAACATATCATCTACTGGCTTTAATGCAAATTGGACAAGTTCGGCAACTGCAACCGGTTACGCACTGAATGTATTTACCCTGCAAAGTTCAGGTGGCACTCAGACTCAGACATTACTCGAAGATGATATAGCATCCCTAACTGCCTGGACAGCCAGTGGTTATACTACTGCAACAGAACTTGCAAGTAATGTCCGTTTGGCCTCTTCCGGTAATTTTGGAGCAATAACTTCAGCTGCTTTTGATATGTCTTCACCAACTACATTGCTGGTACGTGCAAAACAATACAGCAATGATGCAGGTGCAAAACTCACTATCAAAGCTAATGGTGACTCTGTAACTTCGTTGGTAACAACTGCTGCAAATCAGGATTTCACTGTAAATATACCTGCAAAAACGGCAACATCAAGCATTGCTTTATCAGCAGTGAAAGGTGCACGTGTTTATGTAGACTATGTTAAACTGACTACTCAGGGAGCAATACAAACACCTATTCCGGTAAATGGTTATCCGGCAAATGTAGGAAATGTGCTTACTTCAGAAGTAAGTTTACTAACACCCAATACAACTTATTATTACACAATTACAGCTCAGGGTAATTCAGCGGCAGTATCAAATCAAATTCAACTAACAACTGCTCTTAACGATGAGGTTACTGATACACCTGCTTACATTCTTAGCTGGTTAATAATTTCAGATGGTGTTGTAGTTCGTAATCTTCCTGAAAATTGTGCGATAATGGTGTCGAACACTATGGGCAAAAAGATAGAAACATTAAAACCTATTAATGGTGAAATAAAACTGAAACTGGATACACATGGAATTTATCTGATGCAATTAATTATGAACCAGAAAACAAGCAGCTTTAAAATTCTTTACTAATCAACGGTAACTTTCAGAAAAAACTTGTTTCACAACATTAAAAATCAGAGAATTTGCATTAAAAAAATGCAAATTCTCTTTTCTAATCTTTAAAATAACTTCATGAGAAAACATTTTTTATTTATTTCTATATTTCTATTTCAATCTATCTCTTTTTTTGCCCAAATTCCGACCGGATATTACGACTCGGCTATTGGTAAAAAACAGGCTGAACTGAAAACTGCTCTACACCTGATAGTTATGAAAGCAACACCACCAAGTTATGGAAGTGGAGTCGGAAGTACATGGGCAGCATTTGCAAAAACCGATATCCGTCCTGAAGATGGAACTGTATGGGATATGTATAGCAGTTATCATGTGGCATTTAATGGAACTTCGGCTGCAAGTGGATGTAATATTGAACATTCGCTGGCAAATAGTTGGTGGGGCGGAACTAAAAACCAGACATACAACGATTTATTCAACCTGAATCCTTCAAATAGTTCAGCTAATTCATCCAAAGGTAGCTGGCCAATTGCCGTGGTAGATGGTAATACAACCTACACAAATGGCGTAATTAAAGTTGGTAAGTCGAGTAGTCGGCCGGGTGGAACTATTGATGCATGGGAGCCTGCTGATGAGTATAAAGGTGATTTTGCACGGTCGTATATGTATATGGTAACAAGCTACGAGGATTTATCAGCAAAATGGACAGGCAATTCAGTAAATCAGCTCGACAATAATACCTATCCGGTATTTGAACAATGGACTGTGGATTTATTTCTGAAATGGTGTGCACAAGACCCTGTTAGTCAGAAAGAAATTGACCGCAACAACGAAATTTATAAAATTCAGGGAAATCGTAATCCGTACATAGATTATCCGCTTATGGCCGAATATGTTTGGGGAAAACTGATGGCAGTTCCTTTTACACCTAATGGGAATGTGAGTATTCCTTACTTGATTTCACCTTCAGCCGGTACAACTGTCGATTTCGGCAAAGTTGTATACCAACAAACCGATACAGCATCTGTTTTTATAAAAGCATCCAACCTGAAAAGCGATTTATCGCTGACAATTAGTGGTGTCGATGCAGCAGACTTTTCATTGCAAACCAGTTCTGTTGCTAAAACAGATGCTGAAGCAGGTTATAAACTGGTAATAAATTACAAAGCGCAATCTGTAGGAACAAAAACAGCCCAACTTAGTATTTCTGGTGATAGCATAACAACTACTTCAGTTTCTTTAAAAGCAGTTTCATCAGATGAATTTATGGCTTTACCGGCTTCAAATATTACGAACAACGGATTTACTGCTAACTGGACAATTTCTGCCAATGCAACCGATTATACTTTGAATGTTTTTTCATTACAAAGCAGCGGCTCAACACAAGCAAAAACGTTGTTGGAGGAAGATTTTATAGGCGGAATACCAACCGGTTGGACCAGTGTTCCTTATACTGACAATACCCTGGCAAGCAATATCCGTTTGGCATCAGGTAGTAGTGGTGGGAAAATCAGCACACCTGCACTCAATCTTTCAACTTCGGGATCAGTACTGACAGTGAGAGCCAAACAATATAACTCAGATAACGGTGCTCTGTTGACTGCAACTCTCGACAATCAACCATTAACTATTTGGACAACCGCTATTGCCAATCAGGACTTTAGCGTGAATATTCCACAAGCAACAGCCAGTTCAATTATTTCTTTATCAGCTGCCACAAGCAGTCGTGTTTATGTAGATTATGTAAAAGTACAGACTCAAGGTTCGGTGCAAACACCCGTTTCTGCAAAAGGTTATCCAAAATTGGTAGGAAATGTACTGAATTATGTAGTTAATGGACTTACTGCTGATTCAACCTATTATTACAATATTCAACCTGAAGGAAACTCTGTTGCAATATCTAATCAAATTCAAGTGTATACCGGAATAAAAAGCGGAATTGATGAAAATCAGAACAATACTATTCGCTGGAGTGTTTTATCCATTGGGTTATTACTTCGAAATATCCCTGTCGACAGTCGCTTATATATTGTAAATTCGACCGGAAAAGTAATACAAAGAACCAATATTCACTCATCAGAAGTAATTTTACCTTTGACTACAAAAGGTATTTATCTATTACAGATTGTAACCGGTCAAACCCGGCGTAGCTTTAAAGTAGTTTATTAAATTAATGAGAACAAGAAGATTCTATATTTCAGGATTAATCGGAATGATCTGTATCAGTCTGTTTGCTGTTGCACCTACAGGTTATTACAGTAGTCTGGAAGGAAAAAAAGCAGCTGTACTGAAAACTGAATTACACAAAATCATTTGTCAAGACACAACTCATTATTTAGGCTATGGCTCTGGAACCGGAAATACATGGCAGGGCTTTTATTATACCGACAGGAACCTGTCAAATAATCTGGTTATTGATATGTATTCTGATTCTTTGCGGTATTTCCCAACCGATTACATAGCACAAGGTTTTCCTGGATTTGGTCAGAAAATTCACATTGAACATTCTGTTCCAAAAAGCTGGTGGGGTTGTGATATTACTCATCCCGACTGTCCTGCAAGAGATTTAAATCATCTTTTTCCGGCAGATGGAAGTACAAATGAGGCAAAAAATGATAACCCTTTAGGAGTAGTAACCGGTACACCCACCACTAACAATGGAGAAAGTAAAGTCGGTCCGGGAGGTTATGATGGTTTTGTTGGTACTGTGTTTGAGCCTGCCGATAAATACAAGGGTGATTTTGCACGGGCTTATTTTTATATGGCAACTGCTTACGAACATTATGTGAACAAATGGGATCTGACTAAGCCAGAAAACATGATGCAAAACAATAAATATCCTGTGCTTAAACCAGGTGCAGTTGCGTTATTGTTGCAATGGCACAGAAAAGACCCTGTCAGTGTGAAAGAGTTTGACAGGAATGATGCAGTATTTGGAATTCAGAAGAATCGTAATCCTTTTGTCGACTATCCCCAACTAGTTGAATATATTTGGGGAAACCTTACCACAGTGCCTTACCGACTTGACGGAAGCATTGTTTTTCCCTATTTAAACTACCCCAATGACAATGATACAATTAATTTGGGAAATACCTATTATCAACAGGCTAAAGACACAACTATAAGTCTGAAAGCCATGAATCTGACCGGAAACCTTACTCTATCCATTGGAGGCACGAATGTTTCCAGTTTTTCATTGAATAAAACTACCATTACAAAGGCTGAGGCCGAAGCAGGAACAACCATTAAGATTCATTTTCTAACGTCTACAATAGGAAATCTATCAGCACTTCTGACAATTTCGGGAGGAGGTATTACAACATTGAATCTTAGATTAAAAACCAATACTACCGACGAATTTGCAGCACTGGCAGCTTCAAATACAACTAATAGTGGTTTTACTGCGGTATGGACACCATCTTCGGGAGCAACAAGTTATAGTTTAAATGTGTATAGTATTGAAAATACCGGTACTACGCCCACAACACTTATTGAAGAAGATTTTCTGGTGGCTCTTCCAAACACATGGACAAAGGATGGTTATGTTATAAATACTGCTGGAACTGAAAAATTGGGCACTGCCGATCTTTTCGGAAAACTAACACTCCCGGCTTTAAATCTTTCAACAGCTACCAGCACACTTACTGTTCGTGCCAAACAATATAGTAATGATACAGGAGCACCGCTAATTGCTTCACTGGATGGTCAGACCCTCACTACCTGGACAACAGCTGTTGCCAATAAAGATTTTACAGTCAATTTGCCTGTATCAACTGCCGCTTCAAGTATTTCTATTTATACTGTTGCAGGGAAACGTGTTTTTGTTGATTATGTAAAATTAGTTTCGAATGTGCCGGTTTACTCTCAGGTTTCCGTTTCGGGCTATCCTAAATCGTTAGGTAATGTGTTCAGTTATACTGTTACAGGGCTTTCAAGTAATCACAACTACTATTACACCATCACACCCATCGGAAATGGTGGTTCGGTTTCTAATCAGATTTCAGTACAAACTTCAATAAATACCGGAGTTAATCAACTTAATGCTGGCAGTTTAAAGTTTTCAGTATCAACAGAGGGAATTTTGCTTCAAAATGTCTCTGAGGGCTCGGAAATTTTTGTCATTGATGCAACGGGCAAAAAAGTTTACAATACTCGTTCATCTTCAACCGAAGTTCACCTGCCAATTACCCGAAAAGGAATGTACTTACTGCAAGTTCAACAAAACTCCGTTCATACAACTTATAAGATTTTACGCTAGCTTTCTGCAATTTTGTATTTACAAAACTACCGTAAATCCACCATTTGGTTTAATTACTACTTCAAGTTTATTATTCTTGATATTGGTCGGAAGCTGAATGAAGCTGCGCATAGTATCGCCATCAGTAATCATAGTCAGGGTGTGACTTAAAGTCAAGCTTTGGCTAAGCTTGAGTGAAGATAAATCAAGTACGAGTCTCAAAGGCTCTTTTTGCGAATTGATTCCGGCCAGATACCATTTATCACCACTTTTACGAGCCATAACCACGTATTTTCCGGGGAAACCATCAATCAGTTTCACATCATCCCAATGGTGGGGAAGAGTTTGCATATAAGTTTTTACGTAATCGGGTTGCTTGGCCATACTTTCAGGAATTTCCACATAATGACTTACGCCCGATTGCAGAATTACCGTCAACGCTATTTCGAAACCATTGCTGGTGCGGCGTTTCTTGCCTACTATTTCGCCAAAACAAACCGGTGTAAAATCCATAGGACCAACCACATTGCGGGCATAAGGCATCATGGTGAGGTGTTTGGGTGCTTTGTCGGTATCTTTTTGGTCGAAAGTGGTAAACTCAAAACCACGAATGGATTCCATGCTGACCAGATTAGGGAAAGTGCGCGACCAACCGCGTGGAACAGTTGCACCATGAAAATTCACAATCAAATGAAATTCAGCAGCATCCTGCATCATATCGTAATAATACTGAATTGCCGACTGTCCATCGCCCGGCCAAAAATCGACTTTTACTCCTGCAATTCCCAAGTTATGAATGCGTTTGAACTCCGCCCGACGCGCATCACGTTCTACCAATGCACCTTTAGGTGAGTAAACAGTTGTATTCCATGCGCCTGAAGAGTTATACCAAAGAATCACTCCCACATTTTTTGTTTTGGCATAATCGGCCAGTTCTTTAATTTTGTCGTAACCAATTTTACGATCCCAGTCGGCATCAATCAGGCAATAATCCCACTTCATGTCCGAAGCGTATTCGATAAACTGTTTGGAAGTGTCGTAATTCACGGATTCGTCGTGCAACACACCCCAACTCCACGAAGCAATTCCGGTTTTCACCCAGCTGTAGTCAACCGCTTTCTCGGCAGGTTTTGCAAGATCGGAAACCATTTGCGATTCAACTACCGCAGCCAGCGAACCAACCACAATAACACGCCATGGGGATATGATATTAGCTGAAACGGGATATTCAGCGTCGGTGGCTTTTACCGTTTCGCCTTTTTGAGGGAAAGCAATACTGTATTCACCGTTAGGCGATTGTTGTGCTAAGCGTGTTCCCACATAATCCGGAGTCAGACCGGCTTCGGTAATCAGCACCCAGTCGTTTTCAGTTTTAAAAAGTGCCGGAAACGACCAACCGGCTTTCATTGGCGCAACAGTACCAACCGGAATTTCATATTCGTATTGTTCCTCGTAACTTGGTTGAGTGCCACACCATCCGGTTTTGGCATCGGCATGCGGATGCATCCATGCTTTGGTTGAAGTATCAAATTTGAATGTTGTTTTTTCAGCTATAACCGCAACCGGATTTTTGTCTTTAAGCAAATACCTGAAAGCAACACCTTCGTTGGTAGCTATAAATTCTAAAAGAATATTTTTGCCAACGGAATTGGTCAGCGTTACATTAGCACAATTAGCAGTATAACTGCGGTTTGCACGTTTCTCGGCTGGAGCATTGTAGGAGTCGGTAATCTGTTTTACCGATGAAACCTGACTGATTTTCACGTTTGAACTAAAATCACCCAACTCCGAAATCAAACCCAAATTCGATTGTAGAATAACTGGATGTTTGTTGCTCTTTACAGTATAAACCGGAACACCTTTGGGCGTAAGAGTTGCTTCAATTGCCAACTTCCCGTTTGGCGAAGTTACTGTAATTTTTTTGGAAGCAGCCTGCATGGTTAATGCAATGAGGCTAAATGAAACAAAAATTGAAAAAGATTTAAGCATAATAAAGGACGAATGAAGTATATTTTACCGGCAAAGATATAACAAAATTGTATTGCTCTGATAAGCAAAAAATGTAGCAGCATTCCTTTGCATGAAATGTAGTACAAAATGACCGGATAGTTGTCTCAAAGCGTTTTTTTGCCCCAAATGGAGCAACCGTTTTTGTCGAGTCCGGTAAAGAGCAGGGTTTCCGTTTCGTTTTCCCAATCGTGGCCTGAAAAAACAATAAGGTTGCTGATAGTTTCTGCTTTTAGTATCAGGGTGAGTCCTGTTACAGCATCGAATTTCCAACTACCATCAGATCCTTTCATTTTTCCATTATTTTTGAAATCAACTACTTGTGAAGCATCAATTTCAGTTTTTCGTAATTGATTTTCTCCCCACAGGATTTGTCCAAATTCCAATTTTCGGTCTGTTTTTGAATCCTGAATGCGGATAATCTCCCAACTCCCAACAATGTCTTTCCTGGAAATTTTAATTTGCTTTGAATCGTTGAAACGCTCCGGGGAAACAACCGGCCACCCGTCACTTGTCCATTTAACTTCACGAACGTGCAAATCCATCAACTGATTATCCGGCGATAACCGTGCCTGATGAGCCATGAAGAAGTCCCCATTTCCATTTTTGAAAACTGAACAATGAGCTGTGCCAGCCCATCCAGCGTGATTTTTGAATTGATATGGATGGGTAAGGATTGGATAATGATTGATAGTGTCGCGTAAGTCGTTACCAAAGAAATCCAGAAACGGTCCTTCGGGTTTATCGGCACGCCCTACACGTACGTTGTAAGTCGTCATCAAAGGATCGTACGATGTGAAAAGGTAGTATTTTTGGAATGTTGGATTGTATATAATCTCCGGTGCTTCAATATTGTCCTTGCGTAAATTAGCCCGTCGGGCAATACTGTGCCCTTGTTCATCAGCAATAGTAGTAAAACCTGTTTCCGGATTAATTTGTACTGCATACAATCCCCCGAAATACGAGCCATAATGCATCCACATCTTGCCCGTTTCGGGTTCAGTTACAATGCTTGGATCGATGGCATTCATTTTATCGCCTCGACGCGTTTTCACAACAGCACCCTTCTGTATCCACGGACCGAGCGGAGATTCAGATTCAGCCAGTCCAATATACGAAGTTTGCAAGCCAAAGGCTGAAACACAATAATATAAGCGGAAAGTATTTTTATACTGAACAATATAAGGCGCCCAAATATTCGTCGCACCTTTATTGTCGGTATGCGAAAGCACCCAGTTTTTTGCTGCTTGAGGAATAGAATCAAATGCCCAACCTTCGAATTTCCAGTTTACCAGATCTTTTGACGACCGCACCTGAATATTCCCGATTTTTATATCAGGCTTTTTCGCCCCGGGATTTCGTCTTCCAAAGAAAATGGCATCAGTACTATACATATAATAAGTATCGCCAATTTTCAGGCACGACGGATCATGTACATTGTACGTCCCCCAACTTTTGAAATTTCCCAGTGAAGCGATGTCGTGATAATCGTCTTTCCAAGGATTTGGACTTTTTATCGGAAAGGACAAAGCAAAGCCTGAGTGATAACAAATCAAAAGAAGATATAGAATTCTTTTTAAAACTGATAATTTGGAAAATTTCATGATTCAATATTGCTAGAAGTGGTTTTCTCTAAATTTCAGGAAATTTAAAGTCAATCAATTCGGATATTTTTATCACAAAAATAATCTATAAAAGAAAGTCCTTAGTGGACAAAATTAAATTTGGGGAGGACAAAATAAAGGTTAGGATGGTATTAACGGAATAAAATTCAAATAACAACTTAATTATTGCTCAAAAGCTCCCAAATCAGGTTTCTTTCCAGTAAACTGAAAGCCAATATCAGTACCGGCATCAATAAGTTTGCTTCCTTTTTTCAGATGCATAAAAGTAATATCCGGTAAACTGCCATCAACTTTTCTTGGTGCAGACAACTGCGATTCATTAAGGCTAACAAAATCAGATTTTGAGACTTTCAGTGGAATAGAAAAGGTATTATTGGTAATCGTACATTTAGTTGTATCAATCCATTCGGTTTGATATGTTCTTGGAGCAAAAGAAAGATTATTTTTCAATACATGTCCGTAACCCTGAACATCGGCCGTAAAATCAGCTGTTCGATTCAACATATTAAAGTCCGTACCATTTAAGTAAGCAGAATTGTTATACCAATAACTTCCTCCAGGTTGATGATTAGAATAGAATCCATTTGCACGATTTTTTACTGCCACACAAAACTGAATAAAATGCATTGGAATTGTGTCGGGGACTCTGCGATCTTTCACCAGTCCCCAACCACCGGCTTTGAAACCATTTCCATCGCCTAAATCTTGGAACTGAGTGCTGTAGCCATTATAGAATGCCCAGCAATGATCAAAAGTCACCGTTTCATAAGCACGAATACAATCATATCCATCGTCGCTATTAAACCATGCCCGACAACCACGGAAGACGTTTCCTTTTCCGCCCGGTTGTGGATGACAGCCGAAGCCGTCTGTATTGCCACCTTTACCATTTTCCGAAACATAATCCCAATTTCGATAGGCATCACAATTAAGAATTAGATTGTTTGATCCTTTGGTAAGGAAAAAACCAATAGCCTGTCCATCGTGCATAGAAAGTTGTTCGTAGATATTGTTACTTCCCTCGTTATGAAAACATTCAGACTGAGTATGGGATTTTATAGTAACCTGCGTATGAATCACTTCCAGTCCTTTCAGATGAATCCAAGAACCCGTAATATCAAATGCAAAAACTCTTTGGTTAATCGGTTTAATGTTTTCCAAATCAAAAACAGGATGCTCGTCAGGATATGCCCAGTAGTTTATGCGCTTTCCTGGAGCACCGCTTTTATTCAACAGATGTACATAAACCCATATCCTGGATATATGTGCAATCTGGTTCTCTGACATTTTGTAAATTCCACCTCTGATGTAAATTGTATCACCTGCTTCAACCATTTTTTGAGCATAGGTAATTGTAGCAAAAGGCGATTTGATTGCACCTGAATTAGCAGAATCATTACCTGCTACAGCCACATAATATACTTTTGCCTCATTTTCAACAACAAACAAAAAACAGAAAGCAAACAGAATGAGAAAATGTTTTTGCATAGAGTGATTATTTCAGGCGGTAAAAATAATGCAAATTATTTATTCCTTAGTATTTAAACCTTTTTTAATTTTGATATTGTTACTTCAATATTTGATGAATTTTTGAATAATGGCAATATTGGCTTCCGGTTTCATTTTAATCAGATAGATTCCTGTTTTTATTGCCGAAAGATTCAGCTGATGGACATTTTGTCCCGAATAAGCTAATTTTCCCTGAATATCAACAATTTCAACCGAACTCATTTGCTGATTAAAATACATGATTTGTTGAACCGGATTTGGATAAAATAGCTGATCAGTATTTCTCAATGGACTTTCAATAGTAGTCAGAAAGTTTGATTCAAATGCACCTAAATCTGGGGCAGCTCCATAAAATGCAAACCCGAGATTCATACCTTTATCAATCAAATCACTGCCTTGTTTGAGTTTTAGAAAATTTACATTCGGCAAACTACCATCCGCCTGACGTGCAGCAATTAAGAGCGATTCATCTGTACTAAGAAAATCAATTGCACTAACCGTAACACCCGAACCTGTTGAAAATGAATTAAAGGTATTGATACAGGTGCCCAGGTTGGCTGTTTCTGTCTGAGTTGAGTATCTGAATGAAATATTGTTGTGAAGGATATGATTAATGCCCGGGCAATCCAATGTTGTATCGTTTCCGGTAATAGAACTTTTCGTGATTTGCTGGCTCAGCATGTTGTAATTTGTGCCGTTGCGATAGGCCGTATTGTTGAGAAACGAACTTCCGGTTACCACATGATGATTGGAATAAAAACCACTGGCTTTATTACGATAAGCCATACAAAAACGGACTGTATGAGCGGGAATCGGACTTGGTAAGCCCGAAACAACCGGAGCTTGTCCGTAACCACCTGCTTTAAACCCATTGCCATCTCCTTTGCTTGCAAATGACGAATTATAGCCATTATAAAACGCCCAACAATTTTCGAATATTATTGATTCATAAGCATTTATACAATCATAACCATCATCACTATTAAACCATGCCCGACATCCTGTGATTTTATTTCCCGTTCCACCTTTAGCAGGATGAAAGCCAAAACCATCTGTATTTCCACCAATGCCCGATTCAGAAACACTATCCCAATTCCTGTAAGCATCACAATTCATTACCAGATTATTGGAACCCTTAGTCAAATAAAAGCCAATAGCCATACCATCGTGCATCGAAAGTTGTTCGTATATATTACTGCTCCCTTCATTGTGAAAGCATTCTGATTGAGTATGTGCAGTGATAGTAACCTGCGTTCCAATCACTTCCAGCCCTTTAAAATGAAGATATGATCCTTTAACGTAAAATACATAAACCCGATAATTAGCCGGTTTTACATTCGATAAATCAAAAACTGGTTTTTCATTCTGATAAGCCCAATAACAAATTCGTTTTGAGGTTGATGTACCACTTTTATCTAAATTGAGAACATAAGCGTAAATACCTGATTTCAATGCAATTTGAGCTTCAGTCATTTTGTAAGTACCTCCCCGCACAAAAACCGTATCACCAGCAACGACAGTTAACTGAGCCTTAACAATTGATCGATAAGGAGCAGTTATCAAACCTGTACCTGTTGTATCATTACCATTGGTAGCAACATAGTAGTTTTTTGCCTGACTCTGAAATAATGAAAACAAGCAAAATATAAAAAAGACATAAATATTATTTTTCATAGCACTAAGTATAACACCCTGAATTACTTTCTGTTCAGCCATTTTTCAGGTACGGGAATTATACAGATATTCATCGAACGGTTATTGGCCGAAAGCATGGCAGACTGAATTTCAATCTTAGTTCCATCGGGACTAAAAGTCGGGTGCGGATGGTCTGCAGCTGTGGCTTTGTGTCCTGCAGAAAGCAACATCATTTCGTGCGTCCGGCGGTCTATCAGATAAATATTTCGGGCAAAATCATCTCCCACCAGAAAATGCTTATCGGCGGAGCCGTTTACGTGCCAGAAACCGCTGCCTGAAGGTGTTTGCCCAGCAATCATCATTTCGCGGGTATTAATGTTCACCACAGCCAGTCCGGTTGGTTTTTCACGCGTGCCGCAATCGCCCCAGGTTGGATTCTGTCCCGGATTCGGACCATTCACATCAATTTCTTTTAGACCGGTAGTGTCAGTCTCTGTTTTAATTTTCCGATGCCCCATAATGGCAATGGCCACTTCGTCTGGACTAATAACGGCTTCGTGCGTAACCCACTCAAAATCTTCCTCGGGATACAACGGACGCAAACCCGAACCATCGGAATTCACAATCCATGTTCGTTGAGGCGATTTTCCGCCCGTTTCCCAACAGAAAATAATTTGTCCAGGCACCCATGGATTAGTCTGAATATGACCAATCTGGAATGGCACCGAGATTACATATTTTATTTCTCCTGTTTTCACGTTCATTCCGGCAATTCCGGCAGGTCCTGCTCCCATTTTGCGTGGCCCGTAGCTCGATTCAATTTTTACATCGGCGCTCAGATGTTTGGCAGCTTCATCCTTTCCCACACGAAACCAAACCCATTCCTCATTTGCGTCCAGCGCCATATCGCCACCTGCCCGAAGTTCGGGCTGAGTGATTCCGCAAACACGCTGATAGGCAGATTCCGGTTTCAGTGTTCCTGCTTTACTGTCTTTGAAAAGCTTTTCCAAATCAACTTCAATAATAGCCAGTGAGGTTTTAATCGTATCGGTATTCATGTGGCGCATGAAGTAGAGTTTCATCGATTTCCGTGCCACATTCAGCATGCCGGAATAACCGCCATCGCTCACCTGAACCATCTCACCTGACTTCTCGTTTACAGCCATGGCTTCACCCTTTACTCTTCCTGACCTGAAAATAATCCATTTACCATCGGAAGTCCATTGGTTATGCGTTTGGTAAATCTTAGAATCCCCAGCCGGTGTGCTTGTCAGGAAAATAAGTTTATTTCCTGTAACCGGGTCTTTTATTTCTTTTCGTTCGGAAGGAAAGCGCGTGCCAATCTGAGCATTAACGACAGGAAATGTACCAAACAAACATGAGATTAGAATGGTAATCGTAAGTATTTTCTTCATTTTTTCAAAATCAATATTATTTAGTTTTCGTAAAATTGATTACATTTTCATGTATCTGCATCTTATCCCGAATGGTATCAGCCGCCACATTTTTCATAAAAATATTTTCAACCGGCATTTCTTTTTGTCCCAGAATTCTGGATTCGAATTTCACATTGGTTGCTTTTATGTTTTCCAGATAAATGTTTTTAATCGGTGTCAGTTTGCGCACATAAGTCGGCACAAGGTTCTTCCATTGATAAAGCACATCAGTTTCGATACCCAAAATACCCAAATCCATTTTTCCGGCTTTGATGTTTTTGATGTAAATGTTGTTCACATAACCACCCATGCGTTCATTGGTTTTGATAAATACAACATGGAACATCTTAGCACCGTCATTCACCACACAATCATGTACATACACATTTTCGATACCGCCCGACAGCTCACTTCCGATAGCAATGAGTTGATGTCCATTTTTCACGGTACAATTCTGAATCACTAGGTTTTTGGTGGGAACCTGAATGCGCCAACCTTCCTGGTTACGACCGGATTTAATGGCAATGGCATCGTCGCCCTGATCAAACTGACAGTCTTCCACCAGGATATTCTGACTCATTTCGGGGTCAAAACCATCGTTGTTATGACCGTGAGCATACACGTTCAACTTTCGAAGCAAAATGTTTTTCGACAGGTACATGTGAATGGTCCAAAACGGACTGTTGATGATAGAGAAACCTTCGAGGCGGATATTCTCACAGCGGTTGAACTGAATAAGGTGCGGACGCAAATGAGCAGTGTCGTTTACCATCAGGCGCTCTTCGGTAGGCACGTTCTGATACGACATATTATACAGACGCTTCAGACTTTCCATGTGTGGACGCGGCCTTGCACCCCAAACTTTCCACAAATTCATTTTGGCTTTAATGGTACCTTCGCCTGTAATGGCAATATTCTTACATTTCCAGGCATAAATGAGCGGCGAATAATTCATACATTCCATGCCTTCCCAGCTGGTATTTACCGCAGGCAAATAATCTTTTGGATCATCGTCGAAAAGTAAAACAGCTCCCTTATTCAAGTGCAGATTGACATTGCTTTTAAGATGTACCTGACCGGTAAGCCATTCTCCTGCAGTAATTTCCACAATTCCACCACCAGCTTCACTGGCAGCTGAAATGGCTTTGGCAATTGCCAGCGAATTCTTCTGTTTATCACCCAGTACAGCACCGAAATCAACAATGGAAAAGGTTTTGCACGTCCCAAAATCAGGAACAGTGATTTCCGGGATCGAAAAGGGAGCCTGAACCTGAATTTTAGTTAATGGAACTCCATTTTCATTTTTCTTATAAGAGCTGAGAAGCAATGTCAGTAATAATAAGCAGGGGATAGCAATCGTTTTCATATTTTAAATTTATCAATGTAATACCTGAATAGATTTATACTAGCAAACTTTTACAACCGGAATACCAATCAGCGATGCTAGCTTATCTATTTTCGAACCAACATGCCCTATACCAATAGCACAATGATGCGATGGTCCGGCTTTACTCCATTTATCCATAAAATGTTTGGCGGAAATTGGGAAGCGATAGCGACTATTCGTGTTCCCGATTTGCAAAGTTGGACCTTCAACCGATTCACCCTCGGCAACCAGAAGGAAAATACCATCACGACCTTCGCACACCGATAGAATCGTAACCGGTCCTTGTTTTACTGACATTTGAATAGAAAGACCTTTTCCCGGTTTGCCATGGTAGATTGGCAGCGGAACCAGATTCACGTTACCTTCGGCAATGGCAAAATGCGCAGGGCCATCGTGTCCGAGCATTACGATATCGTCATTAAAATCCATAGCGTAGAATTCAGAAAATGAGCCACCGGCACCAAGCTCAGCCAAAATTTTCATTGCCTGAACATTTTTGACTTCACACTCGCCGGCAATTGGAATATTTTTACCTGTCAATAATGTATTTCCGGCAATTACCGAAGTCACAATATTTTCATACGGATTACCATTTGAACCTTCGTAATAATAGGCCATTGAACCCAAATTATGCGCAGCAATGATCTTGTCCAAGGCGACAGAAGTGCGCGCTGCACGTTCTAATTCGTAGACTTCACATTCGTCACTTACTACAAATGTAGTTTCAAATTCTTTCAGTTTAGTGGCGCATTCTTCATCGGTAACAGCATCGCGAAGCTCTTTTAGTTCACACATTTCCAATAATTCGACATGCGTTCCAAATACAGCAGACTGCAAAGTAACATCCGTGTAAACATCGAGCATACCACCGTAGTAATGCCCTAAAATCCCCATACGGTTGTGACGCATCGCAAAAGTCACACGGGCAGCATCTACCCAATCTTCAATTTCTTTCCAGGCTTCGGCTTCGTGCAAATATCCTGTTACAATATCATATTGAATACGAGCACGATTGAAAACACCGGCTATTTCAGGCACTGAACATGCCTGACAGTGTGCCAACCATTCACCGGTCATTTTGCCACGATCGCCCATGCTGTTTATTTTGGCATAATCAATGGCGGCAACTGGTTGTAGATTAAGCAAAATTACCGGCACTTTCAGCTGTTGTGCGACAGGCAAAACCGTTGAAGATAATGCATAAGTTGAAATAAACAAAAACACTACATCTACTTGTTCGCTACGAAGAAATGAAGCTGCAGTTTGTGCTTTTTCGGGATTATCAACCATTCCCGCATCTGCTACTGCAACGCCAAACGATTCTATACGTGTTTTAATTTCATTTTGATAACCTTCCAGACGAGGAAGTAAATCGGCAAACTGAGGCCAATAAGTATCAAGTCCAATGCCGAAAAGTCCGACTTTTAATGTTGAGTTTTCCATGTGATAGGTATGAAGTTTTAGTATTGTTATTTCATTTTGATATTTCTAAATTTACAGGTCCGATTAATCCTGATTTTTGTAACGGAGAATCTTTTTCAAAAAAGTTCCATGTTGTAAAAGTCAATCGTTCTTTGACTGGTCTTTGTTCGCCTGTCCATATCCAATCGGGAATTTCAAGTAGTCGATAGCCCTGAACTTGTTTGCCTGAATAGATCATCTTTTTGTCCCACTTACAATCTCTTGGAAATTGTTCGTCACCAATAAGCCTGTTTGCCCAGGTATTTGTTACTCTAACTTCTATTTTGTTCTCACCATGCTTCACAAATGCTGTTATATTAGCCTTAAAAGGCGGTTTCCAGTAAATACCGGCATTTTGATTGTTGACGAAAATCTCCGCAATATTTTTCACTTCACCAAGGTTCAGCCAGATCCGATTTCCTGCCAATAGCTTTTTATCAATTTTGATGGGTGTTTGATATTTCGCAGTACCCGAATAAAACCGAATCCCATTATTTATATTTTCAGACCATGAACCTATCTTCAACATGGCACTGTCTGGTGCTCCCCAGTTCTTCGCAAAATGGACATTCCACGTTTTATCTATCGAAATGGTTTGATTTACAGAGCTCTGTTTGTATTCAGTCAATCCTTCCTGTTTTGATGATTTTGGCACAAAAACCACAAAAACGGACTCGTAGGGAGAAAGTGTCAGGTCAATAGAAATACGGCCATTAATTTGTTTCCAGTTTTGATAGCTCATTGTTTTTCCTGTTTCAGGAAACCAAAGTACCGGAATCTTGTCAGCAATTCTGAAAAGCAGTTCAGTCTTCATTTCAGTAGACACTGAACTTGCAACAAAATAAATATCACTATCACCTGCTTCACGATGTATCCAGCTTATTGCATCATTTCCTTCACGCAGGCCACATGCTGTTTCTTCTTTTCCACCCCAAACCATAGCCGTCCCGGAAGCTTTCAAAACTTCGACATCCGGCAATAACTGCATGCCCTTTAAATAATTCAGAAATGCCTCGCTCCAATGATTTGTTTGAGCAGGTTTATTGTAGAATGCTTTTCCTGCAGGCCGATCTTTCAAAAGCCATTCGGTCTCGGGGTCATTGGTTGCAGAGTAAGTTTTCATCCAAACCATTCGTCCCTTACCCACTGTATTTTCTGTATTTGTGCTGTCAATACCTCCCCAAAGTCTGGAAACCAGAGTTTTTACCTCCTCATTGGATTGTGGATAATTTGTAAGTCCTGTGGATTGCATTGGTTTATCCTGACAAATAACAGTTCCACCTTTTTCTACCAGGTCAAGTAGTTTCTTTGCAATTTGAGAGCTTATCTTTCCATTTGTTTTCGGCAGCAACAAAACACGATATCTTGCACCCGATGATATTGTGAAATATCCATTTTGCCAGCTCATATCATTCAGAAGGATTTCTTCGGTAATGTGGTCATAATTATAGAGTTGGTGCAGTCCTTCAGGCGTTGACTCTTTCCAGTTTACCGTAGGCATTAAAACGGCCACATCGGCAACATTTTTTCCCTGACGAAGCAAGTACTGACAGCGTGAGATGTAATCGGTAAAAGCTTTCCCTTGTTCCCACCATGTTTGTCCCGGACAAAACATAGTACCCCAAAAATGCATGGGCATGCCCGGCTTAACATCCTGTCCCCATGGCTGAAGAGCCGTTCCATGTAGTACAAACATATTTATCCCGTTACAAAAAGCGAGATCGCCAATTCGTTTCAGTCCATACGGATCCATTGTCCAGTTTCCATCGCACCAACGTCCCGTAAACATTTCAGCACCAATGGTCTTGCGTCCGTAGGTGTGTCCTGCACTTCCGGCCCATCGTGCCGAGTTCATACAATCGCCGCTTGCCCACACCTCACCCATAGGCATGTCGGTTCTTCCCCCACATCTTACCGGGTCAAAAGGACCATAATATGGTTCAGTCATAAAGATCATTCCTTTTTCATGACATTTTTGAGTGATATGCGAAAAGAAATTGTCGGCAAACAAATCAGCCTGTGTTAGATAAACATCGCTTTTAAAACGGGCTGTCATATCTTTATTTTCGACAATCTGATTCGTTTTGTAGGTTATCAACCATGGAATTGGATCATAGCCCCGCCGTTTAATAAATTCTTCTCTGAATTTGGGTGACCATTCGGGATTGCCTACTTCCCAACTGTCAGCTTCCATTCCACGAATGGTGTTTCCGGCTAATTCCGGTGAGTTTTTCAAAAAGCGACCCACCATTCCTTCGAAAATAGAATCCACAGCAGCTTTATCAAGCTTATCACATTCAAATCCTTTACCGCCATCCGGTGCCGGACGATTATAAGCCAAAGCATTCCGCATGGCATACCTCCGAATTACCCAATTTCCTTTTGGTATAATCCACATAATTCTACCATTTTCTACTTGTTTTGTAAGTTCAATTATGTCAGATGAATTAATAATTGGCTTGTCTGGAAAAGCTACAACGGCAATTTCATTAGTAAAATTCTCCAAACCGGGTAAATCAAGTGTATATTGATTGAGAATCTTAGTTGTATCCGGTGTTTGGCGGAGTATGATTTCGGTTCTTTTTGAATTCCCTGTAATTTTGATTTCTGAAAAGACTACCCGTTGAACTGCCTGAGCCGGTTTAATCCAAGGACCTCCACTATGACACCAACCCGGTCCACATTGAGATGTAACCGTTAATCCTAATCGATGTGACTCTTCTGCAGCAAATTTCCATGCATCGAAGAAATCAGGACTCATGCATTTAATAGGATTAGGCATGTGGTGATCCTGCCCCATTTTCATAGTGTTGTCGTGTCCACCAACAAGCATAATAAGCGTACCGGAAACACCGAACTTTTTGAATTGCTCCAGATCGGATGTGATTCCTTTTTTGGTCACCATATCATTCATCCAGTCCCAAAATATCCATGGTCTGAATTCAGAAGAAGGATTCTGAAAATCCACATTATTGAATTTCTGAGCAAAACAAAAATGGGATAACACCAAAAGTAAGATTAACGAGGCTGATTTTTTCATTATTATTATTTCAAAAGCCCTTGCAAGGGCAGTTTTTGTTTCTTCACGTCTTCTACAAACAAGGCTGCAACTTTGCGTGCTCCCACTTCATTCAGATGCGTGGAATCCTGAACACCGTTTTTGCGGTTCGGATATTCATCGGGCTTGCAGAAAAGATAGAGCGATTTCGATTTTTCGGGTCCGAGTTCCGAAACCAGTCTACGGGTTAGCGCTTCCATATCGACATAAGGAGTCTTTGTTTCAAGGGCAATTTCTTTGGATGCGGGAATATATGCCCCGTGGGTATCTATCAGATTGCCTTTTCCATCGAACTGACGGCGAACTATGGATGAACATACAATTGGATTTGCTCCTTTGGCGCGGGTTTCGTCAATGTATTTTCTCAACAACTCTTTGTAGGTTGTCGCTGCATCGGTATGCAGGTTTTCGGCAGGCTTTTCGTCATTATGCCCAAATTGGATAATCACATAATCGCCCGGCTTAATGCTGTCGTGAATGACTTTCCAGCGGCCTTCATCCAAAAAACTTTTGGAACTGCGCCCGTTTACCGCATGATTGCTAACCCTTGTTATGGTGTTTACAAATTCATTCATCACCATTCCCCAGCCTGTTTCGGGTGCTGCCTTGGCACTTTTGTTGGCCATAGTAGAATCGCCTATCATCCAAACAGTTACTTTATCGGCACTTTTGAATGAAAATGCTGTGATGACTATTAAAACTGAAATAATCAATTTATATGTTTTCATTAAAACTTTAGATTTGAGATATATTTAAATTCTTGAATAAAAAATGGTCTTCCTCATAATTAATCGTAAGACTGTTCTTTTAGTTTTGCATTAATAAAAAATGGTCTTCCTCATAATTAATCGTAAGACTGTTCTTTTAGTTTTGCATTATTACTCTTATATTCCAATGGAGAACCATTTACAATAACTTTCTCGAGTTTTATATCATTGTAATTCGATTTTATTGTAGGTTCAGTAGCGGTAGCTGTTACGTTGTTTATCTGAATTTTCGAAACCTGATCCATTGGATTTCCTGCAAGTTCTGCAACGACACTACACTTTATGTTTAGATTTGAAACTGAGATATTTCTGACTATCCCAAATGGTTTTGTATTACTTCCTTCAAGTGTGAAAAACTGTTTCCATGGTTTCATCTCAATTATACTTCGACATCTTCCTGTAACATTCTCTACAGTAATATCTTCATAAACCTGATAGGTGTCCGGACGCATTTTTAATCTTAACAACGGTACATCACAGTCAACTTTACAATTTCGCAAAACAATATTTTTGGCATGAATACATTCGCTTCCAAGCGTTAAGACACCGTGCGAATCGCCAAACGTACAGTTCTCCACCAGAATATCCTCAACAATTCCATTTTCTGAACGTTTGTGGGCATCAAAGCCTTTACCGCCTTTAATACAAACTGCATCATCATTCACCGAAATATAACAACCTCTCACAGTCACCCGTTTACAAACATCAATATCAATGCCATCTGTGCTGGGTGCTTTGACCGGTTTGAAAGGTGAGCGAATATCGCAATTCTCAATCAACACATCGTTACATTCATACAAATGAGTTGTCCAAAAACCTGAATTGCAAAGCTTTACATTCGAAACTGTTACTCTGTTACAGCCCCAGATAAATAGCAAGCGTGGACGATGAACTTCGAGATTGGTACATTCACGACCCAGCTTTTTCACAGAATCACGGGTAGCCCAAAAGGTCTTCCAATACTTCAATCCGTTCCCATTAATTGTTCCCGGTCCGGCAATTTCAAAGCCGTCGACATGATAGGCATTGACCAAAGCCGCGTAATAATAGATGCTTCTCCCTTCCATGCGCGAAGGAATCAGCGGATAATCGGCAATATTATCCGAACCTTTCAGCACGGCACCTTCCATCAGGCGAAGTTTGGTATTCGGCTTAAAAAACAATGCTCCCGACAAATAAACTCCTTTGGGAATCACCACCGTGCCACCGCCTTCATCCGAAGCTTTATCTATAACCGATTGAATGGCTGAGGTATTCAGTTTGGTACTGTCAACTGTTGCTCCATGATTTGTAATTACATAATCTGCTGATTTGGATGAAACTACCGCAGCCAACATACACAATGAGAAAATGACTTTTTTCATATATTTCCAGTTGTTTATTATTTATTTGAAAAAGTTGATTCGTTTCCACCAACCTTCCGTATTGCTCCACAGATGTTTTTTATGGTTCTAAGAACTTTTTGTATTGTTCCCCGGAACTTTCGTATGTTACAACAGAAGTTCCGTATTACTCTACAGAAGTTTATGTAGCTCTCCGGAAGTTCTGTATAGTTCTACTAAGCTTTCCGGCTTTAATACCGAACATCGGGATTACTCTAAAAAACTTTCCGATTACTCTACAGAACTTTTTTTATGTTCCACAAATGTTTTGTATAACTCTACGAAACTTTCCGGCTTTAATCCGAAACATTCCGGTCTTAATACGAAACTTTCCAGCTTTAATACGAAACTTTCCAGCTTTAATATGAAACTCTCCGGTTTTAATCTGAGACTTTCCGATCTTAATCTGAAACTTTCCTACTTTAATCCGGAAGTTTCAGATTGATACCCGAAACACTCGTATTGACCTCAATTTCCGTCCGGCTTCAGCACATCCACTGATGGACTATCGTACCAGTGAAATACCAAAAGTGAATCGGGCTGTTTGGGGTCAAAAGTTTTCCAGTCATCCCTGACGAATTGTTTCAATGGGTAATTATTGCTTACAATGCTTTGAACCACGCATTTTGCCAGTTCGTACGCTCCATACGGATTAAAATGCGTGTTATCAGCCAGCGGTTTATCCTGTCCCGGATAGGAGTTGGCCGGATAATGCACAAATGCCTTTTTGGAGTTCTCAACACCAAGCGCTTCATACAAATCTTTACTCATGTCATTCAGGTCAACAAGCATAACATTGTCCTCTTTAGCCATTTGACGCATAGATGCCGGAAAATCTTCCAATGTATTGATAATTTTGCCATTCGCGTCGAAACTGCGACGACTAGTTGAAGTTACCAACACCGGAATGCCGCCTTTCTTTTTAGCTTCGGCAATATAATATCTCAATTCATCTTTATAGGTTGTAAATGCATCCAAATGTGTGTTGCCGGGCTTTTGGTCGTTGTGCGCAAATTCCATAAACAGGTAATCGCCTTTTTTCATATGACTCAGGATTTTCATCAACCTTCTTTCGCCTTTAAATGCCCGTAAAGTTTCACCGGATTCTGCATAATTGGCCACCACCACATTTGCTTTCAGGAAATTGGGAAGCATTTGTCCCCACGATGCCCAGGGCTCATACTCCTGATCGGTAACGGTAGAATTTCCGGCCAGAAAAATGGTGGGTAATTCGTCGGCATTATGTATCTCAATAGCCGACACACAGGGCTTTTCACCACCAAATTCCAGTGTCAGTTTATTGTCCCAGTTGATATATTTTAGTTCGCGCGGTTTCAGTTTTATCTTCGTCGAATCATTGATTTTGGGCATCCGAACATCTACAATAATGGTTTTTACAACTATTTTACCGGCTTCCGTTTTCAGATTTTCGAACATCAGGCGGCGCGATTCGGCTTTCAATGTTGTTGACGAACCTTCGGCATTTCCTCCCAGCATCAATACAACGCGGTAATGCCCTTCGGGTAACTGAACCGAGAAATAAAAAGGTTTGACAGAGGCAATAAAAGGAGTTTTTGCTCCTTTAGTATTGGTTGTAAGCGGACCAAAACTGGTGATTCCATAACCTTTGGCATTAGTATATTCTGCCGTTGTGTCAATCTGAATACAGTTTTTGGCAGTTTTGGCAGTTCCAAACGAAAAGTTCTTTCTCCATTCGTTTTTCTGAGCACTGACATTAAAAAGCAATGCCGAGGCAATTAAAATACATACTATTTTTCTCATATTTCTTATATCAATTATTATAATTCATTGCATCAACAGACTTTAGCTGAATTTCGCCACTTTTCAAACCTGCACCCTGCACTGACAATTTAATTGCTCCAGCCTTTGTGGTTGATTGCACTAAAACAACTAGTTTGCCATTAAATAATTTCATGGTTGGTAAATGAAACAGTTCCAATGAAGTGGCATCGCCATTACAAGCTGCACGGAAAGTTCCATTTCCGCTGACATTAAACTTCAACTGGTCATTAACCACCGGACAAGGATTTCCATTTTTATCAACAACCGATGCTGTGACATAACAAATATCATTGCCATCGGCACTTATTTCGGTGCGGTCAGGCTCAAGGACTATTTTATAAGGTTTTCCGGCCGTTACAATTTGCTTTTCGGCAGCCGGTTTTCCCTCTTTATCATACGCAACCACTTTCAATGTTCCGGGTTCGTATTTCACGTCCATCCACATCAGTCGGTATCTGTTTAGAGCACTTGCATCACTTTTCTTCTGAATTCCCATACTTTTGCCGTTTACAAACAATTCTGCACTATCGAAATTGGTATAGACAAAAACGGGTGTTACCTGACCTTCGCGCCCTTCCCAATTCCAGTGAGGGAGAATGTGCAGGGTGTTTTGGGTTGTATTCCACTGGCTGCGGTAAAAATAATAACGGTCTTTAGGTAAACCTGCCAAATCGCAAATTCCAAAATACGAACTTCGTGAAGGCCAAAGATTATCGTAAGGTGTTGGTTCGCCCAAATAATCAAATCCGGTCCATACAAATTGACCGATTACCCACGGTTTTGTATCCTGCAAAACAAAATCTTCATCGGGCAGATTGGACCATTTGCAGTATTCCAAATCGTAGGACGAACATTGACGATCGTCGTATTGCTTTTCGGCACCCTTAACAGCCGGAAATTTATATACGCCACGCGAACTTACAGTAGAGGCCGTTTCGGACCCTAAAATAAATCCCTGCGGAAATAATTTATTAGCTTCTTCGTACAAATTCAAGCGATAATTTAAGCCCGGAATATCCAGCAGTGCTCCGAATCCTGATGCCATTGTTGCTTTTACCTGATCCATTCCAACTGTTACAGGTCTTGTAGGATCTTCACGATGAAAGATTTCCTGTAACATTTTAGCTCGTTTTACACCTTCTGCAGTTCGTTGATCCGGCACTTCGTTTCCTGCACTCCACATAATAATACAGGGATGATTTCGGGTAGCATGTACCAGATTCACAATATCTTTTTCAACATCGGATTTAAAAAACCGACTATACCCGTTTTTTACCTTGGGAGCTGCCCATTCATCAAAACTTTCAGCCAGAAACATAAATCCCATTTCGTCACAAAGCTCCAGTTGTTCAATCGAAGGCATATTGTGCGAGCTTCTGATGGCATCGCAACCCATATCTTTCAGTATGCGAAGCTGCCGGCGCATCGCTGCCACATTTACCGCCGCTCCCAATGGACCGAGGTCGTGGTGTAAACAAACTCCCTTAAACTTACGGACTTTCCCGTTTAAACTAAAGCCTGTGACAGGTTTATAACTTATTTCACGTATTCCAAAACGGGTTTTAATTTCGTCTTTAAGCACATTGCCGGCAAAAAGTTTGCTGACTGCGATATAAAGATATGGTGTTTCGGGACTCCACAGCTGCGGATTAGTTACCGAAATATTCTGATCAAATTCGTTCCCGAAAACATCCTGCGTACTGCCTGAAGCCACCGTATCACCTTTCGCATTCAAAATGTAAGTGCTGAGGTGAAGCTTGCTTCCCGAAACTTTGGTTTTAATATTTACTTTGGCAAAGCCGGAAGTGATAACCGGGGTTGTGATAGATGTTCCCCACTGCTCAATGCTCTCCTGATTTGTCACAATGAGCCGAACCTTGCGATATAACCCCGCACCGGGATACCAACGGGAAGATAATCCTTTGTTTGAGACCTGAACGGCCAGCGTATTTCTTGCTCCTTCCACCACCTGAGCGCTTATATTAAAATAGAAATAGTTATAACCATAATGCCATTCACCGGCTTTTTGCCCATTGATAAAGACTTTCGGCTCGCTCATAGCCCCTTCGAAAAGAATCAGCACTTTCTGTCCGACCTTATATTGTGGCAAAGTAAACTGATTCCGGTACCAGCCTTCACCAATATAGGGCAACGCCCCTGTTCTGCCTGTTTTTTCAGTTGGAATTTTCTCTCCGTTTTGATCTATTGCAATAGTTTGTTTATCAATTTCCTTATCAAAAGGCCCATAAATAGCCCAATCATGAGGCACAGATACGGTTTCCCATTTCCGGTCGTCAAACTCTTTTTGAAACGCCAAATCGACAGAACCTTTATGAAATTTCCAGTTAGCCGAAAGTTCGGTTTCCACTCTAAGCTGAGCAAATGAACTCAAAGTTGCTGACAGAAAAAACAACAGAAGGAAATTATTTTTTATTGACATGTTTATATGTTGTAATATTGTGTTGAATCCCTAATATAAGTTAGTATCAGCTTATTTCTATTTAATTTCAATACTTACACTTCCCGCTTTCAAATTTGCCGAATTTGCGGTAATCGTAATCTGTCCTTTTGCTGCAAGGGCACGCACAATAGCTGAACAACGACCGTTATAAGCCTGACGTTCAGAGCCCTGATAATTTTCGTGACTGATGATATTTCCGTTATCGAGTGCAATAATTTCACCGGTAGTTGAAATGGAGAATTTAATAAGTTTTTCCACATTCGGGCAAACAATTCCATTGGCATCCACCACCTGAGCAGTTACAAATGAAACTTCATCCGGGTTTTTCGAAAGTGCATTGCGGTCAACTGTCAGAAGAATTTTCTCCGGTTCGCCGGCTGTAATCAGCTCATCGGTTGCCACAACCTGACCTTTATTTTTGGCCACAGCCTTCAGAGAGCCTTTTTCAAAAGTGATATCCCACGAACGGGGCGCATCTCTTGTCGATTTCTGCTGTGCTCCGAGCGATTTTCCATTCAGAAACAATTCCACTTCGTCGCAATTACTATAAACCTGAATGCTGGCAGCATCATACGTTCCAAAATCGAGCGGTGTCCAGTTTGCTACCCAGTTTCCAACTCCGGCATTGTCTTCCTTGCGCATGATGTGAACCACCGGTTTATCCGACCACCAGCTTTGACGCTGATAACTCAACTGTTTCCAGTTGCCTACACGGTCGAACAAACCCTGATTGTACGAAATTTCCGGCCATTTGGCTTCTCCCAGATAGTCAAATCCGGTCCACAGAAACTGTCCGGCCATATACGGATTATCGCGCAGAATCAACCATTCCGAGAGTTCGTGCCCGTTTTCAGTTCCGATAACTTTCAACTGTGGTTTAGTCTGATGCAGCTCAACCAATTCCTTTTCACGATAATTCTGACCGACAATATCCATAATTTCTGCAAAACCATTGGTATACACTTTTGACGAACCCGGACGGAACAACGCCATTGTTACAGGACGCTCCGAATCAAACTGATGAACCAAATCCTGCTGGTTCTTGTATTTTTTGAAACCGCTGGAATCATTCAAATTATCACGGATTTCGTTTCCCACGCTGTAAAGTATGATGGAAGGATGATTTCGGTCGCGCAGAACCATATCCCGTGTATCTTGTTCCCACCATTTTGTAAAATTCAGATTATAACCATAATCGCTACCTGGTTTTGAGGCATTCCAAGTATCGAAACTTTCGTCCATAACCAAAAATCCCATGCGGTCGCACAAGTCCAGAAATTCCGGTGCAACAGGATTATGAGCAGTACGAATGGCATTCACCCCGACTTCTTTCAAGAGTTTAAAACGGTGTTCCCAAACTCCAAGCGGAACAGCAGAACCTAACCCACCGCCATCGTGATGCAGACAAACACCTTTTATTTTAATGTTTTTACCGTTCAGCCAGTAACCGGTGGCAGCTTCAAATTTGCTGTCGCGAATTCCGAAAGTGGTGGTTTGTTCGTCAATTATTAATTTACCTGATTTAATCAGTGTCGTTGCGCGGTACAAATTTGGATTATTGGTATCCCACAACTGCGGTGAAAGTATTTCCAGCAACTGATTTACCATGCCTGTTTTTCTGGCCTGAATAGATTGATTGGTTTCTGCAGTTTTGACAACTTTTCCCGATGGGTCTGTTATTGTCGTTGAAATAGTAATTGTACCCGAAACAGCTGATTCGTTTAACACCTGAATCTGCATATTCACACTTGCTTTTTTATCGCTCACTTGTGTAGAACGAGCATAAACGCCCCACGGAGATATGTGTATCGGGTTTGTAGCCACCAATCGAACATGACGGTAAATTCCTGCACCGGTATAATAGCGCGAAGCCGGTTGCAATAAATTATCAGCCCGTACTGCCAGGACGTTTTTCCCGCCTTTTCCAAATTTCAGATGACCGGTTAATTCATAACTAAAACTAATATAACCGTTTGGACGCTTACCCAAATGAAAACCATTAATCCACACATCGCTGTTGGCCATAACCCCATCAAATTCGATAAAGAGTTTCCGTTTATCATCGGTTTCGTTCAGCGTAAAACTTTTCCTATACCAACCAATTCCGGCAGGCAAATAACCTCCGCCACGTCCGGTAAGATTTGTTTGGTCGTAAGGTCCTTCAATGCTCCAGTCGTGCGGAACGTCCAGTTTCCGCCATTTTGAGTCATCATAAGCCGGCTCTTCTGCCCCTTTGGCATCCTCTTTCAGAAAATGCCAGTTACTGTCAAAATTGCTGATACTTCTGGAATTATCCTGTGCCTGCAATGCCACAGAATGGAAAATCAACACACAAAGAGTGAGATTGATAAATTTAGTTAGCTTAAACATGGTATTTTATTTTTTTTGTTCAGTAAGAGGTTTCACTAAAACGATATTCGGTTTGGGTGCTTTTTTCATATCCGTTCCCAGAAAAAAGCCGGTATGCGGCGGCTGATTATAGCCCACATTTTCCGTTGCAACTCCCAACCGATACTGAGGATCGTGCATCAGCGTGTAAATACGGTGGTTGGTGGGAATTGTAGTGCTGTAAATTCTGAGATTTTGATTGTCGGCTGTGCGGAAAATAACTTCTTCGCGCCAGTCGCCAAACAAATCGGCAGTTAAAGCCGGTGTCGCCTTAGTTCCGTTGTTCGACATACAACCTTCTGCGGTGAAAATCCGACCGACATTATACTTATCAATCCTGTTTTTATCCAGCAATTCCCGACTAAAATCACCGTCCCACCAAATCAGGAAATTGGTTGAAGTAGGTGCGTTTCCAATTCGCTCACCTTTCAGATTCAACAGTCCGTTCGAACCCGAAAACCACATTTCTGCACCCGGATTTCCGGGATAAATATCTTCGGCCACGCCACGTCCCACATCCTTATCCATCGAGCCTTTGTAAAGAACTTCACCCGTTTTGGCATCGTAAACGGCTGCTCCCTCTCCCGTTGTACCTTCTTCTATCTCATGTATGCCAAAAACTTGAAGTCCCGGTCGTTTTGGATCAAGTTTACCAACATGAATAGCATCGCCATGACGGAATCCTGTCGAAAACAGACCCTTACCATTATCATCAACCACCATTGAGCCGTAAATTATTTCATCTTTACCGTCGCCATCTACATCAGCCACGCATAAATTATGGTTTCCCTGTCCTGAGAAGGGGTTTTCACTGTCTTTACTGTCGAAAACCCAGCGTGATGTTAGTTTTCCATCCCGCCAGTCACAAGCCGCCAACACCGTACGACCATAATAACCACGACACATCACCACACTGGGATGAACACCATCAAGATAAGCCACACAAGCCAGAAAACGATCCACCCGATTACCTGTATGATCACTTTTTCCATTTCCACCATGACCATTCCAACCATTAAGCGGATAGCGATTCGGAATGTAATTCGTGGTGGCTAATGCTTCACCGGTTCGACCGCTAAAGATAGTGAAGAATTCCGGTCCCTCCAGAATTTTACCATACAAAGAACGGCTGTTTTTATCCGGGTTTCGCCAGTCTTTAGTGGAATCGCCAATAACTTTTCCAACGCCATCAATGGTTCCATCGGCTGTTTTGCAGGCAAACTCTGCTATTCCATCACCGTCAAGGTCGTAAACCATAAACTGCGTATAATGAGCACCTTCCCGAATGTTTTTACCCAGATTTATTTGCCAAAGGAAGGTTCCATCCATTTTGTAAGCCTGAAAAATAGGAATTCCCGAAATGCCGGGTGAAGGAGTATCGATACTGCGACCGGTTTGATGAACGATGATTTCATATTCGCCATCGCCATCCAAATCGCCCACCGAAGCATCATTGGGTTTGTAACCTTCGGGTGTTTTAAGCGGAATGTTGATATATTGCTGAACCGGAGAGTTCGCTTTCAGAACAAAAAGTTTGCTTGCTTCCTGCTCTTCACCATTCAATACAGCTTTTACAAAATACGAATTATCGACAGTGAAATCCGGTTTCCCATCCTGAAAATTCGTGCTTTCACTAATCGGAGATTTATTTAATCTGACGGGGTTTTCATTGCCGCTTTTCCGGTAAAGATTAAAAGTAATGTTATCCGATTCTGTTCCCAGCAGCCTCCAGCCGATATAAACCGTGTCCGCTGCAGTCCTCATTGCAATGACACCCCGACCGAGGTTTTCCATTTGCCGCTGCGACATTGCAATATTAACTGAAATAAATAAAGTCAATGCTATTACGGCAATTCTTCTAATATATGATGTTTGGATAATTTTCATAGAATACTAAATTTTTTATCGGAAGTATTTCCTTCAAAGGTATAAAAAAAACAAAACTTCAGCATCGAAGTTATTGCGATCTGAAGTTTTATTTTTTGTAATCAGTTTATTTTGAGATATATTAATAGTTTGTTTTGAGAGTAAAATCAAATCCGAATTAAGTATCAAAATCTTATTTTTTTAATGCAATTTTATTCTCAATTGAAGTATTCGAACCAGAAAGCTTGTACACTTCACTTCCAGCCAACAGAAAACATCCCAATCCGTAATCTTCAAAATCAGGAACACTGTTAAAGGTAACCGGTTGTCCATCCGATGGTTGTTTACCTGTACCCTGTACATATCCCAGAAATCCATTATTATGAACAGATTCTTTCGACATGGCTTGCCAGGCTTTTGTGACAACAGGTAAATACTTTTGTTTATTCAACATTCCATTATTTATACCCCAGGTCATACCATATGTAAATAAGGCAGTTCCGGTCAGTTCTTTTCCTCCAAAGTTCTTGGGATTGTGAAGGCTGACATTCCAAAAACCATCTTCCCGTTGAAGCGGAACCAATGCATCAAGCATTTTCAGTAAAGTAGTTTGATATTCTTCACGGTGAGGCGCATCTTTGGGTAAAATATCCAAAACGCGCACCAAAGTTGCTACAACCCAACCATTTCCTCTTGACCAATAACAATTTCTACCATTCGCCTCTTTATAGGGCGAAACAAAATCTTTATCACGCCACCATAAATTATCTTCGGGATTGAAAAGTCCCTTTCCACCTTCAACAGTTTTACTATGCATATACATTTGATACATACGTTCAAAATACCGGTCATCTTTATACAAAACTCCCAACTGTGCATATACCGGCATAGCCATTTGCAGAGCATCAATCCAGTTCCAATCGTCAATTTTTGAGGATTGTATCATTAAATCAACTGAAGATTTCAGGTTGCAAATCCGTTCCGGTTTTGGTTCTATACGATACAAATCAATATAGGTCTGTCCGCAGCAATGATTATCGGCGTTGCGTGTTGTTACACCTTTATTTAGTCCCCATTTGTGTGAATCGCCCCATTTTACAGCATAGTTATAATACTCTTTATCAGGACTAATTTGATTCAAAGCCATCAATCCTTCGTAATACACACCACGAGTCCATATATTACTGGGACGTTTTTTATCGGTTACAATTTCTTTTCCCGGATCGGGCCATTTGTTCATAAAATAGGCATTCGTTAGCTTCATCTGAGCCAACACTTCCTTTTTTGAAGGTAGTTGTTGTGCTTGTATTAAACTGAACGTAAACACCAGAACGGTTATGAGGATTTTTATTCTTCCTGTTTTCACAATATATCGCTTTAAGTTTATAATTCTAAATTTATTGTCTTTTTGATTTGTTTGTTATTTATTGGACTACAATAAGTTATATTAATATTTTGAGAGTTTCTGACCGAAAGAGTTGGTATTGAACCAACTTTATCAGCCTTTACATAATTAAGATTCGCTCCATTTACGTCATCCAGAATAATTGCCGGGCGAAAATCATCATTTTCCAGTTTCAATTCCACATGATTGAGTTCAATATTTTTAGCATGACGGATAAAAAACCCATAAGCCGGCATGTCGCCAAACTCCTGTGGATCGGGATAGGATTTCTCATGCTCACCCACAACCTTCAGAGCTTGTTCTTTGGGAGCACCACCTTTTATCCGAATCATAATATTATTCAGTTTCACATCTTCGATAGGATGACCGGGAATCCCCATAATCATGGAACAAAATTTTGGATTTTGGCTATAAGCAACCACATTACTGATATTAATTCGTCGAATAATACCTACCGGCGTTCCTTCCGGCCCACGCATGCGAGCTCCCAATCGCAGAAAAAAGGGAGCATTCTGAATGTCTTTCATCACGATATTATCCACCGATACATCTTCCAAAACTCCTCCATCAACGGTTTCCAATGCAAGTCCACGACAAAATTCAAAGGTGCAGTTTGAAATGCTGATGTTGCGAAATCCACCATTCGATTCTGTGCCAAATTTAATACGCCCTGTCACAACTCCTTTGTCGGGAACAGTCTGCGCTTCGTCTTTTTTATAGGTTCCGTTCAGAAATGATTTTCGGTCAAAACCACTCACGAAACAATTTGTTATCGTCACATCCTCCGTACTTCGGGCAAATCCCAGCGCAAATGAACTTTTCAGGCATATCGCATCGTCGTAAGGCGAATTCACACTACAATTGGAAATCCGCACGTGCCGACAGCAGTCAATATCAAAAGCATCGCGGTTGGTATCCACTTTCAGGTTATCGAGTGTCAGATTGTCAACACCGGTAGCCAAAAGGGCAAAATGTCCGCCCATCAAAATGGAAATATCTTTTATCACAACGTTACGACACAATTTCAGTGCAATGGCTTTGTTGGCCATACCCACGATTTTTAACCCTTCACGAGTCAAACCGTTTCCGATAATCGTTCCCATGCCTACGATGGCAATGTTCTGCAGATTCTCGCCATAAATCAGGCTGTTACGAAAATGGCTGTGACCAAAATCCTGATACATATCAAACTGATTCGGTTCTGCAGCATCATATCCCAAACCGTTTTTCGCCACATCAGCTGCTTCGAGCGTTGCCCCGTTATCAAAGTTCAGCGTGATAAAGCTTTTCAAATGAACGGTAAAACTAAGATACGTTCCCGTCGGAAAAAACACCGTTCCGCCACCGGCGTTGGAAGCCGCATCAATTGCGGCATCAATGGCTTTTGTATCTATAGTAACTCCATCACCTTTTGCTCCATAATCTTTTACATTATAGAACATTCCGGTTTGAGCCTGAATAGCTGTTGTCAACGTGAGCAATATTGTTAAAATGGTTTTATACATCCTAAACCGTTATCTGCTAAAAATCATCTGTTCTGAAATTTGGTGTCCAAAGTCCATCTTTGTTCGACAAGCTTGCCGGAGGATTTGTTCCCCAGCAATACCTAACCGCCACCGGAGTAGCTACATAAGCACCTGTAACCACAACTGTTTTACCATCAATTTTTGCATCAGCTGCAACCCACTTTTTATCCTCGCCGCAAATGGCAAATCCGGTCAATTTTCCGTCCTTTGCCATCAGGCCTTTACCCACATGGTCGAAATACAGACGAATGACGTTCATTTCAACTTTAAAATTCTTATACATCGGACCGGAAAATTCTACATTTTCGCCATACACTTTGGCGCGGGCTATCAGTCCCAGTCGATATCCGATTGCCTGTTTATTTTTCGGATGAATATTCGTTGGATCGTTACCTGCATTCTCAATTGCCACTGCCATACCCGTGTTTGGAATGGAAAGATTTTGAACCTGAGCTTCACGAACAGTCATCAATGCTTCATTTTTTACTGCCTCTGTCATTGGTTTACCATAATTAGCCAACTGTACATACAAAACCGGAAAATTCCCGAGTCCCCAGCGGGTACGCCAGTCGGAAACAAGCGTTTCCATAATTTCGCGATACAATTTGGCAGTCGGTCCGTTCGATTCGCCCTGATACCACAAGGCTCCCTTGATTGAGTAAGGAATCAGTGGGGCAATCATACCGTTGTAACACACATACGGGTTGTGCTGATCCAGTTCGGGATTCGGATTACGAGGGGCTTTTGGTTTCTTGGCTGTTACATCACCGGCAGCAGCCTGAACAGCAGCCATATCGCCCTGAAATTTAGTCACATCTTCACGGTATTTTGTCATTGTCGCAGCACTGTCGGCCACAAATTTATCCCATTTCTGTGTGTAAGCCTCTAACACCGGTTTCAAATTCGGATGCGCTTCCATTGCTTCCTTGCTTATCCATGTTTCTGCTGTACTTGCTCCGTATGCCGAAGTTATCAGACCAACAGGAATTTTATACTTATTGTAAATTTCGCGGGCAAAAAAGTAAGCTACTGCCGAAAAATGCCCAACTGTTTTGGGTGAGCAAATTTCCCATTTACCGGTTACACTGGCTTGAACGGTATTTTTTGGAGTATAATCAACATCAAACACACGAATCAGCGGATATTTAGCATTGGCAACTTCTTCGGCTTCATTATTCACACCACACCAGTAACGGTCTTCCTTCGCCACGGTCATATCCATATTGGACTGACCGCTGCACAACCACACATCACCTACATACACATCGTTGTAAGTCAGGATATTGTCACCGGCGATTTCAAGTGTATACGGACCACCTGCTTTTTGTTTGGGCAAGCGTGCCATCCAGTTACCTGAAGCATCGACAGTGACATTCACCGTCTGTTTATTGAGCGTTACTGAAATTTTCTCTTTTGGCCAGGCTGTTCCCCATACCGGAATTTCCACTCCGCGTTGCAAAACCATGGATTCGCAAAACAGCGATGATGGTTTCACTTCCGCGAAAACCTCTGGAATAAAAAATAAAACTACCGAAACTACAAAAAATAATATCTTGTTATTCATCTACTTATGCTCAATGGATTCTTTGAAATGTAAATTTTAATATGCAAAAACCGAAACTAAGAGCAAAGACAGTAAGATATTACACTTACTGTTCTTAGCTCACCTTCATACCTTAAACCAATCACTAATTAACTATCATTGAAAAAACTACTCCTATTAATAACTATTCCATATGAAAAAGCTCAGACAATGTAATGGAAACAGGCGAATTATCAGGATTAGTTTCCATAATATCAGCCATATACGCCCACCATTTCTGAACGATTTCGGTCTGACCTAAATCCTGCGAACCACCTTCACCACTATTTTTCTGCACAGCAAAAAGGATATTCGTTTCTTTATCCCAAAAAATAGAGTAATCAGACACTCCATTATCTTTTAATAATTGTCTTAACTCCGGCCATAAAGCGTTATGTCGTTTTTCGTACTCGGCTTCAAAACCCGGTTTCAAAAACATTTTAAATGCTGCTCGTGCCATAATATTTAATTAGCCCCCTAAATCCCCCGAAAGGGGACTTAAGAGTTGGATATTTTGAAAATATTTTCAATCTTACATTTCAAAGCCTCCCTTTCGGGGAGGTTGGTGGGGCGTTCATTTTGCCTGAAAAATAGACTCGCCGGTTTTTTGTTCGGTTTTATAAAACAAAACAGCGCTGTCATTTTTCTTCGGATAATTTTGTTGAATCAACCGAATCATTTCGCCACCTGCCAGTAAAACCGGTCCGTAACCATGCGCAGCATAGTTGTGAATAGGACGGTAATAATAATACGCCGGGTCGAAACCCATTCCTGTTCCTACACAGGTGCCTTCCACTTCGCCTTTTGCATTTACCTTCGCAGCTACCGCATTCCAGCTTAAAGTCACAATCGGTCCGTAAACCAGCGGATCAACCCAGCCTTTGTTTATGGCATGTGCAATGCAATAGGTATAAATGGCAGAAGCTGATGTTTCGAGATATGAATCGTTCCGGTCGAGCAACTGATGCCACAGTCCATCGCCCGACTGGCAGGCAACAAGGCCGCGTATGTGTGCACGAAGCAATTCCAACACTTTTTCACGTCCGGGATAATTTTCGGGCAGCGCATCAAGCACTTCCACTTTGGTCAAAATAGCCCAACCATTGGCACGCGCCCAATGAAAAGCAGGATGCTCGCTCATTGCTTCCACCCAACCGTGACGATAGAGGCCTTTTTCTTTGATAAACATGCGGTCGGCAAAAAGCAAAACCTGCTTAACGGCCTCATCGTAGTATTTTTTATCACCGGTCAGTCTGCCCATGTTAGCAATAGCCGGAATTGACATAAACATATCGTCGAGCCAAACAGAATTTGGCTGCGGGCGGTTGCGGGCAAAAGTTCCATCGGGTAGGCGGTATTCCTTGTTCATGATGTAATCCATGTAGTTATCAATCATGCCCCGACCGTTGAATTTCAATCCGTCAAGTTGCGCTTTTATCATGGCCGAACACATTGCACCAGCATCGTCAAGTGCTTTTGGGTGCAATACCGGACGCATTTGCGCATCAACAACTCCTTCTTTGTACAATTTCTCAAAATAAGGTGCCATTTCAGCCAGAAAGCTAAACCGGTCTGACACATACTTTGAATAGCGTTTAGCACCGGTGGTTTGCGCTGCCAGCAACATTCCGGCATAAGTCACACCCCATTCGTAACTTGTCAACCGGAAAGTTCCACATTCAAGTGCCGAGTTTTTATCAATTTTCGAATAATCGGTTATTACAGCTTTAGTTTCTTTGTTTATCACCGTGGTGGGTGTTGACTTATCCAGAAAATCAAACACACGGTCGATAACCGCTTTAACTTCCTCAACCCTTGGTATGCCATAAAATGTTTTATATTCGGGCTTCATTAAGTGCAATGGCGTATTGAAATCATTCGCCGGTTCCTTAGCGGGATCGGTCTGAGCCTGTGTCGTTGCAAAACTGCATAAGCAGAATACAATCGGCAGACAATATTGAATTCTTCGTTTCATTGTGTATTTTTTAGCTTTACTGTCTTGTTTCACAATCAATTACTTCAAAAGAAGTTCTTTGAGTTTGCAGTTTTTCAACTCGCGAATACCTTCGGCAATCGTTTTTGCATTCAATTTTGCACCGGCAAGCGAAGTATGCGTATGGTCGCCATAATATAAACCCTGTATGGAGTCCTTTCCCATTTTATCCAATTTGTCGGCAATATGCTTATTAGCATCCAGATAATCCACTTTTTCCATCGCTGCAGCTTCCTTTGTCCATGCTCCAAAACCTTTATTATTGCGAATTACTGCTGTACTGTCGCGCGAAGTGAACATGTTTCGTGGTATGTGTGAAAGTAAAATCGGCGTTGCACCTTTGGCTTTCACGTCGCGGGCGTATTTACGCATGTACCAGCCAAACGAATTGATAGTTACTTGTTTTCCGGTAGTTTCCATCACTACCGTTGTGTCTTTATCACCGTTTCCGGGAAGTGAAGCACGTGCTCGTCCGGTGTTGTATGGTCCGGAGTCATTGTGTCCAAACTGAATCAGCACATAATCGCCAGGTTGAACACCCAGCAAAACTTTTTCCCATAAACCTTCGCTGATAAAAGTGCGGCTACTACGGCCTCCCAAGGCATGATTTTCGACTGAAACTTTGGTTGTATCACAACTTTCCCAGAAAAAATGCCCCCAACCCCATTGTTTGTTGCTGCCATTATCCTGACCATTTTTCATGGTTGAATCACCAATCAGAAAAACAACGGGGCGACCTTTTTTACGGCTTCTTCCGGCACGTTTTGGATCCGATTTAGTCGGATCAGCGCCCGATTTCAAGCCGAGCAAGTCTTCACCTGAAATTGTAGGTTTATTCCCCTGAGCAGGCTTTTGTGAATTATCCTGCGCCATAGCAGGCAGACAAAGCAAAAGAGACAAGGCAATTACCGAAATCAGTTTTAATTTTTTCATCAAATATAAGTTCTTAAATTCATGGCTTTTCGCGATTTCATGACTGAAGTGAAAAATCAGTCACAAAATCTGATACAAAATTCGTTTAAATCGAACGTATAACAAATGGAGAAATGTACTTTTGCATTGAAATAAATACATTCTTTCATCAAAATACAATTACAGATTTCACAGTGATATGATTTATATTTTACTTTACACTCTCAAAATCAACATTATAAATATTTTATGCGCAAATCAAGTTTGATTAATTTGAATTCAGTTCAATTTTCAAGCTTTTCTCATTAAAAACTGAAAAATCCCTATCAGCTACTATCTGACAATTAAAAGAAAAAGTGACACTAGCTGTTTGTAGAATGAATCATCAGTGACAATAAACCCATGAATATGCTTTACTTTTTTTAGCATACAAATTCTTTCGGTATTATATTTCTAAGACGGATAATCCTACCTGTAAAAATTTGATTCAAACATACACCTGATTTTGTGAATTGAAAGTGTACTATATTCTATGTCATTGTACATTATTCCATTTCGGATTGAAGGAATAAGTAGTTAATTTGTACCTTTAAAATCTATATACAAATGAAAAATCCCATTTCCCAATTCAAATTAATCGTATTGTGTTTGCTGTATTTAAGCACCGGTTTATTGGCTCAAAGACCCATGGAAAAGCTGGACAGAAGCGTTACAGCTCAGAAAATAGCAGGTGGTGTTTACGTTAACTGGCGCATTAATTCTGACGAGTGGTACAACACTTCTTATCGTTTGTATCGTGATGGAACAAAAATCTATGAGACCACGACAACCGGAGCTTCAAACTACATTGACCCTTCGGGTACTTTCACTTCAAAATATACTGTTTCAAAAGTGAAAAACGGTGTGGAATCCGCGCAATCTGCTACTGCCATATTTCTGACTAACGGTTACCTCGAAATTCCGGTACGTGACATAAAATCGATGGGTAAACAAGGTTATTACCTGAACGATGCAACCGCAGCTGATTTGGATGGTGATGGACAATACGAAATCATCATTAAACGGATGAACCGCGACTGGAGTGCAACAAATACTAATTTTACATACTTTGAAGCCTATAAACTAGACGGAACCTTCATGTGGGCAATTGACGTAGGTCCGAACATTACAATGGACGTTGAAATTGACATTGCTGCATACGATTTTGATGGTGATGGTAAAGCTGAAGTATTTATGCGCAGCTCAGATAATACTGTTTTTGGATTAGATAAAAATAACCAGAATGGCACTTCTGTAGGCGATCGCGATGGCGATGGATATACAAATTACCGCCAGGCACCATTCAACGGTATTGGTGGCGATGGATTTATGAATGCCGGTCCTGAGTACTTGTCTTTGATTGACGGAGCAACCGGAAAAGAAATGGACTGGAAAAACTTTGTTCCACGTGGAAATTCCAGCGACTGGGGTGATGGATATGGGCATCGCGCTAATAAGTTTTATTTTGGAGCACCTTATTTGGATGGAAAACACCCTAGTTTGTTTATCGGACGTGGAATTTATACCATGACTAAAATGCAGACTTATGACGTGGTTAATAAAAAAATGCTTGCGCGTTGGTATTGGGAATGTACTTCATCGGCCTCCAAACAGCAGGGTAAATACGATGATTCTCCTAAAGACTATTTTGCACAGGGATATCACAACTACACTATTGCCGACGTAGATGGTGATGGTTGTGACGAAGTAAACTGGGGCTCTATGACTATCGACCACGATGGGAAACCACTTTATTCAACTGAACTTGGTCACGGAGATGCACAACATTACGGTGATTTTGACCCTTACCGAAAAGGTCTTGAAGCAGTAGCTTGTAATGAAGCAAAACCCGGCACCAACCTCAGAGATGCTAAAACAGGAAAATTGCTGTATCGTCACGTATCACCATCCGATTGCGGACGTGTAGGTGTCGGACATATAACTGATTTACTCAAAGGTGCTCAGATGTGGGGTGCCGGTGTAGGTCTTTCATGTACCGATAGAGTGGAGGGCAGTAGTTTTGGAATGCCTGAAAGTAATTGTATGTACTGGGATGGAGATTTATTGCAAGAGGGTTGTGACCATACCGGTTTCTCTGTTGAAACAGGCGTGGGTTATGGTTGTATAACTAAATTTAATGGATATGGAAATGTAACACACCTTTTAGACGCTGACGCCTATTCTTGTAATTACACCAAAGGTACGCCCTGTCTGCAAGCCGATATTTTTGGTGACTGGCGAGAAGAAGCTATGTGGTGGCGTCCTGACAGTTTGGCTCTACGCATTTATTCTACACCATATTCCACAACAAACCGTATTTATTCATTGGAATACGATCATCAATATCGTCAGGCACTTTGCTGGCAAATGTGTGGATATAATCAGCCACCTCATACCAGTTTCTATTTAGGAAGCGACTTTCCAATGCCAATTCCACCAAAATGTACCAATGGAAAACTTGTTTGGAAAGGAACAACTGCAAGCTGGGATAATACTTCTGCCAACTGGATGGATGGTGATGATGCTGTAAATCTATTAGCAGGAACAAGTACTCCTACCAATTTTGTGGATGGAAAAAGTGTTTTGTTCGATACACATTCCACTACAAGAAACGTGAATATCACCGGAACACTAAGTCCTGAATTGTTATCAGTGGCTGGGATCTACAATTATACTATCGAAGGAAAGGGCTCATTATCAGGCACTATGCGCCTTGACAAAATGGGTGACAGTACATTGGTAATGAATGGTTCACACAGCTACACGGGTAATACAGAAGTATGGGAAGGTAATCTATGGATGAACGGAACGCTCTCTGCTTCACCTATAATTGTTCGACGCCATGCAAATTTTGGTGGAAAAGTAATGCTTGGTAGTAATGTTTCAACCGAATATAATGCAGGAGTATATCCGGGAGGTTTTATGGTTGCCGATACGATGACTGTGAATGGAAACCTGAATTTAGTTACAGGAGCTAAATTAATCGTTGATTTGTCCGACAATCCGAATGTTCAGACCACAGCAAACAAAGTTGGCGGTTCAACTGCAAAAAATGATTTTCTATACATAAATGGAACGTTACAAATTGGTACGGGTTCTATTTTATTGATTAATGAAATAGCCGATACTATATCGGTTGGAAAATACCTGATTGGAAAAATAAATGCTATATCTGGAACTTTGTCAACAATAAAAATTCAGGGAACTTCTGGAAAATCTGTTGAGTTGAGTTATGATGGCACTACTAAAAATCTATATTTGATAGTAAAAGGAACTCGTGCCGCCGGAAATGTGTCATGGTTAGGAAAAGTGGATACCAACTGGAATATTGCCAAAACAGCTAACTGGAGTAATAACGGTTTTTCTGACATTTTTGTAAGTAAAGACAGTGTGTTATTTGATGCAACAGGATTAAATAAAACCATTAATGTTGTCGACAGTATTCAGGCTGCATACATGGAAGTAAATTCAAATACAGCTTATACATTTAATGGTACAGGTGCTTTGACCGGTTCAATGAATTTATATAAAACCAATACCGGTACATTAAACATTAATAACAGAAATAATTATACCGGAAAAACGATTGTAGATGGAGGAACACTGGTCATGAAATACGCTCCATCCGCTACAAATAATGGAGGAATTGGAACACCGATAAGCGATCCGGCTTATTTTGTAGTTAAAGATAGTGCTATTGTTCAAGTAACTACGGCTAACGAAATTTCTGCACGTGGTATGACAATGGCAGGAACTACCGGTGGATTATTGAATGTGCCTTCGAGTTTATACTGGAACGGAACAATTACCGGAACAAAACTCACAAAATTGGGTGCAGGAATACTATATATAGGAAGCAACAATTCCGGACTTGGAGAAACTGTATTGAAAGCAGGAACACTGAAATTGAATTCAGATGGAGCTGTACCTTATGGTGTTGGTAAAAAAATTACACTAATGGGCGGAACCCTCGAAACAGTTAATACCATTGGTGGATATCTCACGAGTAGTCACAGCATTGACGTTCCAACCGGTTGTACTGCCACAGTAGTTGCAGGTGCCCGTTGCGAATACAACGGAGTATTAACCGGGGATGGGATATTGAATTGGAGTTGCGATTATATTCGTGCATATATTAATGGTAACTGGTCGGCATTTACCGGTACATTGAATATAACTGCAAATGCTGCTAATTCATCCTACGAAAACCATTTTATAGTAAATACAAGTATTGGATTCCCCAATGCAACAGTAAGTTTGGGAACAGGCGTAATTATGTCATATAAAAATGGAACAAGCGATAATGGCACAACAACTATAAAAATTGGCATGCTTAATGGAACCGGTACTTTCTATAATGCCGGACTAGAAGTGGGAGCATCAGGAGATAATGGTTATTTCTCGGGTGTTATTTCGGGTGCTACTACGATAAATAAAGTGGGTACAGGACTTTGGATTTTAGGAGGTACCCATACATATACAGGTACAACAACAGTTACGGCAGGTTCAATGACACTTTCAGGAACTTTAAGTACAGGTATGATTACAGTGGCAAACGGAGCAACCCTTAATCTTACCGGTTCGACAGGCGGAACTGTTTTTATTTCAAAAGGTGGAACTGCTACCATAAACGGTTCTGTTGCCGGAAGTCTTGCCAATAATGGTACGCTGAAAGGTACAGGAACAATAACCGGCACTTCGATTTTAGATAACAATTCGATTACTTTACCTGGTGCAGCTAGTATTGGAACCTTAACTTTTGGTTCAAATGTAACAATGAATTTATCAGCTACACTTTCTATGCAGGTACTTGCAGGCTCATCAAGTTATGATAGAGTGGCGGTTACAGGAAAATTTACTTGTAACGGAACATTATCCGTTACAATTTTATCAGGAACTTCGGTTATTGGCGATACCTATCAGTTAATCACCGCCGGAAGTATTGCCGGAAAATTTGTTACTTTAGATCTTCCTGTATTAGCTCAGGGATTGGAATGGGATACATCAGAACTTTACACTACGGGAACTATCAAGGTAAAAGCTGCAACCGGTTTGAGTATTCCCGGAATAATAACCGGAGTAAAACAAAATCCAACAAACGGTTTATTCAGAGTTTATACTGAATTTCCGTTAGATAAAATAAACATTCTGGTAACCAACTTACAGGGGAAATTAGTTTATGAAAGTATTGTTTCAACTAAAACTGAAATAGAAGTGGATTTAACCGGACAGCCAAGTGGCGTGTATCTTTTACGGATAACTTCGGATAAAGACAGTTCAAATCTACTGAAACTTATTAAGCAATAACTAGCTGAAAATAAGCAAAATCGGTTGAACTTTTCAAATTGAAGTTCAACCGATTTTATTTTATACATGTATTAGCAAAAACAATTCGACAAAATAATTGCATTGTTATGCTTAATCTGTATTTTTGTAAACTCTAATATCAATACTTATGCAATCACAACCATTAAAATCATTTTTTTTTGCAATTGCTTTTTCAGTATTAAATTTTACTTCGGGTTGCAAAGCCGAAACACCTATAGTTAACCCTCCGGTTGTAATTACTCCTACCGACACCACTACCTTTGCCAAAGGAGCCGATATAAGCTGGCTGCCACAAATGGAAGCTACCGGATATAAATTTTACAGTGATAGTGGAGCGGTTGAAGATTGCTTCAAAATTCTGAAAGACCATGGTATCAATTCCATTCGTTTACGCACCTGGGTTAACCCCTCGAACGACCGTGCAGCGGGACATTGCAGCAAAGCCGAAACAGTGGCAATGGCCGTGCGTGCTAAACAATGGGGCATGAGGGTGATGATTGACTTTCATTACAGCGATTCATGGGCTGATCCCGGCAAACAGGTAAAACCCAAAGCGTGGGAAGGTCTCACTTTCGATCAATTACAACAAGCACTATACGATTATACGTTCGATGTGATGATGGCTCTGAAAATTGCCAACATAAAACCCGAATGGGTACAGGTAGGAAATGAAACTCCGGGCGGTATGGTATTACCGGAAGGAAGTTCAAACAACTGGCCTCAGCTCGCCAAGCTAATAAACAAAGGATATGACGCAATTAAAGCTGTTTGCCCAACCTCAAAAGTCATTTTGCATATCGACCAGGGAAACAACAATGCACGTTTCCAATGGTGGTTTGATGCTGCGAAGGCTAATGGGGCAAAATATGATGTAATAGGATTATCTTATTATCCATACTGGCTGAGCGATGCGCATTCTGATTACACATATTCCATCAATGACTTAGCTGCGAATCTGAAAGACATGGCGAGTCGTTACGGCAAACAGGTTATGGTAGTAGAAGTTGGTGGAGAAGACACCAAAGTACAAAACACTTATGATATGCTGGTTGCTGTTCAGCAAAAAACCAAAGACGTTCCAAACAAAAAAGGACTTGGTGTATTTTACTGGGAACCGGAAGGAGCAAGGAGTTGGAGCTATTATGCCCTGAGTTGCTGGGGAATTGATGGTAAACCTTCAAAAGCGTTAGATGCATTTAAATAAAAACTAAAATTCAATTTGATGAAAAATCAATTAATATTACTTTTTTTCTTGCTTTTATTGTTTCAGCAAACAACATCCGGCATAGATAATGCAACCAATATTTTTGCAAAGGGTGGCGATGTAAGCTGGTTGCCGGAAATGGAAAAAGAATCAAATTTTAAATTTTATAACGATAACGGTGTTGCTCAGGATTGTTTTCAAATCTTGAAAGACCATGGCATAAATACTATTCGTCTCAGGACTTGGGTAAATCCTAGCATGGTTGACTGGAAGAACGGGCATTGCAGTAAATATGAAACCATAGCCATGGCTGTTCGTGCTAAACAATGGGGTATGCGGGTGATGATTGATTTTCATTACAGTGATACCTGGGCAGATCCTTCAAAGCAGGCAAAACCAGCTGCATGGACATCACACACTTTTACACAACTACTGGACGATGTGTACAATTACACTTTTAACTTTATGACAGCGTTGGATTCGGCAGGAGTGAAACCGGAGTGGGTGCAGGTAGGTAACGAAACAATCACTGGAATGCTTTTACCCGAAGGAAGTACGAGCAACTGGTCACAGTTGGCACAACTCATAAACAAGGGTTCTGATGCGGTGAAAGCTGTAAACCCAAGCACAAAAGTTGTATTGCATCTGGATCAGGGCAATAATAACAGCCGATATCGTACCTGGTTCGACAATGCAAAAACCTATGGTGCTAAATATGATGTTATCGGTATGTCCTATTATCCGTACTGGTTAAGTGGCAGTCCTGATTATACGCTGTCTATCAATAATTTGGGAACAAACCTACTCGATATGGTTTCCCGTTATGGAAAAGAAGTAATGGTGGTGGAAGTTGGTGGATTGGATACAAATGCTCAAAACACCAAAGACATGCTCACTGCCGTAATAAGCAAAGTTCTAGCTGTACCGAATAATGCAGGATTGGGAGTAATTTACTGGGAACCGGAAGGTTCGAGGAGCTGGACCGGTTATAACCTGAGTGCTTGGGGCTACGGAACAAAACCACAACCCACAATAGCATTGGATGCATTTCTCACAACAACAACACTTTTAGAAAACCCTGTTTCAAGACCTAATTTAAGATTCGATTATCAAAACAAAACAATCTATTTTAATGAAATATTAGCCTCAATTGAAATAATCAATATTAGCGGACTAACCCTGAGGTCAATCATGAATTCAGTGTCAATATCAGTAATCGATTTACCGGTTGGAGTTTATTTGATAAAGACTAATAGTTTCAATACTAATTCAAAATCTGTTTTCAAATTTACTCTTTAATCTTATTTCACATCCTTTTTCAACTCATCGGGTGAGCTTTTAGTATAGGTGTTTATTTTTTCAGCAGTTTTATCATACAAATCCTTGATAGTGCTTAGATTAACCGATGTTGTTGGGCTGAATTTATCCGATTTCATGTAGTTGATGATGGAAGCGTAAAGCTGCGCCGCTACCGGACGTTTATCCAAGTCCTTTTTCAAGTCTATTGAAGTCATCATTAATTTGCCTTTACCCACATTTACTTCGAAAAGCATTCCCAGTTTCCGGTTCAGAAACCATGTATCAATTGGCTGAACAATTGGTTTAAAGCCTTTGGGAAAATCAGTCAACAACATAGTTTGAGCACGGTTAGTTAACTCCCACCATTGCATATTTCCCCACGAATCAGTCACAAAATCACTGAAAACAGGATGTGTATTTTCTATCAGCACTCCAGTAGTGTGCGGTGGACGCATTTTGAACCACGAAGTATTCCAAAATACCGGTGAATAATACTGAACCACATCTTTACCGTATTGAATATTTCCGGCAGCTAGTAGCAGAACTTTCCCTCCGCTATTCAAAATGTTTATAGCTTTGGCATCCAACGTACCAGATACGTATATTCCAGCTATATTAATTTCCTGATTTGGTGCAGGGTAAACCCAAAAATCCCAGTTATTTGCAAATTCAGTACCCTCAATTGCTATTTCAAGGTTGAATTTCATTGCTATTTTGAACTCGGATAAATCCAGAAAAACCGTACCGGATTCATTACAATTCCCAACGGGTATATCATTGTCTGACACCACACCGCTTTTCAGAACAGTTCCATCTTCCTTTTTAATTCTCCACACTGTTTTTACGTTCGTTAACGGAGCTTTTCCAAAATGAGCTATTTCTACTTTCACTCTGATTATTTCGTTGTTGGTATAAACAAATTTCTCGGTGCGAATTAATGGAACTGTCGAATTGCAAAAGTGATGAAATTCCGCTGCGTTGATATATCCCTTTTCGTCCCAAAAAGCATCCAAAACCCCAACAATTGCTGTTCCCTGACCACTGTAATCGTTCAAACCCAACAACTGGAATCCGGCATAATCCGGAGTTCTGAGGGTTCTTTCTATTTCATGTTTGTAACACAAAGCCTGTAATTTGCCCGAAGCAATCAAAAAATCATGACTCTGAGCTGCCATATCATGATCGGCTAAATCTTCCTGAAAAAGTTCAAAGTTTTTGGCACGGGTTACACCGGTATATTTTTTAATTTCTTCGAAGTTCGGGAATGCACACCACTGACCGGTTTCGTGTGAAACGTATGGTTCCTTAACCGTATCAATTTTTGACCGATAATCGGTCATTGTTTCCGGCTTCAAGTTACTCCAGTTTAGTCCGCGTGCTCCTGCTTTGACGTGATACTGACTTTTTGGTTGCCATGCCCAACCGTTACCAACCGAAGCACCTGTGTAAAGGCGGCGTTTATCGGTAGCTTTCCAGTAATCCACAAATTTGCTTACCCAAGGAACCCACGCACCACGAGGCTCATTTCCGGCCGACAGAAAAGTGAAGGAAGCATAATTACCATATTCTTTCACCATACGTTTGGTTTCACCCATCAGATATGTATCAATGGGTAACCCACGACCTAATTGCGTGCTGTGATTTGGCCAACTCGGACCTTCGGGTTGAAGATAAAATCCAGCTCTGTCAGCGGCTTTAAATGCTGCTTCGGGTGGGCAAAACGAATGAAAACGCATGTGATTCAACCCGAATGATTTACAAATCCTGAAAACACGTTCCCACGAAGGTGCATCCATAGGTGCATAGCCCGTGAGTGGGAATACGCAGTTTTCAACGGTACCACGAAGCACTGTTTTATTGCCATTTATATAAAAATACTTTCCCTGAATGCTGATTTCTCGCATACCAAACTCTACTGATTTAGCATCCGTTTGTTTGTTTGTAATCAGCTTTACATTCAGGTTATACAAAGCCGGATCAAATTCATCCCAGGTGAGCATATCGTCGCCCAAAGGCAATGTAACTTCCAGATTCATTTCTTTACCTGTAATCGACACCGGGACTTCTACCGGATTTACGATCTGGGTTTTAGTACTATTGAAACTTTTTGCCGAAAGAATAATTTTCCCTGAAACCATTTTTTCACCCGGATTGCTTATTTTAATCTTTACTAACGCACTTTTCGTTTTCAAATCGGGAAAAACCTGAACATCGGTAATGTTTTGCATCGGTTTTGAAATCAGTTGAATATCACCTACAATTCCATTCCAATTTCCCTGAGTCTGATCGGTTACACTGTGTGAGTTTGTTCCCACATCCATACTTTTCAGCCGGTTATCAATCCGAATGGAGATGAGGTGTTTTCCCGGAGTTAGCTGTTTGGTCAAATCGAAAACATGCGGAACTGTCAGCGAATTTAGTGTGCCGATTTCCGCATTATCAACCCATACCTGAGTGATATAATGAGGACGTTCTAAATTTAATGTTATTACTGAACCCGACCATGATTTGGGTATAGTTACTTCTTTCTGATACCATGCCAAACCAACGTAGTGCTTATTTTGCGTTAGCCAGAATGGCATTTTGATATTTCCGGGTTGGCGGTATTTTGCCATGTGAGGGTTAAAGTACCAGGAACTATCGTAAATGCTGGCGGTAAATTTTGTTTCGAGCGTTATGTCATAGCCTTTCATATTTTCAACCATTGAACCGGGAAGATGGATGGAATCAGAAAGTGGTTTAGAAAACCATTTTTCAGAAATTCCCTGATCTTTTTCATCCATCGCAAAACTCCATTTCCCTTTTAAATCGATGGTATTATTACCTGCAAAAAGCAAGCAGTATGAAGAAACTAAAAGCACAACAAATACAAAACCAATTTTTTTCATAGATTATGATTATTTACATCGGGATGTTCAAAAACAACCTAAATATGCAGTATCTCCCCAATGATGCAAAATTAAAAGTAACAATTGATTTCTGAAATGGAAAAATGTACAGATAACTAAAATAAAATGCATCTCCTAAATATTTGAACTTCTTCAACAGTGTTTTATGTAAAATTCAGAACCTTTCATCCATTTATTCAAGAATTTCATATATCTTTACGTTGCAAAAGGCTATAATTAACTCACAACACTCCGCAAAATGATTTTAAAGTCTTATCGTTGGATTTGTTTTATTTTAATCCTGGTAACCTGCAGGATTTACGCCGAAAACCAACCCATTATTGAGCTTATCAACTCAAACAACGGGCTTTCTCACAACACCATTCGTTGCATGATTCAGGACAAAACCGGATTTCTGTGGTTTGGCTCTCTTAACGGTTTGAACCGCTACGATGGTGTGAAAATAAAAAGCCTGAAACCGGAACGCTTGAATCCAACCTCAATTTCAAGTGGAAAAATCAAAGAACTTCATCAGGATTCGTACGGTCATATATGGGTAAGAACCTACAACGACGATATGGAATGTTACGACCCTTCCACCGAAAAATTTCTATCTCTTTACGATAATAAAGCCTATAAATCGGCCAAACACAATTTTTATTACGAAGATAAGTCGAAAAATATCTGGTTGGGAGGTACATCTTCAGGATGTGCCAGAATTTCATTCGACAAAAACAAAGTTAGCTCTGAAGTATTCAATGACTCTCAAAAGGTTCTCAAACTACCATCGAATACAGTTTTGGATATTTTGCAGGATTACTCTCTGAACACATGGATATTGACTTCAAAAGGTGTTGTGATGTATAGAGATAATGCTGTTTCAGATTTGAAAAGTATAATAAAAGATGCCTCCGGTTTTATAAAAGCGTATGAGGTAAACCGAAAAGTCTATTTAATTTCGGTAAAAGGTAAAATTATAATCTACAATCCTGCAACCAAGAAATTCGATTTATCATCATCGCTCTCCGGCTCTACAGTTCTACAAACTGCCAAACTAGGTAATGATAAAATTCTGATTTCGACCAATGAAAATGGAGTTTTTGTTTTCAACACTACTCTTGGTCAGTTTACAACTGCGGATAATCTGTATGGTGAAGGTATTTCAGGGAAAGCATATTTTCAGACCGATAGGTTTGGCGATGTATGGACCTATAATTTTTCCGGAAACCTTTGGAAACTGAGCCATACCGGTGGTAAAACCGTCAAAATCAACGTTATTCCTCCGGCTTTGCTGGCACTTATTGATCAGGAACGCTACCAGTTTTTGGGCGACAAATATGGTAACGTGTGGATTGCAACTTATGGAAACGGACTATTTTGCTACAACAATGCAACAGGAAACTTAAATCACTATAAATCAATCAAAAATACCAAGGGTTTAGCCTCTAACTATTTATTGTCAATGATTCTTGACAATAATGACAATATATGGGTAGGTACTGAAAATATGGGAGTTAATAAACTCTCGTTTGCAAACCGCAATGTAGAATTAATTTTCCCCGATCCCGATAAAATAATTATCAATGGTAATGTGGTCAGGGCTTTTCTGGAAGATAACCAACACAATATCTGGGTTTCGACCAAAGCGGGTAATTTGTATAAATACGACCCGATGCTCTATTCAAAAAAGACAATATTTGAAAACGGGTATAACGTATATAATATGCTTCAGGATAAATCTGGGGTAATTTGGCTGGCTACCAAACGAAACGGAATTATCGAACTGAAAAACGCTCAACTTTCGGGTGCGGTTTCGTACAAAAACTCTTCAAATCCTGGAAGTCTGAGTTCAAATACTGTTTTTTCATTAGCTCTAGACCACAGAAACCGCTTATGGGCAGCTACTTTTGGCGGTGGAGTATGTGTGAAACTTGGTGATGGAGTTAATGGTTTTCATACTTTCTTCAATAGTGATGAATGGCTTCGATTTACTCATGCTGTATTTTTGTCGAAAGAAGGCGATTTGTGGGTAGGTACTACCGGTGGAGTTTTACGGTTTAATCCGGATAAATTGTTAGCAAACCCGAAAGCATTTAAACTCTATACCTACAACGTTGAAAGCGAAAATTGTCTGAGCAACCCTGAAGTGCGATCTATTTTCCAGGACTCCAAAGGGGCTATATGGCTGGGTACTGCCGGAGGTGGATTGAATAAGTTTTTGGGCGAAAGTCCCGATGGTAATGGCATTTTCAAGGTGTACAGCAATCAACAGGGAATGACCAACGATAATATAACGGCTATTCAGGAAGATAAAACCGGTTGTTTATGGATTAGCACCGAAAGCGGCTTACATAAGTTTAACCCAAATACCAATCTTTTCCAATTCTTTAAATTCACCGATGATTTCTCGTCCAATATATTTTCCGAAGCCGCTTGCCTTACCTGCAAGGATGGACGTATGTTATGGGGAAGCGAGAATGGATTCTATTTTTTCAATCCCGCCAAAATCGGACAATCGCTCAAAGAAAACAACAAAGTATTGCTCACCGGATTCTACATCTATGATCAGGAAGCCAAAATTGACAATATCAATGCTCCACTCAAACAATCTGTAACGCTGGCAAACAAAATTACTCTTAAAGCATCCGACAAAGTTTTTCACATCGAATTCTCCAAACTGAATTTCAGAGACCCCAACGCCAATCAGTTTATGTTTATGTTGGAAAACTATGAGAAACGTTGGAATCCTTCAGGGACACTCACAACCGCCACTTATCGGAATGTTCCTTCGGGTCATTATATCTTTATGGTAAAAGGAATGAACAGCGAAGGAGTATGGGATAAAGTGCCTACAACCCTTGAAATTGTTATTTCACCTTCATTATGGCTTTCGCCTTTGGCTTACCTGATATACTTTTTTCTGATTCTGGCGGCTGTATATTTTACATTCCAGCTTATACTCAAATTCAACAACCTGAACAACGCTGTGGTGGTTGAACGCCAGTTGACGGACTATAAACTCCGTTTCTTTACAAATATCAGTCACGAATTCCGCACACCGCTCACATTAATCAAAGGAAGTGTGGATACATTGAAAGAGCTAAAAAGCAAAATGACTGATCCGCTGCAACATTTGGTAGGCGATCTGGAAAAAAACACTGCCCATTTACTGCGGTTGATTGACCAGCTAATGGAATTCCGGAAATTTCAGAATAACAAACAAAAACTGAATCTACAACTCACCGATGCTGTTGAATTTCTGAAAGAAATATTCGAAAGTTTCAGTAACGTAGCCGAAAGGTCAAATATCCGGTATGAATATCTTCACACATTACCTGAAATTCCTGTTTATCTTGATAAAAATAAAGTGGATAAAATTGTATTTAATCTGCTTTCCAATGCATTTAAATTCACACCCCGTGGTGGTAAAATTTTCCTGATTACCGAAGTAAATGAAAAAGAAAACACAATGCTGATAAAGGTTGTAGACAATGGAATTGGTATTCCGAAAGAAAAACAGAATATGCTTTTCGGCAGGTTTATGCAAATTAATTTCTCATCCAATGGCACCGGTGTAGGATTATCGCTGGTGAATGAATTTACATCACTCCATAAGGGAACAGTTCACTTTCAGGAAAACGAAGGGGGCGGATCGGTGTTTTGGGTTGAATTCTCCCTAAACAAAGATATTTATAACAAAGAAGATATTATTGAAGAACAAGTTATTGTGTCGCAGGACGATAAAAAACAGGTTTATAACATCTCCGAATTTTTTGAACCGGGCGTTAGCGATTCACTTCTAAATCTGGTTCCAATTCAGCCGAATGTAGGCGTTAAATACAAGATATTGGTAATTGACGATAACGACGACATCCGTGATTTCCTCTATGAAAAACTAAGTCCGTACTTCGATGTAATATCTGCTGAAGATGGAGATATCGGCTTCACAAAAAGCATGGAAGAAGATCCTGATTTAATTATTTGCGATGTGATGATGCCGGGAATGAACGGATTTGACCTGACCAGAAAACTCAAAGATGACTTTGCCACCTGTCATATTCCGGTTGTGCTGCTCACAGCTTATATTTCTGACGAACATAATAGCGAAGGAATAGAAGCAGGTGCAGATGCTTACATCAGTAAACCGTTTAGCATGACACACTTAATGCTTCAAATCAACAAGTTGATTGAAAAGCGGGAAAGACTGCATAAACATTATGCCAGCACGGATATTTCTACAGAAGTAGTAGAGCTACATGAAAATAATGAGTTGGATATACCCGAACGTGACAACCAATTTCTGAAACTCGTAGAACAAATTATGGACAAACAACTCAGTGATCCGGAGTTTTCGGTAGATGAATTTGCACAAATGGCTTATACGGGTAGAACTTTGTTCTTCAAAAAAATTAAATACCTCACAGGCTATTCACCCAATGAATTTATACGATTCAGAAGAATGAAGAAAGCTGCCGAATTGCTGAAAACCTACAAATACAATGTGTCTGAAGTTTCGTATATGGTAGGCATTAACGACCCTTTCTATTTCAGTAAGTGTTTTAAAGCACAGTATGGTTGTTCCCCATCACATTATATTAATTCATAACCCATAGAAATTAATTAGTTTTTTTTGAGGTTTTCTCATGTATATAAGAACGTTGTCAGCATAAAAACCTGACAGCGTTTTTTTTCAGACTAATTATTCTCCATAAAATTTAAAGAATCTGCTTATTTACCATCCCAAAAAGTTATTTAGGATCTGCTGAAAAACTCAGTCAATATTTAAACATAAAATTAGACGAGAATCGTCTGTTTGGTTTATAAAAGATATTCTTTTGAAAAATTTCGATAGATTTCGGAAATACGTTTTCAGCAAGCGTGCTGAAAA
>CAIKVR010000357.1 GCA_903830915.1 uncultured Bacteroidales bacterium
GACAAAAATCTGGGATTGTGGAGCGTGGAAGCAGAAGCTTTCCTGCTGGCAAATGCAGATAAATTGTAAAGAACCCCTAACCCCTAAAGGGGAATTATGCAAGTTCATCTTCATAATCTTTTAGTGGTTAAGGCTGTAATTAATAAAATTATTAATACAAATTTTAAATACCCTATTGATTTAGTTTTCAGAAATGAAACTAGCTTAATTCCCCTTTAGGGGTTAGGGGTCATTTTTATCATTATGAAACAACTAGATGTAAAATTAATGCATCCGAAAGAACAGATTAATGTGATTATCGGGCGTATTTACCGGAGTGGTATGACAACCACATCGGGTGGAAACATTTCCATTAAAGATGGAAACGGTGATATTTGGATAACGCCTTCGGCGGTTGACAAAGGATCATTGACAGTGAAGGATATTGTGTGTGTGAAAAAGGACGGAACGGTGATTGGTTTACATAAACCATCGTCGGAATTCCCATTTCACAAAGCAATTTTTGATGCTCGTCCTGAATTGACGGCCATTATTCACGCTCACCCACCCGGACTGGTAGCATTTAGTATTGCCCGCGTTGTACCGGATACCAGCATCGTTCCACAAGCCCGTAAGATTTGTGGCGAAATTGGTTTTGCTCCTTATGGTTGCCCGGGAAGTGAAGATCTGGGTAAGAAAATTGCCGCTGAATTCAAGAACAAAAAATACAAGGCTGTTATCATGGAAAACCACGGTGTAGTACTTGGTGGAACTGATATGATGGACGCTTATCAACGTTTCGAAACGCTGGAATTCTGCTGTCGTACTATTGTAAATGCAGGTCGAATTGGCAAAATAAATGCACTGACTGACGAACAAATCTCGAAATATGTGAATCATTTTCCAAAGAATATTACCCCGTTTATGGACGTGGAATATCCATCTGACGAGCGTGAAATCCGCACGGAAATGGTGAACATTATCCGCCGTGCCTGCGATCAGGGATTAATGATTTCTACTTACGGTACTGTTTCTGTTCGTTGGAAAGATAATGATTTTCTAATTACGCCACGTGATGTTGCCCGTTGGGATATTCTGGCAAAAAATATTGTTCAAGTAAAAAACGGAATGGCCGAAGCCGGTAAAGAACCAAGTCGTTCAGTAGCACTTCATCACCGCATTTACCAATTGTATCCACATATCAATTCGATTATTACCACGCAGTCCACCAACCTGATGGCTCATGCGGTAAGTCACCAGAAATTTGACGTGCGCACCATTCCGGAAAGCTGGATTTTCCTCCAGGACGTTCCTTCAATTCCGTTCGAAAGTTTATATAACGACACAGAGGTGATTGCGGAAATGTTTGCTAAAAATCGCGTTATTATTGTTGAGAACGACTGCGTGATTGTAACCGGCAACAAACTGATTAATACTTTCGATTACCTGGAAGTTGCTGAGTTCTCAGCAAATTCATTGGTTATGGCTTCGTCTATCGGACCGCTTAAACCAATGGGCGATACCGAAATAGATGAATTGCGGGTTGCTTTCAATGTAAAATAAATCAATTGCCTCCTGTTTTGTCGGAGGTAATTTGAAATAGAGCCTGAGATTGGCTTTAGCCAAATTATTCAATGTTTGGCTAAAGC
>CAIKVR010000358.1 GCA_903830915.1 uncultured Bacteroidales bacterium
AGTATCCCATTTGTCCGAAATTCTCAACTTAGATAGCGAAACGTTAATGGAAAAATTATTCTCTGAAAACGAACAACTTACAAAATTCTTAAATTTTAAAGCCCTATCGCAAGCGGGCTAAGATAGCTTGCGAAAGTTCAGAAATATCACTAAAAAAATATTCGTTATGATTCAGGAAAATTTTGTTCGGCTTTTCGAAGATTCGTTTCTAAATAACTGGGAATTACCAGCTTACAGTAATTATGGTGAAGACCTGACTCTCACTTATGCCGATGTGGCCAAACGTGTTGCCCGTCTGCATATTCTATTTGAGCAGTGTAAATTGAAACCAAATGATAAAGTAGCACTTATCGGACGAAACAATGCTAATTGGGCTATAACTTATCTCGCTACTGTTACCTATGGTGCTGTAGTTGTTCCAATTCTTCAGGACTTTAATCCTAATGATGTACATCATATCACCAATCATTCTGAATCGACTTTACTTTTCATCGGAGATAATATTTGGGAAAACATTGAAGAAGAGAAACTTACAACGGTAAAAGCTGTATTTTCGCTTACAGGATTTAATTGTATTACCCTTCTAAATAAGGAACCGAAACCGGAAAATGATGAAAATGCAATTCATGAAAAGCTGGTAATCAAGTATTTACAACCCGATTATATCAATAGTTTATTCCACACTAAATACACTCATGGATTTCATCGCGACAATGTACGTTACATTGATAAACCTAATAACGAACTTGTATCAATAAATTACACATCAGGCACTACAGGTTTCAGCAAGGGTGTAATGACTAGTGGTAATGCCTTAGCCGGAAATATTACTTTTGGTATACGTACCGGGATTGTTGCACCACGTTATAAAATTATCTCATTTTTACCTCTGGCTCATGCTTACGGATGTGCTTTCGAATTTCTAACAACAACAGTTGTAGGATGTCATATCCATTTTATTGGCAAAGTACCGTCACCTAAAATTTTACTAACAGCATTTTCCGAAATTAAACCTAATGTAGTTTTTCTAGTTCCTTTAATTGTTGAAAAAATTTACAAAAAACAGATTCAACCTTTACTTGCAAAACCATCCATGCGTTGGGTCTTAAGCATTCCATTTCTTGATCAACCTGTTCTGGCACAAATCCGAAAAAAACTAATGGATGCTTTTGGGGGAGAATTTTCTCAAATTGTAATAGGTGGAGCACCTTTAAACGCTGAAGTTGAAGAGTTTTTCAACAAAATCAAATTTCCATATACTGTAGGTTACGGCATGACGGAGTGTGCTCCGCTTATAAGTTATGCAGACTGGCGAGATTTTGCGCCCAAATCAGCAGGAAAATTGCTTGATATAATGGAAGCTAAGCTCATTAATGTTGACCAAAGCACCGGGGTAGGAGAAATTTGTGTTAAGGGCGAAAACCTGATGGATGGTTATTTCAAAAATCCTGAAGCAACCAAACAAATTATTGATAAATCAGGCTGGTTGCATACAGGCGACCTTGGAACCATCGATGCTGAAGGCAATATTTTTATCCGTGGACGTAATAAAACGATGATTCTGGGTGCAAGTGGTCAGAATATTTATCCTGAAGAAATTGAAGCGCGACTGAATAATATGCCTTATGTAATGGAAAGTTTGGTTATTGAAAGTAACGGAAAACTCATTGCATTAGTATGTCCTGACTATGAAGCAGTAGATGCTGACGAAAATGTAGATCAAAATCAACTGGAAGAATTGATGGAGGAAAACAGAAAACAGTTAAATTCAATGGTTGCGGCTTATGAAAGTATCTCTAAAATTCAACTTTATCCCCATGAATTTGAAAAGACACCCAAGAAAAGCATAAAAAGATATCTTTATTCAACAGCAAAATAAACTTATAACAAACTGATTATCTATATTTTAAAATTATTTCTTATCAAAAACAAAAAAAAGATGTCATTTAATAATACACAATAAAAAAATGATGTATCTTTGCATCGATTTTGAATAGCAAAATTAACATGTTAAATTTTTAAAGTTTTAAAGTAATGAAAAAAGTATTTTTGTTTTGCGTTGTAGCTTTGGCTTTCGCTTCATGTGCTCCTAAAAAAGCTGAAGAAGCTCCTAAAACTGACTCAACTGTTGTAGCTGTTGACTCTGTAAAAGCTGACTCAACTGTTGTAGCTGATACAACTGCAGTTAAAAAGTAATTACAGATTAGTAGTAATCTTATTACGAAATTTGAAGTCTGAAGATTTAATTTCTTCAGACTTTTTTTGTTTTAATACTCTCAAAAGCATTATTTTTGGTAGATTTTATACCTAAAGCCCCCATATTTAACACAAACCAAAAAATATTTTAAAAAAAAGTGATAATTATTAATGCAGAATAAAAAAATGATGTACCTTTGTATCGATTTTGAAATGCAAAACAAACATGTTAAATTTAAAAATTTAAAAGAAATGAAAAAAGTATTATTATTTTTTGTGGTAGCTATGGCTCTTACAGCTTGTGGTGGCGCTAAAAAAACTGAAGACGCTACTAAAGTTGATTCAACTACAGTTAAAGTTGATACTGCTAAAGTTGATACTGCTAAAGTTGACACTACAGTTAAAAAATAACTGTAAAGCTAGCGCAAAAAGAAATTCTTGCAAGCTAATTAAGGTTCGTTATTCCGATAACGAACCTTATTTTTTTAGTTGCAACTCATTTCCACTCATTTTTTGTACCTTTGCAACTCGAAAATTTTAAAATAAAAGATTATGTTACGAATTGCAGTTCAAGCAAAAGGCAGATTGTTTGATGAAACAATGTTGTTGTTATCCGAAACAGGGATAAAACTGGAATCGGGCAAGAGATTATTGCTACTTCCTGCTAAAAACTTTCCCCTTGAAGTTCTTTTTCTAAGAGATGATGATATTCCTCAATCAGTAGCAGATGGTGCTGCAGATATAGGCATTGTGGGTGAAAACGAATATGCTGAAAAGAAAAAAAATGCGCTGATAACCAAGCGTCTTGGTTTTAGCAAATGCAGGTTGTCGCTTGCTATCCCGAAAGAAGTTGATTACAAAGATATTAGTTGGTTTAATGGTAAAGTAATTGCAACTTCATATCCTGAAATCTTGAATGATTTCATGAAAGAGAAAAATGTAACGGCAGATATTCATATTATTACCGGCTCGGTAGAGATTGCACCAAGTATTGGGTTGGCTGATGCCATTTTTGACATTGTAAGCTCTGGTAGCACATTGGTTACCAATCACTTGAAAGAAGTTGAAGTGCTAATGAAATCGGAAGCTCTTTTGATTTCAAACCCAAATCTATCTGACGAAAAAAAAGCTATTCTGGATGAACTTCTTTTTCGTATTGAGTCTGTTCAGGTTGCTGAAGATAAGAAATACGTATTAATGAACGTTCCAACTGAAAATATCGATAAAATCATTGAAGTATTACCCGGTATGAAAAGCCCTACCATTATGCCTCTTGCCAAAGTTGGTTGGAATTCGCTTCATGCAGTTATAGATGAAAAACGTTTTTGGGATATAATTGGCAAACTGAAATCTCTCGGAGCTGAAGGTATTCTTGTTATTCCGATTGAAAAAATGATTCTCTAGAGTCGATTGACCTACTTCAAATTATTAATTAATTCGCCGTGAATCTTTGCATTGATCGAGGTAATTCGAGTACGAAAATCGGTATATTTAATCAAAATGATTTAATCGAGACTTTTCAGTTTAACATTTTAGGTAGGGATGAGATTGCCGAGATATTCCAAAACTTTGATATTACAGCCTGTATCCTGTCAAGCGTAGTTTCTGACAACAAGGAACTCATTTCATTGATTATCAACAAATCAGTTAGTTTTTTGGAATTGAGTCACCTGTCTGAGTTGCCAATCAGAAATTTATATGAAACTCCTGAAACACTTGGTAAAGATAGAATTGCAGCAGTTGTTGGTGCAAGTTTCCTGAAACCGAATACAGACATCCTTGTGATTGATGCCGGAACTGCTATAACGTATGATTTTATCAATTCTGAAAAGGAATATCTGGGAGGAAATATAGCTCCCGGATTTAATATGCGCTTGCAAGCTATGCACCAATTCACCAATAAACTTCCATTGGTAGAAGCTGAACCGGAAAGCACATTTTTGGGAACAAATACTAAATCAGCTATTCTGGCAGGAGCTTTTCAGGGAATTATTTTCGAAATGAATGGTTATATTAGTTCATTAAAAATTAAATATCCACAACTTTCAACTTTTTTAACAGGTGGTAGCACTTTTTACTTTGCCAACAAGCTAAAAAACACCATCTTTGCAGAAAAAAATTTAGTTTTAATCGGTTTAAACCGGATACTCGAATATAATGTACAAAATTAAGCCTCTCGCTCTCTTGTTTTTTGCAATACTAATTGCTCATTCCGTTTATAGTCAAAACAATACCAATTCACCCTATACGCGTTTCGGATTCGGCGATATTAGCGACACTAATAATGGTGAACAAAGAGCCATGGGAGGTGTATCAATTGGAGCGCGTAATAGTACAGGTATAAATGCTGTGAACCCGGCTTCTTATAGCAGCGTGGACAGTATGACTTTTATGTTCGACTTAGGAGCTTCTGCTTTAATGTCACATTTTTCTGATTCGCGAGGTGGAGTGACCAAGGCCAATGGAAATCTGGAATATCTCACGTTACAGTTTCCTATTACCAAATGGTTGGGATTTAGTGCAGGTGCATTACCTTATTCGTTTGTAGGCTATAATTTTTATAACAATGACACAACATATTTAAACAATTTATCTTCAAGAGACACGATTCCTTGTACAAAAAGCTTTATTGGAGACGGCGGGTTCAGTCAGGTTTACATGGGATTTTCAGCTAATCTGTTCAAACATGTTTCTTTAGGAGTAAATGCTTATTACATGTTTGGAACAATAAACAACTACCGTGACCTGACAAGTACGTTAAGTGGCTTTACCTCAACATCTGAATCCAACACACTGAAAGCTAATAATTTCAGATTTCGTTATGGTGTACAATTCTATAATACATTTGATAAAAAGCATGATGTTACATTAGGTTTAATTTACGAATCAAAAACAACATTAAAAGGAAGCTTCAAAAAAACTTTATCTGGTGTGCTTGTAGAGCCGATTGATTCATCGAGTAATTTTGAAACACCTCAGATATTTGGTTTAGGACTTTATTATACTTATAACAAAAGCCTTTCCATTGGAGTTGATTACAGTTTACAGCAATGGAATGATGTGAAGTTTAATTCAGATAATACAGGAAGTCTTGGAAATCGCTCAAAACTATCTATCGGTTTGGATTTTATGCCAAATCCTTTTGGAAGAAAATATTCCGACCACGTACATTATCGTGCCGGTTATAATATTAGTGATTCTTATTTCAATGTGTACGGACAAAATTTGCCGAAAAATTACGGATTTTCTGTTGGTATAGGATTACCACTTAAAAACAGTAGTACTGTGCTTAATGCCTCGCTGGAATACGGTAAAATTGGTAGTCTCGACCTTCTCAAAGAAGATTTTTACAAACTCACCTTCAACTTTACGTTTAATGAGCATTGGTTCTTCAAACGCAAACTTTAATCGTCATTTCATAATAAGTTGATTGCATGAAACAGGGAATTGGTTTTATCCTGAAAAGAGGTTTTGCCAAAGCAATGTTTGGTTCTATAATACTTTTAGGCATAATATCCTGCAGTACTAATTCCGATAAAGCCGCAAAAATTTCTGCTATTGGCGACAGAGCCAAATCTCCAAGACTTCATGCTACTGAGATTACTACAGTAATTTCTGATTCAGGTATCACCCGTTACCGTATTTCAGCACCTTGCTGGGACATTTATGACCGGGCTTTAAAACCATATTGGGAATTTCCGAAAGGGATTCATTTGGAACGTTTCGATCAGACTTTGAAAGTGGATGCTAACATTCACAGTCAATATGCAAAATTCAACGAAAATGAGCAATTATGGGAACTAAAGGGTAAGGTCAGAGCAATAAACCTTCAGGGAGAACTTTTTGAGACAGAGCAGCTTTTCTGGAATCAGCGGTTGGAGAAATTTTATTGTGATACTTTAATAAAGATAACGCAAGCTACACGTATTATTACCGGAATTGGATTTGAATCGAACCAAACCATGACTAAGTACCTCATTAAAAGAACTCAGGGAATATTTCCTGTTAACGATAAAGATTCTGAGTAAGAAAGTATTCAACAAAATTCAATACTCAGTGATTATTTGTTTTTACCCCCAAAATACTTGTCTAATAAATTTTTAGCAGCAACAAAAGAGCTAAGTTCATCCGAAAGAACTTTATTTTCACTTTCTATCAACATTTTCTGAATTTCATTATCCTGATAAAAATTTGCTTTAAGTTGTTCGTTGATAGTTTCGTACATCCAGTATTTTGCCTGTGAGATACGTTTTAATTCAAAATATTCATTTGATTTCACGTAACTGATATATTTTTTCACCATTTCCCATACATCAGAAATGCCACTCAATTCAACTGACGAACAAGTTATAGCCTCAGGCGTCCATCCTGATTCGGGTGCAGGGAATAAATGTAATGCATTCTGATATTGAGTTTTTGCAACTCTCGCTTTATCAACATTTGATCCATCGCATTTATTAATTGCAATTCCATCTGCCATTTCCATAATTCCGCGTTTAATTCCCTGTAATTCGTCACCCATACCAGCCAACTGTATTAACAAAAAGAAATCAACCATAGAGTGAACTGAAGTTTCAGACTGCCCCACTCCTACTGTTTCCACAAAAATAGTGTCAAATCCAGCAGCTTCACAAAGTATAATGCTTTCACGGGTTTTACGAGCTACTCCACCTAAAGAACCAGCTGAAGGCGAAGGACGTATAAACGCATTTTTCGCAACTGAAAGCTCCTCCATACGGGTTTTATCACCCAAAATACTACCTTTTGACCGTTCACTACTCGGGTCGATTGCCAGAACAGCCAATTTTTTTCCACTACGAATTAAATGCATCCCTAATGCTTCGATAAAGGTACTTTTTCCTGCTCCCGGAACTCCCGTAATACCTAATCGAACTGAGTTACCAGCATAAGGGAGGCATTTCTCAATAACTTTTTGAGCAACATGTTGATGTTCAGGCAAAGAGCTTTCCACCAAGGTAACAGCTTGGCTCAGCATCGAAATATCACCTTTTAGAATGCCTTCAACAAATTCGTCGGCACTATATTGACGACGCTTTGGAGCTGATTTGCGGTATGGATTTACTGTAGGAACATTCTCAACACCCTGATTTACTGTAAGCCCCTTGTATTCAGGATTATTTTCGGGGTGATGCTTTGGATTATGATGCATAAAATTAATAGCAAAAAAGCCAAGAAATTTCCCGGCTCTTTGTGTTGTTTATATTAAAATACGGGTTACTTTACCTTCCAACCAACTATCAGTATTATGAAACTATTTTCAGGATCATTAGTCTGAACAGTAAATGTTCTTTTATAATCGCCCGAAACAAGACCTTTTGTATCCAAAGCAACTGCAATTTCTGAAGTTCTGCCATTTTTTACTGAAGCTGATCTGGATTTTACAGTCAATTCTTTATTATTATTAATAATTCTGCGGATTTCAAGATTGTTTACGCCATTATTTTTTACTTTGAATCCGGTACTTTTTGTGGCATTAGCACTTAATGTACCCAAATTGATACTTCTTTCTGCTATATCCATAATTGGAGCTTTGCGTTTTTGATCTAAAGTTAGCTTGCCAAAGTCTTCAATAACATTACCAACTACCATAAGTCTGAATTCATCAGTCACTTTTTTTGTTCCATTAATTACTACAAATACATCATCGGAAACTGATCCCCATTGAGTACATTTTTTAGAATCAAATACAAAAGTTATTTTGCCTTCCTGATTTGGGGCAAGAATTTCAGGTAAAAAAGTAGCAGTAAGATAAGGAGGTAATCCTTCAATAGTAGGTTTTATAGAGGATTTGCTTTGGTTTTGTACATTCAGTGTACGTTCCTGAGTTTTACCTTTGTCCACATTATTCATTTGAACTACTTTTGATTTCACACCTAAACCACTCATATTAACTGGATAAGCATTATTGTCAGTTGTAGGTTTTGATATCACCTCACCACGAATTGTCAACAAAAATTGTTCCTCAGTTGCATTACTATAAACTGTGATACTTTTTGTAAAATTCCCCGGACGACCCTGTGGATTATACGTTACATTAATTGTGCCTTTTTTCCCTGGTTCAATTGGTTCTTTTGTCCAGACAGGCGTTGTACATCCACATTGTGCCTGAGCACGATTAATAACTAATGGTGCATTCCCTTTATTTACAAATTCGAATACATGGGTTATTTTACCATCTTCTTCATTCACTTTGCCAAAATCATACGATTTTTCATCAAATGAAATTACGGGTTTTTGTGACATGGCAACCAATGAAAATACAAGGCAAGCCAACAGCATACTATACTTCTTCATATCTGATTAAATTATTTGTTTTAAATAAATGTTGTTTGTTTTTTGGAATATGCAAAAGTATAAAAAATGTCGTTGATTAATCCCTAAATAAAAATTATTCTGTATAAATTTAATTAAAACATAGTTTTCGATGGAATATGGCTGAATTATTAATTTTGTCTACTTTTGTACATCTTAAAGAAATTTACAATGAAAGCTAAAATTCAGGAACTTACCAGTCAATACTTCCCTTATGTCCAGGAATGTTATCACCATTTACACGCACACCCCGAACTTTCATTTGAAGAGTATGAGACCAGTAAGTTTATTCAGGGTGAACTTACTAAAATGGGGATTCCGTTCAGAGCAGGAATTGCAGGAACTGGCATACTTGGACGTATTGAGGGTCGTAATCCTGAAAAAAAGGTTATCGCCTTGCGTGCTGATATGGATGCATTGCCTGTTTGCGAATTGGTTGACATACCCTGGAAATCGCAAAACGAAAACGTAATGCATGCCTGTGGACATGATGCGCATGTTTCTTGTTTGTTAGGTGTGGCTGCAATTCTGAATGAACTTAAAAACGATTTTGAAGGTACTGTTTTATTGATTTTTCAACCAGGTGAGGAAAAAGCTCCCGGAGGTGCACGGTTGATGCTTGAAGATGGACTTTTTGATGAATTAAAACCAGAAATCATTTTGGCTCAACATGTTTCAGTAGATTATCCAACCGGAACAATGGGCTTTCTGCCCGGAATGATAATGGCTTCGGCAGACGAAATTCATGTGAAAGTTCACGGCAAAGGTGGTCATGGAGCACTTCCGCATCTTTGCAACGATACCGTGCTGGCTACTGCTCAGACACTGGTTGCACTACAACAGGTTCGCAGTAGACTATGTCATCCATTAACGCCCATGGTGCTCACATTCGGAAAATTTGTAGCTGCCGGAGCGCAAAACATCATTCCGCACGAAGTATTACTGTCGGGTACATTGCGCACTGTGGATGAAAAATGGCGCACAGAAGCTAAAAAACATATCCGTCGCATTATTACCGAAACCTGTGCTGCTTATGGCTGTACTGCCGAAATTGATATGCCTGATGGTTATCCGTGCGTAATCAATAATGAAGAAATAACAGACAAAGCCCGTGATTTTGCTTCGGAATGGGTAGGCGAAGATAATATCCGGCAACTGGAAATGCGAATGACAGGCGAAGATTTTGCCTTTTTTACTCAAAAATATCCGAGTACATTTTTCCGATTCGGTGTAAAAGGCGAAATTAATGCAAACTCAGGAGGATTACATAGTGCTGACTTTCGGATTGACGAAAAAGCTTTCGAAACCGGAATAGGCGGAATGGCATGGTTGGCATGGAAATTCCTAATGGTCCCTAACCCCTAAAGAGGAACAAATTTCTTACGTCGTTTTTGAATAATACTTCTTATTCTCTCAAATCCATATTCCCCTTTAGGGGTTGGGGGCTCTTACTTCCTTTTCCACTTCATAGTGATACACATTCTGATATAAAGTTTCTTTAATCAGTTCAAAATGCGTTTCAGCAAAATGACGGTCGTTACTCATTAACTGCATGGGAATGAGGAATCCTTCACCTTCGTAAGGAGGTTGGGCATACTTATGTGAAACAACCGAAAACCCCATTTTCTCATAAAAACGTATCCGTCCTATTGCATCAATATTTGTTGGTGATTCTACTTCTATAATGATTGGCAATTGGGTTTGGGATTTGAAAATTTCCATCGCATCCGTTCCTAGTTTTTGCCCACGTATTGATTGAGTTATTGCAATATGTTCGACATAATAAAACCTGTTAAACGTCCAGTAGTTGAATAACCCTACAAATTTATCGTTTTGAACCAGTGCGTGAGCACAAAATCTTTTTTCGTAAGTCAATTCATATTCCAAACCTCCCCATGTTCTGCGCTCTTCGGGTGGAAAAGCCTGTGTATAGAGATTATACAAATCTGAAAAATGCGGACAATTAACGCATGTAATACGGTGGAAATTAAGCATATTATCTGATTTAAGGGGTGATAAATAATACTACTCTGTGATTTAATTAACATAACAAAAGTACGTATAAAAAAGTTCAAAACAAACCCTATTTTATCTGTCAAAACGTGCTGAAAAGTAACAAAAAAAGAGTACTTTTGCGCTCTAATTTGAGAGTACGAATATCAAACTATTTTTTATACTAACTAAATAACAACAGTATGATTTATTCCCACGAAGTAGAACACATGTGTGTTGTAAAAAAAGGTCCGAATCATGGACCAGCTCCCATTCCTGAAGAAGGCAAATGGGTAAAATCAAAAGAAATTAAAGACATTTCGGGCCTTACTCACGGTGTGGGTTGGTGTGCTCCACAACAAGGCGCATGTAAACTGACGTTGAACGTAAAAGATGGAATTATCGAAGAAGCATTGGTTGAAACAATTGGTTGCTCAGGTATGACTCACTCTGCTGCTATGGCTGCCGAAATCCTTACCGGAAAAACAATTCTTGAAGCATTGAACACTGACTTAGTATGTGATGCTATTAACGTAGCAATGCGTGAATTGTTCCTTCAAATTGTTTACGGTCGCACTCAATCTGCTTTCTCTGAAGGTGGTTTGCCAATCGGTGCAGGTTTGGAAGACTTAGGAAAAGGCTTGCGCTCGCAAGTTGGGACAATGTTTAGCACAAACGCTAAAGGTGTTCGTTATTTGGAAATGGCCGAAGGTTACATCAACCGTATGGCATTAGACGAAGATGGTGAAGCTTGCGGATACGAATTCGTACGTTTCGGTCCTATGATGGACCTGATCAAAAAAGGTGTGGATGCAAACGAAGCTTTGAAAAAATCGACCAGCAAATACGGTCGTTTTGACAACGCTGCGAAATACATTGATCCACGACATGAGTAATTAATAATTAATAATTAATAATTCCAGGTTATGAAAGCCGAAAATGTAATTGCTGAGAAAAGCAAAGCCTTTGGAATAAGAATTATCAGATTATATCAACATCTTGAAGTTCGGTTCAAAGGATTTCCTCTCCTTAAACAATTAATCAGAAGCGGTACAAGTATAGGCGCAAACGTAAGAGAATCTGTTTATGCTCAAAGCACGAAAGATTTTATTTCAAAACTTAAGATTGCACTGAAAGAAACAAACGAAACTGAATTTTGGCTTGAATTATTGGTTGAAACAGATTATTTGACTCAAAAAGAATTTGACAGCATACATATAGATTGTGTGGAACTAAAAAAGATTCTTATTTCAATAATTAATTCAACAAACGAAAACGATAATAAATAACCCTTTTATTGATTATTACACTCTGATTATACGCTCAATTATTAATTCTTAATTATTAATTTTTAATTCCAAAATATTATGTTATTTGAAAGTTACGACCGTCGTATAGACAAAGTCAATGCGGCTCTTAATACATACGGTATCAAAGACCTCGATGAGGCAAAGGCTATTTGTACAGCCAAAAACATTGATCCTTACGCAATTTGCGAAAGTATTCAAAACATCGCGTTCGAAAACGCAAAATGGGCTTACGTGGTAGGTGCTGCTATCGCTATCAAAAAAGGTGCTACTACTGCTGCTGACGCTGCCGAAGCAATCGGTATCGGTTTGCAGGCATTCTGTATCCCGGGTTCAGTAGCCGAAGACCGCAAAGTAGGTCTTGGTCACGGTAACCTGGCTGCCATGTTGCTTCGCAACGAAACTAAATGTTTTGCTTTCCTTGCAGGACACGAATCATTTGCTGCTGCAGAAGGTGCAATCGGTATTGCTCAATCGGCTAACAAAGTACGCAAAGAACCATTGCGCGTTATCCTTAACGGACTTGGAAAAGACGCTGCTATGATTATTTCTCGTATCAACGGATTTACCTATGTTCAAACTGACTTCGATTACGCAACAGGCGAATTGAACGTGGTTCGTACCAAAGCGTATTCTGAAGGTATCCGTGCAGCTGTAAAATGCTACGGTGCAGACGACGTTCGCGAAGGTGTGGCTATTATGCGTGCCGAAGGTGTTGACGTATCCATCACCGGTAACTCTACCAACCCAACACGTTTCCAACACCCTGTAGCCGGCACATACAAAAAAGAATGTATCGAAGGTGGCAAAAAATACTTCTCAGTTGCTTCAGGTGGTGGTACCGGACGTACCCTTCACCCTGACAATATGGGTGCCGGTCCTGCTTCGTACGGAATGACGGACACAATGGGACGTATGCACGGTGATGCTCAGTTTGCAGGGTCTTCTTCAGTTCCAGCTCACGTGGAAATGATGGGATTCTTGGGTATGGGTAATAACCCAATGGTTGGAGCTACTGTACAAGTGGCTGTGGCTATTGAAATGGCAAAATAAACCTCACTCCTAACCCCTCTCCATGAGGAGAGGGGAAATATAGAAACTCCCCGTTACGTTGATTCTTATCGGGGAGTTTTGATAATTTAGCAACTTCTCGAATCACTTCCAAAACATCCATTTTACTCTTAATTTCGTATTTACCACTCTCTAAGCACACTATCCTTCTCCCCAAGTACCCCATCGAACTAAGAAAGCAGGAAACCGAGCTCAGAAAGCACGACAAACTTGCTTCAGAAGCAGGATTTCTGACTTCCCGAGCTAGTGCATCCTGCTGCCGGAGCACATCATTGGGCTTCGTAAGCAGGAAAAGCTACTACAGTAAGCACATCAGTGAGCTTATGAAGCAGAAAACGCCACTCCTGATGCAGGAATGGCGTTTGTGTTTACCTGTAAACAGCCGAAGCCGGTTTATTTTGCTACCGTTTTTTGTGGTTTCACGGCAAAACGCTGTTGCAAATCGTTGTAAATGGCTTCCGAACCCGGAACATTTACACGGCTTGCTCCCTTCACCGAGTTGTAGAATATAAGCGCTGCATCATAAGCTTCGCTTCCTGCCACCATCATGGTATCTTCCACAGCCCGTTGCAGAGTGTTTATTTGTTGTAGAATACTATAAAGGTCGTGCGCTAGTGCAAAATCCTTTTTAGCTTCGGGTATATCGAGATAAGTAGGCACTAATGCCTGATTATTATCGGCATATTCCAAAGCTTTCTGCACAAAAGCAATGGATTTATCGCCCATCACCCTCATACCTTTGCGTTCGTCGGCCGTGAGGTTGAATAATAAAGTGTTTGCCAACGCTGTGTTTATTGCAGTCAGGTTGGTGTTGATAGCAGCCAATGTTTCGGCAGGTATCGTTGTCGAGATTAAATTTTCTTGTGACATAATTTCAAAATTAATTTGTAAATAAATAGATATAATTATAGCTTTCAAAGCTGTTTACAGGTCAAAGTTGTTGAGTTAATAATCATTGGCAAAAATATATGATTTTAATTAATTTTACAAGGAATGTTGAAAACTTTTTATGATAATTTTCAGAACCCGATTAAACCTTTTACCTTTGCAGTGGTCTACTAATTCGGACAAGCACCAAAAAACAACCTTTTCGCAAGATAGAAAATCACTTTCTTGCGATTTTTTATGTTTCAAATTATTTAATTTTCTTCAAACAATGAAAAAACTGGTATTAGGTTCTCTTCTTTTATTGCTTTCGATTTCAATTTTTGCTCAACACAGCATTCAGGCAATGGTTTTCGATTCAAAAAATGGTTTACCCATCGAGTTGGGCGCTGTTAGGTTATTGCGTGCAAGCGACTCTACCATGGTGCAGGGCAGCCAGACCGACCAAAATGGTGGTTTTATGCTTTCGAAAGTAAAAGCGGGCAAGTATAATTTGCTGGTTACTATGGTTGGCTACAAAGATTACCGCCAAACTGTAACGGTGGACAACAAAAACCTGATTATGAAGAATATTCAATTGCGGGAAGATGCACATTTATTGGGAGAAGTGGAAGTAAAAGGTAATGCTGCTCAAATGGTGGTGAAAGGCGATACCACTGAATTTAATGCAACGGCTTTCAAAACCCAGCAAAACGCAGTTGTTGAAGACCTTTTAAAGAAAATGCCCGGAGTAGAAATTAGCTCTGACGGCAAAATAACGGTACACGGACAGGAAATAAAAAAAATACGGGTTGATGGTAAGAAGTTTTTCGACGGCGATATAGAAATGGCTACCAAAAACCTGCCTGCTGAGATGATTGACAAAGTGCAGGTGTACGACAACAAATCAGATATGGCAAAACTTACAGGTTTTGAAGACAATGATACCGAACGTATCATCAACCTTACTACCAAAGCCAACCGCAAACATGGAGTTTTTGGAACAGTAACAGGAGGTGGAGGCTCTGATTTGGGTAACGACAAAAATAAATTCCGCTATGATGGTAACGCGTTTATTAATATCATGAACAATAACAAACAAACGGCTGTAACCGGTGGAGCTAATAATACCAACACCTCACGCAGTGGACGTGGTCGGTCAGGAATGGGAAATCCTAGTGGTGGTATTACCGAAACTCAAAATTTGGGTATCAATAACAACACGATAGTAAATCCAAAACTGACTATTGGGGGCGATGCATCAGTAAATCACTCAGATAATGTATCAGATACCCAAACTGAAAAAAACAGCTTTATTAAAGACACTAAATACAACAATGCCGATTCAACATATTCCAGACGGGAAAATTATTCGGCCAATATGCGTCTCGAAGTTGAATGGAAACCCGATACGTTGAACACCATACTTGTACAGCCCAACATCGGTTACAATCGTTCTTTCAATGAAGGAAACAGTACTTACAGCTTTCTTACCGATTCAGTACTCACCAGCAAAGGTGGTTCAAATAGCCACGGAAACGGAAGCTCATTGAGTGCTAACATAAATGTAATTTACAACCACAAGTTTACCTCCAAAAAAGGGCGTAACCTGACCGTAAACCTGCAATCAGGCTTATCTCAAAGCAACAGTGAGGCATGGAATATTTCAAACAAAACATCTGCAGGAATACCAACAAATATCAATCAGTACATCAACAGTCACAACGACTCATACAATACAAGTATGAAAATATCGTATGTAGAACCCTTGTGGAATGTGCGAAACCTGTTGGAAGCATCGTTGGCTGCCCGAACCAACAACAATGAGTCGGAAAAAAATCAATATAATAAAGATGTTCTTGGAACATACATGGTAAATGACACAGCTTATACCAAAGATAATACCTATAGTAATACGTTTAAAAACAAGTTTTACAGCGAAACAGCAGAATTGAATTACCGCTATGTTGCAAAAGATTACAACCTGATGCTGGGAGCTAAAGCAGAACCATCGCAAACGGAATACACCCGTCATTATGAAAGTGGCCTTGCTCGAGATACTGCTTATGGAGTTTTCAATGTTTCACCAACCGGTCGTTTTCAGTATAATTTCGGTAAAAAGAAATTTGCTCGAATTGATTACCGTGGTCAAACCAATCAACCGTCTATCAGCCAAATGCAGCCTGTGAAAAATAACTCAAACTTGATGAATGAAGTTGTTGGTAATCCAAACCTAAATCCAGAATTCAATCACAATCTGCGTTTATTTTATTCGGCGTTCAATGACTCTACCTTTTCGTCCTTCAATATTATGCTAAATGCTCAGACAACCAAAGACGCCCTTGTAACCAACAGCATTTATGATAAAACCGGTAAGCAATACAGTCAAACACTGAATTCCAAGGATCAACCTTACAGTGTGTACACAAACATTATGTTCAATACTCCGCTTATTCAGAAACGACTTCATTTCAATACCAATACTTCACTTTCATTAAATCGGAGGATTGGTTATTCTAAAAAAGGACTTGATTCTGTTTCAGTTGATAATATGGCTTTAGGTGATCTGAGTGATACCCGCCAATACAGTGTATCTGAGGGTATTTCGCTAACATTTACTACCGATGTTCTGGAATTGGGAACTCGTGCTAACTTCCGATATTCAAATGCATATAATACACTGAGTAATCTGACCCAGCAAACGTACGATTGGACTATTTCAGGCAACTTCGTGGTTCACCTGCCTTACAGTACAAACATTGCAAGCGATATTAATTACTCAACCATGCAGGGTTATGCAGGGTTCGATAAGAATCAGTTAATTTGGAATGCCAGCATCGACAAATCTTTTTTCAATAATAAAGGAGTTTTTGGCACTTAAAGTGTTTGATATTCTGCATCAGCAGCTCAATGTTCGTCAAAGCATCGGCGATAATTACATTCAATACAGTCGTTTCAATACCATAACTTCATACTGTATGTTGAGCTTCTCCTATAAAATTAATGATTTCAAAGGAAATAAACGTCAAGGAAATCGACAGAACTTTGAACGTTTCGGTCCACCCGATGGGACAGATCGTCCGCATCGTGACAGAGGAAGTGAAGGCGGAGGAGGTGGATTTGGCAGACCGCAATTTTAATTTATCTCAATCCAAAAAGGATAGTTAGCACTGATTGAGCAAGTTTATTAATTACCTCTACGGGAATAAGGGTTATTTTCAATACAGAATATCAATCAATGCTGAGCTTAAATCAGGAAAAGTAAAAGTATATCCGGCTTTTTCAAGTCGTTCAGGAAGAACATAAGAGCTGTTCAGGATCAATTCAGGTTCTGTTCCAATAAACTTAGCACCTAGTTGAATTGCTTGCTTCGGAGCTGGAAGTCCAAATGGAACATGAAGTGCTTTACGCAATGTTTTCATAAAAAGCTTATTTGAGAGTGGCTCAGGTGAGGTACAATTAAGTACACCTACAAGGTTTTTATGTTGCATTGCAAATAATAAAATCCGGAAATAATCTTCCACATGAATCCAGCTCATCATTTGCTTGCCATTTGCTTGCTTCCCTCCTAATCCTAAGCGGGTAAGCATAATCAGCGGGCTTAATGCACCATCATTTTTCCCTAGTACAACCGATGTACGTAAAGCTATTTGTCGGGTGTGAGGCAAATTGAAATCAAAGAAAGCCTGTTCCCACTTTTTTACCACTTCAGCCAGAAAATCTTCACCAGCAGGTGAATCCTCAGTCATAGGAATCAGTAAAGATGACGGATAAATACCTGTTGCGCTGGCATTAATCCATAATTGGGGAGGAAATTTACAGTTTTGAATGGCTTTACTAATTATTTGAGTAGTGTCAATCCTGGAATTTATGATTGCTTTACGATTTTTGGCAGTATGTCGGCAGTTAATAGATTTACCTGCCAGATTAATTACCAAATCGGCTTTTTCAAAAGTCCTTGCAAGCTCATTCACATTCCATTGAATATGTTCTGGAAACCTTGAGACAACCATCACATCGTATCCATTTTCCATGAAACGGGTAGTCAGATAACTTCCTATAAATCCCGTCCCTCCTGCAATAATGACTTTTTTCATAGTGGAGCTAAAATGATTATTTCCATTAAAAAACAAAAATCCGTTACAAAAGTTGATGAAACGGATTTTTCAGAAATTATTTATTTTTCAGTTATTCGTGTGCTCCCATTTTAAGCATGTTTATTTCACGCTCATTAAGGAAACGATATTTTCCACGTGGTAATTGTTTCTTGGTCAATCCGGCAAAGTAAACTCTGTCAAGACGAATAATTTTGTAACCTAATTTTTCGAAGATTCTACGAACCACACGATTTTGACCGGAGTGAATTTCAATTCCTACCTGTTTTAAATCTCCTTCCTTTACAAATTCAAGTGCATCAGCAGCAATAGTTTCCTCATCAAGCGTCACACCAACTAATATGGTCTCAAAATCCGCTTTTTCAAGTGGTTTATCAAGAGTTACGTGGTATATTTTCTTTTTATCGTACTTTGGGTGTGTTAACTTAGAGGCTAAATCACCATCATTAGTTAATAACAACACACCCGTTGTGTTTCTGTCGAGTCTACCAACAGGATATATACGTTCGCTACAAGCATTCTTCACAAGGTCAAGAACTGTCAAACGGTCATGAGTATCTTCCGAAGTCGTCACACAATCTTTTGGCTTGTTAAGCAATAAGTAAACTTTACGTTCGGAACGTACAGCCTGATCGTGGAACATGATTTTGTCTGTAAGCAGCACTTTCACACCCATTTCGGTTACAATTTCACCATTCACCGATATTACTCCTGCTTGTATATATTCATCCGCTTCACGACGGGAACAAATACCTGCATTAGCCAAAAACTTATTCAGTCGGACAGGTTTAGTCAGGTCAACTACCTGTTTTTTAAATTCAAGTTGTTTTTTCTGACTGTATTTTGAATTAGGATCGTATTTCTCGTCGCGTTTGCGGAAAGTAACACCATCTTTTCTATTATCGTAGCGGGTCTCAATAAATTCAGATTTTTGTCCTTCGCCCGGTTTTTTGAAACTTAACTTGCCTGTACGAGGTTCGTCGTCATTTGAATTATTATAGCTTCGGCCATAAACTTTTTCGCCGTTGCTGTCGGTACGGTCTTCCCATGGTTTGGGTTTGCTGTCACGACTTTCCCACGGTTTCTTTGGTCCACCAAATGAGGGTCTTCCGCCTTCACGACTTTCGTATGGTTTACGTTCACCATAAGCAGGTTTGCTATCTCGGTTTTCCCATGGTTTGCGTTCACCATAAGCTGGTTTGCTATCCCGATTTTCCCAAGGCTTACGCTCTCCATAGGCAGGTTTAGTGTCTCGATTTTCCCAGGGTTTCTTAGGCGAAAATGAAGGTTTTCCATCTCGGCTCTCAAACGATTTACGTTCACCAAAAGCGGGTCTGTCGTTTTTCAGTTGAAATGATCGTTTCTCACCAGTTGAAGCTTTACTGGAATCATTTCTTTTAAAATCATCTCCTTGTTTCGAACGGTTATCTTCCCGTCCCGGTTTATCATTTCCAAATTTTGCGGCTCCACGTGAGCCTTTCAATATCGATTTCACATCGCGTTTCTCAAAAGGTTTACCATCACGGCCGGCAGCGGGTTTTTGACTTCCGTGCCATTTTTCATTATTCGTTTTCATTCTGTTATTTTACAGTAAATATATTTGGGGTGCAAAGGTCGTAAAAAATCCCGAATAAACCTCACATTTTTAGGCAAAAAGCAAGTTTGTTGTGGAAAAAATTGGGTTTTTCAATTTTCTTTTCTACTTTTGTACTGATATAGAAATTTTAACATTAAACTTAGCTCAAATATGGAGACATTTGTCAGCGAATTATCAAATATTGAATTTCCGGTTTCGGAAAAAATATCGGGAAAAATAATTAGAGCTTCAGTTTTGGGGTTAATTCAACAGGAAAACCCACATTTCAAACCGGACATGTATCTCTCTATCAATGAATTGAATCAATACAGAGAAAAATACATTGAAATTTACCTCCGAAAGCAGGTTGGAGAACTCTCTAAATCGGAAAGTATAGTACTTGAATCATTAAAAGATAAATCTATAATTTCAGATAAAGTGGTTGAAGAAAAAGTAGAATTTACCCTTGGTCAACGAGTTGCCGATAAAGTGGCAACATTTGGCGGAAGTTGGACTTTTATAATCTCATTCGGTTCATTTTTAGCTGTTTGGATCTGTATAAATATTTTTTGGTTAGCCGGCAAAGCTTTCGATCCCTACCCTTTTATACTGCTAAACCTGATACTTTCTACAATTGCAGCAATTCAAGCACCTGTTATCATGATGAGTCAAAACCGTCAGGAAGAAAAAGACCGCGATCGTGCAAAAAAAGACTACATGGTGAATTTGAAATCGGAAATGGAGATACGGATGTTACACGAAAAAATGGATCATCTCATTATGAATCAGCAAACTGAAGTGCTGGAAATTCATAAAGTTCAGATTGATTTGATGAATGACATTCTGAAACAGGTAAAAGAATCAGTCAAGAAATGAAAACCTATATTTCTATTCTTCGCGGCATTAACGTGGGTGGGCGAAATGCTGTCAAAATGGATGCTTTACGTGAAATGTACTGTAGACTTAGCTTTTCAGACGTTCAGAGCTATATTCAAAGTGGAAATGTGATTTTCAGAACTGAAGAAACTGATACTAAATCACTGGAAAAATCAATTTCTGCTGAGATTGTGAAAACTTTTGATTGTGAAATCCCTGTATTGGTACTTGAACGGGAAGAGTGGAGAAATGCACTTAAAAACAATACATTTCTGAAAGATTCTTCAAAGAATCCTGATTTTATTCATCTCACTTTTTTGTCAAAATTTCCAGATAAAATCCTGACTGACAAGATTTCAAATGTAAATTATCCACCTGATGAATTCTGTTTTGGGAATAGTGTAATTTACTTGTACTGCCCTAATGGATATGGAAACACGAAACTAAGCAATACTTTTTTCGAAAGAAAACTCAAACTCACCGCAACCACCCGAAATCTGAAAACATCAAAGGAGTTATTGGCATTAGCTGATTTAAAATAAGTATATTTACCTACATTCTCTTGAGTAAATTTGGATATAAATCATCACGTACCCATTTAAAATCAGGCTCAATTTTTAGAATTCTATCGAACATTTTCTTTGCTTCATGAGGTTTTTCGGTCTTATCCAAACCAATAGCAATTGTGGTTAAGAGATTTAAATAGTTCCAGTTCTGTTCTGTTTCCTTGTTTTTCTCCATTAATAACAGAGCTTTATGATACAATAGTTCGTTATAAAAAGCTCTAAATTAAGCGGCAATTGTGCCCCAATTCCTTAGTTCAGAGATAATAGTTCTATTTTTCTTTAAGTACGGGTTAATCCCGAACCTTTGAATA
>CAIKVR010000359.1 GCA_903830915.1 uncultured Bacteroidales bacterium
AAATATTAATCCTATTGCTGGGTGGAAGCAAATTATGGCACAATTTATTATTATTTTTGAACAACGATGGAATATCAATTAATTATCCTTTTCTGACACAGTTTATTGAATAGACCCTGTCATTCATTAAATTCTGCAATTGACAGAATTACAAATGTTTAACTCGTATGTAACATCAATCTTTATAAAAAATCCACTCCTAATGGATATTCATCCTCTAGAAGAACAATTTTTTTTTATAATTTCGTAGCTGACATAATATCAATACTTATGAAGAAGAAATATCTTATTTTGTTATTGATTACGACATTCAATTTCGTATCAATCAATGCATTACAATATAAAGCAAGTTATATTACTGCTGATAACGGATTGTCACGCAACCTGGTGGATTATATTTTCAGGGATTCACGCGGTTTTATGTGGATGTGCACCAACAAAGGTGTTGACCGGTATGATGGGTACGAATTTATGCATTTCAACAGTCGGAATGCTGAAAATCCGCTTCAAAGCGACAATGTGCATTGCATTGAAGAAGATGTAAATGGAAATTTGTGGATAGGAACCGAAAACGGACTTTATTTTCTGAATTACAAAACGGGAGAAATTACTTCAGCAACAAAGATTCTTAGTTCAAAGTTCACGTTCGCAACTCATGAAATAGTTCTTATCAGCAAAGATGACCAGGGGAATCTGTGGATAGGATATGCCAACGGACTTGCAAAAATAACCTTCCAAAACAATGAAACAGAGGTTCAAGAAATATATCACAGTACCGCCATTGTCACATCGTTACTTCAAAACAATGGCAATATTTATCTGGGTGCCGGTAATGAAGTGTTCAGGTTAGTGAAAACAAATGTTGGGAAATATCAGCGCATAAATAGTGATGAAAAACTCAAGCATTTTGCCGGACTTATTCAGGTACTATATTATGACAATGGGCTAATTTGGATTGGAACAACCAAAGGACTTTATAAGTACGAACCAAATTCAGAACAGCTGACTGAATATGTAGCCAATCAACTCAACCCAAATTCACTCACCTCATCGTACGTAAGTGATATAAAGAAAAACAAAGAAGGTCAGTTACTTATTGGAACACTTATCGGACTGAATATTTACGATTATCACACCAACGCTTTCACACACATAACCACCGAACCCGGCGCGGATGGACTGTCGCTGAACAACAACTTTGTGAACTGTCTGTGGGTGGAAAACAACATGGTGTGGATAGGTACGGATAAAGGTGGTATAAACCTGTTGAGCCCTGATCAAAATCTGTTCAGCAATATATGTAATATTCAGGGCAACCGAAACAGCATAGCGAAAAATCCCGTAAATGCCATTTACGAAACCACCGAAGGTGATTTTCTGGTGGGTGTGGTAGAAGGTGGATTGAATATCCGAAGGAGTGGTTCGTCTGATTTCACCCATATTAACAATCAGCTTGGTAACAGCCGTTCATTGAGTCACAATACAGTGAGCTGCATCTGTCAGGATTTTAATGGCGATTACTGGATAGGAACCTGGGGGAAAGGAATAAATCGCTTGAAAAAGTCAGCCAATTTCCAACCCAATATGGAGCAGTTTTACAACAAGCCCGACGGAAATTCCATTTTAAATGACTTTGTGGCAGCAATGGTTCCCGACACAAAAAACAAGGGTTTGTGGATTGGGATGCGCGAAGGTGTGGATTTTCTGGATCTGGCAACCGGTCAGTTCAGGCACATTCTTACCTATCTGCCCGAAGAAAAACGCATTCACTTTGTCACAGGAATGTACATTGATTCCAACCAACGGCTTTGGATTGGAACAGGATTCGGTTTGTTTTGTATCTATCTGAACAACTGCGATTTGAGCAACAATAAAATCAGCTACAAATACTTTTTATACTCGCTCACTAATCCATCACAGCAAATTTACGAGAAAATAAACTGCATTATCGAGACCAAAGACCATCGTTTGTGGTTTGGCAGCAACGGAAACGGTATTTATTACCTGGATGAAAAATCAGGTTCGATGAAGTTTGTGAATTATGACGAACACTCCGGGTTGCTTGATAATGTGGTGTACGGAATGGTGGAAGATGAGGCTGGAACGCTCTGGCTCAGTACCGACAAAGGGTTATGCGCTTTCAATGCAAGTCGTAACAGCATCCGAAGCTATACTGTTACCGACGGACTGAAATCAAATCAGTTTTACTGGGATTCGTATTATAAGGGACGGGATGGGAAAATTTATTTTGGAAGTGTGGCCGGCATAACTGTTTTCGACCCTCTGAAATCGGTACCTGTGAACACCAAAAATATTGCTTCTATAACGCGGATAAAAATACTGAATGAAGATGTTCTGCTTACGAAAAGCAAAAATTCAGGCGGTTATCTGAATTTTGATGGCACAAAGCTTTCCGGCATCAAACTGCGAGAATCCGACAAGGCTTTCAGTGTCGAATTCTCGGCTCTAACCTATTTTCAGGCTGATAAAATAAAATATGCTTACCGGCTGAAAGGTTTCGACAATAACTGGACGGAGGTTACATCCGACAGGCGGTTTGCCACCTTTACCAACATCAAAAACGGCAGCTATGAACTGGAAATTAAATGTACGAATACTGATGGCACATGGTCCGACCAGATTACAACGCTGAATATCAGAGTTATTCCACCGTTTTACAAAACCTGGTGGTTTCTGCTTATTCTGTTCAGTTCCATTGCTTATGGCGTGTACAGTTATAGCGTTCATCGCATAAATCTGCTGAAAAAACAGAAAATTCAGCTAAAACAATTAGTCGACGAACGGACGTACGAGATTGAACAGCAAAAGGAAAAATTGGAAGAACAGTCGGAGCAACTTCAACTGAACATGGAAAAACTCATTGAACATCAGGAAGAAGTGTCACGCCAAAATGAAGTATTGACTCAGCAGAATCAGAAAATTACGCACCAAAAAGAGCAACTTATCCAACTTTCGAAAAAAGTACAGGAAGCTAACATCGATAAAATTGCATTTTTCACCAACATTACCCACGAATTCCGCACACCGATAACGCTGATTTTAGGACCGGTGGAACGCGCATTGAAACTCAGTACCAATCCCAAAGTACTGGAACAACTCAATATCGTGCAGCGAAATTCACGATTGCTCCTCACGCTTATCAATCAGTTGATGGACTTCCGGAAAGTGGATTCGGGCAAGATGGAGCTGGTTACCTCACAGCAGAATTTTGTTGACTTCCTCGACGATTTAATCCTACCTTTCGAAGATTTGGTAAAAGAGCGTGGCATTTTTTTCCGCAAAGAGTACCGGATTGACCCGCCCGAATTCCTGTTCGACAAGGATAATATGCAGAAAGTGATGGGAAATCTGCTTTCCAACGCCATCAAATTTACCCCCAACGGTGGAATAATCACTGTCATTGCCAGCACTTACATCGACAAAGCCGACCAAAAGGAAAAATTGTACGTGGCAGTAAAAGATACCGGAAACGGAGTACCCGAAGAAGATATGGAAAAAATCTTCGATCGTTTTTATCAATCCAAACAAAATCAGCCGTTTACAGGTTCCGGCCAAAGCGGTACCGGAATCGGACTGTATTTGTGCAAACGCATTATTCAGCTTCACAACGGTAAAATTGATGTGCGAAACCAGTCGACCGGCGGTGCTGTTTTCCGATTTATCATTCCAATTGAACGACGCATCAGTAATGTGGTTTCGGTGAATGGCAAACCGATGGAAATGATAGTGGCAAATCAGGTAGCTCAAAACGAACCAACTCCAGAAATCAATAAAAACAAACCTGTTTTACTGATAGTAGAGGATAACAGTGATATGCGACACTATATCCGGTCGATTTTAAGTTCGGAATACAACGTACTGGAAGCACCAAACGGTGTAATTGGACTGGAAATTACCAACCGCTACCTGCCAGATTTGATAATCAGCGACATAATGATGCCCGAAATGGACGGAATGGAGTTTTGCAAACGGGTGAAAACCAGTTTTACCACTTCGCATATTCCGGTGATGCTGCTCACAGCCAAATCGTCGACTGATACGCAGATTGAAAGCTTCCATCACGGTGCGGATGCATTTTTGGTGAAACCGTTCGACGAAGATCTATTGAAAGCTGTGATTCAGAACCTGAGCGATAAACGGAAACGTATTCAGTTGAATTTTGCTGAGAAAATGGATGCAGAAGTATTGAATTTTGACGATGAATCGCTGGATAAAAAATTCATGGATAAATCGTTGAAAGTACTTAAAGAAAATTATACTAATCCTGAATTCGACGTAGCTGAATTCATTGATACAATGGGTATCAGCCGAAGTTTGTTGCACAAAAAACTCACCAATCTGGCAGGGCAGTCAGCAAGCCGCTTTATACGAGTTTACAGGCTTAATGTAGGTCGTGAGCTGATAATAAAAAACCGTGCATCTCACTCGCTGAATATCTCCGAAATAGCTTATGAAGTTGGTTTTAACGATCCGAAATACTTCACACGCTGCTTTACCAAGCATTTTGGAATACAACCGAGCGCTTTCATGGACGAAGAAAGTAGAGAATAATAATTTTGCAATTACCATATTTTTCACCTAAAAGGAATTTTCGTCCACTCTCGGGTAATCTTGTTTTCGTATTTTTGTACCTATAAAATTTATCTCAACTAGTATATGAAAAAAATAGGATTCTTAGTCGTATTGGCTTTTTCACTTGCATTCGGAACTCAAGTGGTTTCCGCACAGACTCACAACATTCAGGTTGACCTGAAGAAAGTAGGTTCACCGATACAAAAGACCATGTATGGTATTTTCTTTGAGGACATTAACTACGGGGCTGATGGCGGACTGTATGCCGAAATGATTAAAAACCGCTCGTTTGAATTTCCACAGAGTTTGCTAGGATGGACAACTTTTGGTAATGTAGAGGTTCGTACTGATGGAGCTCCGTTCACCAATAATCCGCATTACGTCCGACTTTCGTATGCCGGACATAACGACAAACAAACCGGAATGGATAACGAAGGCTTTTTCGGAATCGCTGTAAAACAAAATGCGGAATATCGTTTTTCTGTATGGGCAAGAACCAACGGAGACGCTAATTCAGGCATCCGCATCGAATTAATTGACCCTGAAAGTGCTATTTTTTTGTCTCAAAAACTGACTGTTGATTCGAAAGAATGGAAAAAATATCAGGTGATTCTGAAATCACCCAGAACGGAAACCAAAGCACGCTTACGCATTTTCCTGACCTCAAAAAACAGCCTCGATCTTGAACATGTTTCGTTGTTTCCGGTTGATACATGGAAAGGACGTGAGAACGGCTTGCGTAAAGATTTAGCTCAGGCTTTGTACGATTTACATCCGGGTGTTTTTCGTTTTCCTGGTGGTTGTATTGTGGAAGGAACAGACCTAAATACCCGCTACCAATGGAAAAACTCAGTTGGACCGATTGAGAACCGCAAACTCAACGAAAACCGCTGGGAATATACTTTTCCTCAACGTTTCTTCCCCGACTATTATCAGTCCTACGGCATGGGATTTTTCGAACTGTTCCAATTGTCTGAAGAAATTGGTGCTGAACCGCTTCCGGTGGTTAGTTGTGGACTGTCGTGTCAATTCCAAAACAAAGATCCAAAAGCACATGTAGCTGTAAATGAACTTGACCCATACATTCAGGATGCACTGGATTTAATTGAATTTGCCAACGGCGACATCACAACCAAATGGGGTAAACTCCGTGCCGATATGGGACATCCGGCTTCGTTCAACCTGAAACAAATGGCGGTTGGTAATGAGCAATGGGGAAGCCTTTATGCAGAACGTCTTGAACCTTTCGTAAAAGCTATTCGTGCCAAATATCCTACCTTCAAAATTGTAGGCTCGTCTGGGCCAAGCTCCGATGGCAAAGACTTTGACTTCGGTTGGAGCGAAATGAAACGCATGAAAGCCGATCTGGTGGACGAACATTACTACAAAGACCCGCAATGGTTCCTGGCAAATGCAAACCGCTACGATAACTACGACCGCAAAGGTCCGAAAGTATTTGCCGGTGAATATGCCTGCCACCCTAAAAACCGCAAAAACAACTTTGAATCAGCACTTTGTGAAGCTGCTTTTATGACTGGTTTCGAACGCAATGCCGACGTGGTTTATCAATGTACTTACGCACCGCTTTTTGCACATGTTCAGGGCTGGCAATGGCGTCCGGATTTGATCTGGTTTGATAATCTGCGTAGTGTGAAATCGCCAAACTATTACGTTCAGCAACTCTACGGAATGAATGTAGGCACAAATGTATTGACAACCGTCGAAAATAAGCTTCCTCTCGAAGGACAGGAAGGGATTTATGCTTCTTCGGCACTGGACAAAAACAAGAATGAACTAATTTTGAAGATTGCCAACATGTCGGATTTAAAGAAACAGATTAATTATGAGTTTGCAGGTTTAAAAAAAGCGGACAGGCAGGCAACTTTAACAAGTCTTTCTTCTGAAAATCCCGATGTAGAAAACACGCTGGATAAACCGTTGAACGTTACCCCAAAAACAAGTGCAATGACCATAAATGATAAATATTTTAGTTTTGAACTCACTCCAAAATCCTTCTATGTAGTGGTTATAAAACTGTAATTCAAATTTCCTCATAATAAAAATAACGGGCAGGGTTAATTCTTTGCCCGTTATTTTTCTGATAAGACTAAAATCAATCTCCAAATCAATACTAAAATCAAGTCAATTAAGTTCATAGATAGCATTTATATTTCAATGTTTACCTAAAATTCAATACTTTTGTGTTGAAAAAAATATACAGATGAAGAAACTCACCATTCTCACAATTTCTTTTTGCCTAATAAGTCATACCTTAATGGCTCAGGGTACTACAGAAGACTACAATCGTGCCTTTTCGCTTCAGGACAAGTATAAAGACAACGTATTTCACTCCAACATCACTCCACAATGGATAACCAAAACCGACTGCTTTTGGTATGTAGATTTCGGTGCTGATGGTAAAACATATATGCTTGTAGATGCCGGAAAAAAGACAAAGACAACGCTTTTCGACCACCTAAAACTTGCTGACAGATTATCAAAAGTCACAAAGAAGACTATTGATATGCAAAAACTTACACTTGCAGAACTAAAGGTCTCAGCTTCAATGGATACACTTCGTTTTGTAAATTCCGGAACTAAATGGATTTATTTGCAAAAAACAGATTCGTTGATGAATGATGGAAAACAAACCCTTCCAAAATCGGAATACTGGGGAAAAGTGGATACAGAACGTATAGGGGAACCGGTAATTTCACCTGATAAAAAACTATCAGCATTTGTAAAAGAGAATAACCTTTACATTAAAGACCTAAAGACAGGAATTGAAAAAGCCATCAGCACAGATGGTACAAAAGACGATTATTATTCGGCATATCCTTACTGGTCGCCCGATTCAAAAAAACTGGCTGTAATGCTCATTCATGCAGCAGATACCCGTCAACTGACCTTGATTGAATCATCGCCTACCGACCAGTTGCAACCCAAACTACAAATCCGCGACTATGTAAAACCCGGCGATGCATTACCGCAACGCACACCCGTAATTTTCGACATAAATACCGGAAACAAAAAAGTAGGCTCAACCGAATTGTGCAAAAACCAAATGGCATTGCCCGGTTTCGAGTGGTTGCCCGACAGCAAATCAGTTGTTTTCGAATACAATGAACGCGGTCACAAAGTCTATCGAATATTGGAAATGTCGGCCGAGACAGGAAATATAAGAACCCTGATAGAAGAGACCTCGAATACATTTGTAAACTATACACGTTATTTCAGACAAAATCTGGCCAAAACAAACGAAATAATCTGGATGAGCGAGCGTGACAACTGGAATCACCTTTACCTTTACAATCGTCTGACTGGTGTAGTCAAAAACCAAATTACCAAAGGCGAATGGTATGTGCGCGAAGTGCTGAACGTGGATGTAAAGAAACGCGAAATCATCTTTTCAGCCAACGGCATGGTACCAAACGAAGACCCTTATCTGATTCGTTATTACCGCATTAAATTTGATGGCAGCGGACTAATTTGCCTTACGCCCGAAGAAGGAATGCATCAGGCCTGGTTTTCGGATGACAAAAAATATCTGGTTGATGTTTATTCGATGACAAACAAAGCACCTGTGACAGTTTTGCGCAGTGCGAAGGACGGAAAAGTGATTATGTCTATCGAAAAAGCCGACATTACGGAATTGCTAAAAGTCGGTTGGAAAGCACCTGAAACTTTCGTAGCAAAAGGACGCGATGGCAAAACCGACATATGGGGAATTATCCAACGTCCGAGCAATTTCGACCCGAACAAGAAATATCCGGTTATCGAATATATATATTCCGGCCCGGGAAGCCAGTACGTACCCAAAACATTTATCCCTTTCAATCGCAACATGTCGGCTATAGCAGAGTTGGGCTTTATCGTTATTCAAATGGACGGTATGGGAACTTCATTTCGTTCCAAAGCATTTGAGGAAATCATTTACAAAAACCTGAAAGATGCCGGGCTTGCCGACCGCATTGCCTGGACAAAAGCCGCAGCAACTAAATATCCATACATTGACATCGACCGTGTGGGCATATTCGGAGCGTCGGCCGGTGGACAGGAAGCCATGGGCGCAGTACTATTTCACCCCGAACATTATAAAGCAGCATATTCTTCCTGTGGATGCCACGATAACCGTATGGACAAAATCTGGTGGAACGAGCAATGGATGAGTTACCCGATTGATAAATCGTATGAAGAGAGTTCCAACGTGGTTAATGCTTATTTGCTTACCCGTCCGTTGATGTTGGTAGTGGGTGAATTAGATGATAACGTTGATCCATCGTCGACCTATCAGGTTTGCAACGCGCTAATAAAAGCCAATAAAGATTTTGAACTTATTTTGCTTCCCGGAGTAGGCCACACTATGGGCGGCGACTATGGCGAACATAAACGCTACGATTTCTTTGTAAAAAATCTGTTCGGGGTTACACCTCCAGGTTGGGATAAGGTTGGTTTGAAGAAATAAAGAAAAAGCAGAGTCGGGTTGACTCTGCTTTCTTTTTTTATCCTTTACGTATGGCTTCCACTTCTTCCACCGTTTTGGGTTTTACTTTTGTGCCCAGTCGGCATGGTCCTGTTTCGGTCATCATGTAATCTTCTTCGTTGCGGATTCCGCCAAAGTTGCGGAACTTCTGCACTTCAGCCCAGTTCACAAATTCGGTAAACTTGCCTTCGCCCTGCCATTTATCCATAAGTTCAGGAATAAAATAAATGCCCGGTTCGATGGTGAATACATGTCCCGGTTTCAGCGGTTTGGCGAGTCGGAGCGATTTGAGTCCGATCTGAGTGCTCTTCTGTTCGCCGTCGTAACCAACCCACACTTCGCCCAGGTTTTCCATATCGTGTACGTCGAGTCCCATCATGTGTCCTGTGCCACAAGGCATAAACAAGGCATGCGCCCCGGAAGCAATGATCTCGTCGGTATTACCTTTGAGCAATCCAATGCTTTTCATATTTTCGGTAATAGAGCGACATGCAGCTAAATGTACATTTCGGAAAGGTATATTCAGTGCCAACGCATCAATAGCCGCCTGATGGGCTTGTAGACTCATTTCGTAAATCAACTTTTGTTGTGCTGTAAAGGTTGTATCCACTGGAAATGTGCTCGACAAGTCACCACAATAATGACTTTCCACCTCACCGCCCGCATCGAGCAGGAAAAGGTCACCACTTTTCAGTATGTTGCCGTGGTAATGGTTGTGCAAGGTTTGTCCGTTGATAGTGGCAATAATTGGAAATGATATTTCGCCGTTGGCAGCGTGAGCAATTTCGTACACACGAGCTGCAACCTGTGCTTCGGTCATACCCGGACGAACCATTTGCATACCCGCCACATGCATATCCACCGATAAATCAACTCCTTTTTCAATTTCTACAATTTCTTCGGCCGATTTTATCTCACGCTGACTCACCACGGCACGAATCAACTTCAATGATGATTTTTGTGCAATCTGATCGGGGTGGAGGAAGAGCAAATGCTGCAGTTTGAGCTTGTTTTCCGGGCGATACGGTGGCAAATAATGAACCTCACGACCTTGTTTCAATGCTTCATGTAGCATGGTTGCCAACTCCGCTGTAGGAAGTGCCTGATGAATTCCTGCTTCGTTGACTCTTTCGGCAATCGTGGGTTGCGGTCCCATCCACACAATATCATCGATTGTATAATCGTCGCCAAACACGATTTGGCGGTCGTTATCCACATCAATAACAGCAGCCAGCGCCGGAAAATCAATGCCGAAGTAATACAGAAAAGTGCTGTCCTGCCTGAAATGAAAACCATTGTCGGCATAATTCATCGGACTTTCGTCGTTACCCAATAGCAAAACCACGCCCGAACCCATTTTTTCGGCCAGCGTTTTGCGTCGCTGAATGTAAGTTTGTTTGTTGAACATAATATTATTAGCTTTTCCTGAATACTCCAATAGTAAATTGTAAATGATTAAATCGTAAATCAAAAAGAATCGTGCTCCGTACGCTCAATGATTTCATTCTGTAAATCCGGTCCCAGATCGTTGAAATAATCACTGTAGCCTGCCACGCGGACTATCAGGTTACGATATTTCTCCGGATGTTTTTGTGCATCACGCAGGGTGGAAGCATTTACTACATTGAACTGAATATGATGCCCATTCATGCGAAAATAACTACGTACCAATCCCGAAACTTTTCGAATGGCGGTATCATCTTCAAAGAAGTTCGGACTGAATTTCTGGTTCAGCAACGTTCCTCCTGTATGCAAATGATCGATTTTTGCTGCCGATTTTACAACCGAAGTTGGGCCATTCCTATCCGAACCCTGCACCGGTGAGATACCTTCAGAAACTGGCAGACCTGCTTTTCGTCCATCTGCACTAGCATGCATCACGCTTCCGAAATACACGTGGCAAGTGGTTGGCAACAGGTTAATCCGGTACTCCGCACCCCGCGGACTTTTATGTCCTTTCACGGCATCGTAATAGATATTGAAAACGTCCACCAATTGCTCGTCAGCCACTTCGTCATCGTTTCCGTATTTAGGTGTTTTGTAAAGTAACTTGTAAAGTAATTCGTCGTTATTTACGAAATTGCTTTCCAAAGCACTTACAAATTCGGGTAAAGATATTGATTTATCTTCAAATACATGCTTTTTCAAGGCAGTCAATGCATCGGTCATTGTTCCAACGCCTACGCCCTGAATATAGTTCGTATTGTAACGCGAACCACCCTGAATATAATCCATGCCCTTCGCTACACAATCGTCGATAATCAACGACAGGAACGGTGTAGGAATATGTGTCATGAAAATCTTTTCAATGCTATTGTTCCCGGTAACTTTGATACGGATAAAGTGTTCCACCTGCGCTTTGAAAGCTTCCAAAAGCTGCGGATATGATTTGAATTCAGAAACTGCGCCGGTTTTCAGACCGATTTGCTTCTTCGTACGGGTATCAAAACCATTGTGCAAAGTCACTTCCAGAATTTTGGGCAAGTTGAAATAGCCACACAGTATATAACTCTCGGTTCCAAAGGCTCCACTCTCGACGCAACCACTTGCTCCTCCATTTCGTGCGTCTACAAGATCTTTCCCCTGATTGACCAATTCCTGAATAATGGCATCAGTATTGAAGATCGATGGCTGACCAAAGCCTGTTTTAGTGATTTTTACGGCGCGGTCGATAAAACTATCGGGATTCAGTTTGCTCAATTGCACCATCGAACTGGGTTGCAGCAAGCGCATTTCTTCAATCACATCCAGCAGAATATACGACATCTCGTTGACAGCATCCATTCCATCAGGCTTCACTCCACCCAGATTTATCAGGCAAAAATCTGTGTACGTGCTGCTTTCCAAAGCCGTAATGCCAATTTTAGGAGGTGAAGGATGATTGTTGAATTTTACCCAAAACGATTCCAATAATTCAATGGCTTTATCCATAGTCAATGTTCCTTCAGCAATTTCTTTCTGATAAAACGGATTTAAATGTTGGTCGAGACGACCCGGATTGAACGAATCCCAGGGATTAAGTTCGGTTACTACTCCCAGATGCACAAACCAGTAATGTTGAAGCACTTCATGAAAAGTGGAAGGTGCATGAGCCGGAATACGACGACAAATGGCCGCCATGTTGAGCAATTCAGCCTTCCGCTCAGCATTTCGCTCAATGGTCGCGAGTTCTTCCAGCTTTTCAGCATGTCGTTCAGCAAACATAATCAAAGTGTTGGCAGCTATTTTCATTGCTTTCAACTCTTCTTTTTTGTCGTAAGCCTGTGGGTCGGTCACAAAATCAAGATTTTTGAGACTTTCCTCCACGTCAGCAATAATATCGAGCATTCCTTTTTGATAGATTTTGTAACCTGCCACGGTATGCCCCGGAGCGCGTTGCTCCATAAATTCCGTGAAGATTCCGGCTTCATAAGCATCGTGCCATTCGGTACTCATGGCTTCCATCATGCGGTCACGGTTGGAGCGACCATTCCAAAACGGAATAATCGTTTTTTCAAAAGCAGAGCGTGTATTGTCGTCCACCCGAAACCAGACTTTTTCGCGCGAGTTCAGCACTTCCAAATCCTGCAAGGAATGAACAGTGATTTCGGGATAAGTTGGCGTTGCTTTGGGTGCCGGTCCGCGTTCACCAACAATTAGTTCCATGTCGTTTATGCAAATAGACTTGTTAGCAAGCACATATTGAAATGACTTGGCACGCTGTACCGGAATGGAATCGCCAAAAGCGACATGGTTTTTATAAAACTCAGTCATCAATAAGCCCCGTTCTGCCGAAATTGTATAAACGGCATTCAGGCTTTGTTCGCGTAATTGTTGAATTCGTTCAGTCATAGACCCCTAACCCCTAAAGGGGAATTGATTTAATATTGTTTGTATTATGATATAATTAAAAAACTTTTAGAGACGTAAGTAACCTAGTTCCCCTTTAGGGGCTAGGGGTTTACCCACCTATCTGTATCTCAAAACCAGCTTTTTCAAATCGCAGTTTAGTTTCTTCCAAATCGCTCTTTTGGATAGATTTTAGTTCGCCCAACTTATTTTCCATTCTAAACCGTTCGTATTTATGCGAAGCGGTGTTGTGATAAGGCAGCAAATCAACGCCTTCAATCGGAAATTTCAGCCCCGACAAATAATCAAGTGTCTGGTTTATATTTTCTTCGGTAAATGTAATCCCCGGAATCATTGGCATCCGAATTCGGACTTTTTTACCCAACTCAAGCAGCTTTTCCAGATTCCCCAAAATCAATTGATTGGAAACTCCGGTATAACTTTTATGAAGATTATCATCAATTAATTTCAAATCGTAGAGAAACAAATCGGTTGTTGCAGCTACTTTTTCTAATGTCTTCAAGTTAGAGAAGCCAGTTGTATCTACCGTTGTATGCATTTTTTCCGATTTGCAGGCTGCTAACATTTTCAAGAGAAAATCAGCCTGTTGCAACGGCTCACCACCCGAAAAAGTCACACCACCTCCCGATTCTTCCATAAAGATTTGCTCTTTTCGTAATTCCGTCATGACTTCTTCCACTGTCATCTCGCTCCCAACAATTTCGTCCTCAGTAAAGCTTTTATCGCCAACGCGAACAGTTTTTGACACAGTACAAATATCAGCACTCCTGCTTTCAGGGTTATGACACCATTGACACGAAAGCGGACATCCTTTCATAAAAACCGTTGTGCGAATTCCAGGACCGTCGTGTACAGCAAAGCGTTTGATATCGAAGATAATACCCATGAATCAATGTGCCAATGAGATAATGTGCTAATATACAAATTGAAAGAAGAAAAAGTGAATTGTTGAGATTCACAGAATAATTTAAAAGCCCGGATTGGGTTGGGGTAGGCTAAATCATCCAACACTCGTACAAACCCTTACCGGATTTGTGGAGCAAATTACCTTTATAGTTGGATGAATATTGCATGTGGTATGAATAAACTTATTTGTGAGCGCTAAATTATGAATAATTCTTGAATTTATTTCGTTTTTAAAGGAAATATTATGCAAAAAGCATAGCTAATCGTCTCTGCTTTCAGATTTTAAAGTGATTAAATGTGGTTTTTCTTAAAAATAACCAATCCAAATGCGGTACTAATAATCAGAACGATGCAAAAACAAGTCTCAACCAGTTTTTCTCAATGCTAATGCCATTGATAACTGCATCGGACAAAAGATAAATAACCACACAAGTAAGCAAAGTAATTCAGGCGTGTAATTGCCCATCTTATCAATAATCAAGACGCAATATTGTTAAATACCCGTTAAGGAACAAGATGTTCTTATCGACGGAACAGAACGTCCTATACTTCGACCTGGTGATCCTGATGTTCAAAAAGAGGTTTATAGTGGCAAAAAAACACATGCTTAAAAATTTGATTGTCAGCAACTTGAATAACAGTATTTTATATATCTCCCAAACGTGGGAGGGGAAAATGCACGACAAAATGATGTGCGACATTGAACAACTTGAGTTCTCTAAAAAAGTTATACTTTAGGTCGAACATGCAATTGGAAACTGCAAAGTATTCAGGATTGTCAAAGAAGAAATCAGGTCATTTAAAGATGATTTCCGTGATTTAGTTATGATACTCGCTTGTGCCTTATCTAATTTCAAACTAAAATATCAATAACAAACTAACTTATATAATCTATAATATAGATAATTTTGAAACAGAGAATCGGGAAATAGAATCATTGCAAAAAGTAAATGAGACTATAGCTGCAGAAAATCTAATTATTATAACCATTGACAATGAGAAGGTTGTAATTAATATTTCGTTTTGAAATATCCCAAAGAAATTATAATATCTTTTTGGTGGTAATGAGTAGTTCCTGAATTTCAATTGAATTCAATTCCGGTGAATTTCTTCACCATTTCCAATAATCGCCACACCAACTGCAAACCGTAGGAAAGTGATACAAAGGTATATTATTTTCAGCTACTCAAAACAGCTCAAAAAATACAGAAAAAACCATGTGTAATTAATTTTACTGTGGTTTTGAAAATAGTCATATATTATGATAAAAAAACCCCAATCCAATTTAGGATTGAGGTTTTTAAATTTCAATAATAAGACAGCGTCTTATTTATGACCATGATTTCCAGGATTTCCGTGATCTCCGTGATTTCCGTGATTTCCATTTCCATTAGGATGGAAGATAGGTTTGTGTGGTCTTACACTGTCATTAGGAACTGAATCAAAAACAGGTTTTGGATGTTTAACAGTGAGTGAATCAAAAACAGGTTTTGGATGTTTCACAAAAGTTGAATCGTGAGTAGGTTTTGGATGTTTTACAAAAGTTGAATCACAACCTGGTTTCTTTCCGTGGTGTAAAGAATCAGCCGCTAATGAATCTTTAACAATAGTTGGACCACCTTTACATTTAGAAATTACAGATGATGCATCAGGTGCTAAAGCATCACTTGAACACGAAGAAAAATAAAAAGCCGAAAATAAAAGCATTGATACCAATGCCAGAGCTAATTTTTTTGTTTTCATAAGCTTAAAAACATTTTTTATGGTTAATAAATAATTAGTATTTTCAATAGTAAAAACATACATATTGATTCGGTACAAAATTGCAACAAGTTTTTGAATAAAAAAACATCAAATTACCATTTACACAGAGGAATATTAGGTATTCACTGATGAATATTAACCCCTATACATACTTCATTACATTAAATATTAGTGAAATCGCATTATTATTATAAATGCATAAACATTTAATATATTGAATATAAATGACATAATGTTTGTATGGGTGTTTATTGTTCTAATTTTAAAAGTACATTTTACGATCATTTTGGTTCTTATTTTTTACCTTTGCAATTACAAATACCGGATGGAAAATCATATAAAATACTAAAACGAAGTATTTTGATACTTTCAGTAGAATTTCTGCAGGATAAATAATTGCTTTCATCGGGGAAAAAACATTTCTTCATCGATTTTATGTAGGAATGTGGTATTCAATGCCCTTACCTTTGCAGCATAAATTTTAAAAATAAAAAAATATGGAAAACGAAGTAAAAAACTCGTTTCGTACGGGTTACACAAAAGGTCTTGGTTTCGGACTGTTTCTGCTATTGCTGGGTGTTGTTTTTCTGGGATTGAACTTTGGGTTTATTCCTCATGAATTACGGCACGTTTTAATCTCATGGCCTATGCTGCTTATAGTTATCGGTATAGGTAACTTCTTCAAACGCCATCCGTTCTCGGGTACTATCCTGATTATGGTTGGTAGCTTTTTTATTATTCCGCGTTTTATTGAAGCCTATCCGGCATATTTTCCGGGTATGACTGATAATTTTGCGCATATTTACTGGCCATTGTTACTTATTGTAGCGGGAATACTGATTATTCTCGGGAAAATTTTAGGTCCAAAATGGGGTTGGAATGAATGGACTTCGGAATGGGAACATAAGCACCGTCATCGTGAATACCGTAATTACCGACATCATAACCACTCGAACTGGACAGGAGAGGGTTTTTCAAAAAACAGCATTTTTGGAAGCGGTGACCATATTGTGCTTGATCCCGAATTTAAAGGCGGTGACATGAGTGCAGTTTTTGGCGGAATTACGCTTGATTTACGCCGAACTAATCTGCCTGTTGGTGATACTGTTCTGGAAATAAGTGCTGTATTTGGAGGAATTACTATTTATGTGCCTGTCGATTGGTATGTTGAAACTCATCTGGATGCTGTTTTTGGTGGATTTCAGGATAATCGTATGCCTAAAGACCCAACGGATAAAACTCGTAAACTGATAATTACCGGTTCGTGCGTGTTTGGTGGCGGTGAATTGAGAAACTAATATTAAGGAATAATTTGTTTCTAAAATTAAAAACTGTTCACAGATAACTCTCAACTGACAATTGAAATGCAACCATTACTGACAAATACAACCAAAACGCTGCAATACTTCCTGTTATGGATGGTGTATGGGATAATTCAGGTACTTGCACTAAGTTTACTTACTGCCATTCCTGACTGGGTATTGTGGTTGGATGGGTTTGTGCATGCAGCTCTTTTTTCGGGTATTGGGCTTGTTTTGTGGAATGTGGTTAAGTTTGGTAACTTTGATGCACTCACATTGTATCAACGGCTTGTGAATCAGATTGCAATGGCAGTACTAAGTCTGGGATTGTGGTTAGGTGCTGGTTATGGTATTATTTATTTGATAGTAGGAGAAGAAATTGTCACAAAACTGATTCCTGTGCTTCCTATGCGTGGATTAATTGGTCTGTTGATTTACCTGATTATACTTCTCTATTTCAGAAATAGTGTTTTATCGGTAAAACAACCTGAAGAACAGATAGAAATTCCTTTCATTATTGAAGAGAAACCAATAAAGAAAACTCCGGAATCGGAATTACTTGAACGGATAGCTGTAAAATCAGGCACAAAAATTCACGTTGTCCTCATACCTGACATTTTGTACCTGCAAGCTGATGGCGACTATGTTCAGATTTTTACTCGTGATGGAAAGTATCTGAAAGAACAAACCATGAAGTATTTTGATGAACATTTGCCCGAAAATCAATTTGTACGAGTACATCGATCGGTGATCGTAAATGTTGAAATGATTTCACGTATTGAATTGTATGAGAAACAAAACCAGTTACTAACACTGAAAAATGGACAGCAAATCAAAACAAGTCCGGCAGGCTATAAAGCTTTGAGAATGGCATTGAATCTGTAATTATTTATTGCTTCTTACATTGACTGGGTGACTTTGAGTCACCCAGTCAATTGTTTGTAGAAATACCCTGAAAAATTATTTCAGTTTGTTTACAATTCAAAAAATATTTTTATATTTGCAATTCATTGAATCAAATCGTCAGTTGTAGCGACAATTGCATTACATATTATCAAAAGCGTTAGCTTTTATTCTTGTTTCCAAAAAAGACCAATTTCAAAGAAACAAAATAAAGAATAAAATTTACGATTTCATAAAGTTCCGCCTGCTCATTCCTTTGTTTAGATCCTATTCTGTTCGCCGCTACCTATTGTTTGTAAAACCTTGTATTTTCCTCGAAGTTTCTGAATCATTTGAACATTGACGCTACCTGATTTATTCATTTCTAGTAAAAACATGGCCATTGACTGGAACAATTTGAAAATTAAAGAAGTGTTATTGCTTTGTAAATTTTTCATTTTTCATTACTCTTCAGTGCTTTTTCAATGTTTTTATCGGGAATGAGCCACATAATGGAAGTGCCAATAAATATGGCAAATGATATATAGGGATTTACGTAAGCCAGTGGAATGGATGCAATGTATAAAACCAATGAAATCATTCCTTTCCGGTCGGACATCTTATAAGCTTCTTTCAGCGCTTCACTGTCTTTTGAGTTTCGTTCAACTACTTGCTGAAGTATGTAATATCCTGTTCCACAGAGTAATAAAACCATACCGTACAGTGCTACTGTATTTGTATCAAAATGATTTTCGCCCATCCATGCGGTTGAGAATGGAACCAGCGACAACCAGAAAAGTAAATTAAGATTTGCCAGCATCATACCCGATGTTACATGTTTGACCGAATGCAACAAATGATGGTGATTTCCCCAGTAAATACCTATATACGAGAAACTTAATCCATAACTGATAAATGTAGGAATAAGTTCACGCAATTCTTTCCAATCACTGCCATGTGGAATTTTAAGTTCCAACACCATTATGGTGATAATTATTGCCAATACACCATCGCTGAATGCCTCTAATCTGGTTTTGTTCATAAATCTTTTTTTGTGTGTTTTAGAATTAACGCCCGATTATTCAAATTTGTTTAATAACTGAAATAAAAAAACCTTCTGTCTTTCCGACAAAAGGTTTTTCAGTTCTGTAAAAGCCCGTAATTTATTTCTTGATGGTGTCTTTTTTGATAACTTCCTTAATCACAATCACTTTCTCGTGACCTTTAAGTTGTGTATCTTCCTCACACTCTCTGAAATGTTCTTCGTGCATGCAGCAATGCTCCATCATGGGGCGGCAAGGGTGGTGTCCGCGGTTGAAATGCGACGGTCCGAGGGTGAACCATAAACTTCCGAAAGTGATGGCAGCTGT
>CAIKVR010000360.1 GCA_903830915.1 uncultured Bacteroidales bacterium
TATGGAATAACGGTAGTTTAACTGCTAAAAATTGCATTTTCCAAAATAATACTGTTACTGCAACTACAGGTAATGTTAGTGGTGGTGCATTATATGCAACTTCAAATTTAACGAATCTTGAAAATTGTACGTTTACCAATAATAAGGCCATTTCTGGTGGAGGTTTTACAGGAACTGGAGGTGCAATAAATAATGCATGGGGATCTTTGACTATAAAAAATACTACTTTCGACAGTAATCAAGGAACAAAAATTGGTGGAATTGCATCGTCATCTACCCTTACATGTACAGGTTGTACATTTACCAACAATACTTCCATTTCCACAACCAAAGAAGGTTCTGCTGTAAGTATACCAGTAGCCATTACATCAAGTTTTACAAATTGTTCTTTTACTGGGAATACAGGAGGTCCTGCATTATTCTGTGATAGACAATTTTCACCTGGACAATCTACAGCAGGTCAATTAGATATTACAAATTGTGTGATTAAAAATAACACAAGCACAACTAATGGCGGTGGAGTAAACAGTGCCGCAGTCACAACTATTACAAATTCTGAAATTTCAGGAAACACTGCCAATGGTGATGGTGGAGGAGTTGCTTTGTATGGTGGTTCTGTAAATTCGAATTATACAGCTCCTTATCCAACGGCTGCTATTTTTAAAAGCAAATTAACAATGACTAATTGTACAGTTAGTGGTAATTCTGCTGCTTCCAGCAAGTATGGTGGCGGTGTTATGATAAAAGCGTATTATTCAACAGGAGAATTTTTTACTGATGATGCTCAATTTACAAATTGTACCATTTCTGGAAATTCGTGTTCGACAGGAACTACAGCAAGCGGAGGAGGCGGTGGAGTAGATATTGGTGGCGGACAATATGCACTATCCTGGACTATAAAAGCAACTTTTGATAATTGTACAATATATGGAAATACTAATGGTAGAGCCGACGGTGCTGGAATTATAACTAGTGGAAGTGATGCTGCCGTTGTTGATAAAATTCGGGTGATTTTAAACTATAGTATAGTTATTGGAAATACTGCTGCTGGTGCTGTAAATAAAGATATTAAAATTCAGGGAGATGCATTTTTAGGATCAACTACAGGTAGAAACCTATATGGTGGAATTTCCGGAGGTAGTAGTTTTGGTTATGCTGGTTCAGTAACCACCGGAAACGTATTGCTGGGTTCAACTCCTATATCAAGCATTTTAAATACAACGCTTGCTGATAATGGTGGCATGACTGTTTTACAGGGAGGAACTAAAGTGAAAACACATGCATTAGTTTCCGGTAGTCCTGCAATTGATCCAGATATGGCATTATCAGGTTTACAAACTGTTGACCAACGAGGTTATGCACGTGATACCAAACCAGATATGGGGGCGTATGAATTTGGCGGTGTTGCTACTGCAATAAATACTACGCTATCAGACAATTTGAAAATTTATCAAAGTGGTTCTGAAATCGTACTTGATTTGAATGGTATTTCAGGAAAACAAAACGTAACAATATACGATTTACGAGCAAACAATGTTCACAACTCAGTAGTTTCAGGCGGAACTATAGCAACTATTCATACCGGTCTTTCAAAGGGTATTTATTTAGTGCGTGTTCAGGGTGTGGATAAACAGACTACTACAAAATTTGTTTTTCGATAAGTAAAATAAAAGAAAGTGTTTAGTTTATGGCAAGGCGATTCCCGATAGGCTAATTGCCATAGGTTAATTGTCCTGCCATTATTATTCAAACATCAAACATAAATTTTAAAAAAACATCAATATGAAAACTCGCTCAATCCTAATAATCCTTGTTGTAATGAGCTTTATGAAACTTTTTGCAACCAATTACGATGTGTCGGTTTATACCGATGGAGCAGCCAATGTTGCCAATACCTTACGTTGGGCTATAACACAGGCAAATGTTGCCGATGGTAATACAATTACATTTAGCGGAACTCCTACTGCAATTACATTGACAAGTGCTTTGCCAAACCTTTCTTATAGTATGACCATTAATGCAACTGGATCAACCATGATTACAATTAATGGATATACCGGAAATACTATATTTATTACGCCCTATTCTGCTAAGACTATTACTTTTAATTATTTGACTTTGCAGAACGCAACAGTTACAGGAGATGGCACTTATACTATTTATGGTGGAGCTATTCGTAACAATACTGGTTGTACAATAAACGTAAATAATTGTGTTTTTCAAAACAACACTGTTACTGCGGGTTCAGTTGCAAATAGTGGTATTTACGGAGGTGCAATATACAGTAAAGGACCTACAAGCATAAACAATTGTACATTCTACAACAATAAAGCATTAAATAACGGTAGTAACAATGGTACAGGAGGTGCTATATATCTTACAGGTTCAGCCGGAACTATCAGTAATTCAACATTCGATTCGAATAATGCAACAATTTGTGGCGGAATTTTTACTAATACCGATTTAACCTGTACTAGTTGTACTTTTACTAATAACTCTACTTCAAACTCGATTTCAGGTGGTTCTGGTGCCGTGATTTTTTCAAATACAGCCCCTGCTTTGAAATTTACTGATTGCATTTTCGATGGAAAAGGTAATAATAACGGAGGACCTATGATTATGCGTCCTTCATTATCCAGTAGTTCAGCTTCTTCTACAGGTACACTAGAAATCACAAATTGTATTCTTAAAAATAATGTAAACAATTCATCAACTTATGGGGGTGGAGTATATAGTGCTGCTGTTACAACCATTACAAATACTGAAATTTCTGGAAACACTGCACCTGCCGCCGGTGGAATAGGTTTGGCAGTCGGATCTAAAAATACAACTAGTAGTGCAATCTATAAAAGTAAGTTGACAATGATTAATTGTACAGTTAGTGGTAATACAACTGTTGGTACAGGTAGTCCTGCATATAATGGCTATGGTGCAGGGGTTTATGTTGCAGGAAGTGGAAGCACTGATTACACCGATAACACAACACTAACTAATTGTACAATATCGGGAAACAGTAATACGGCTTTATCAGGTGCTGGTGGTATTGATATCGGTGGAAATGCTTCGGGAACTGCTTGGGTAAATACAGTTACATTAAATAATTGTACAATCTATAATAATTCTACCGGTGCAAGTAATGGAGGTGGTATATACAGAGATGCTGCTGCTGCACTTAATGTAAATATTATTTTAAATTATTGTATTATTATTGGAAATACGGCGAACTCAACTGCTAATAAAGATATTTATGTTGGAGCAAATGCAAATTTAGGTTCAACTACAGGACGAAATTTATACGGTGGACTTATCGGTGCAACCGGCTTTGGTTATACCGGAGCAACTGAAACAACTGGTAATGTGTTATTAGGAGCAACAGCCATTTCAAGTATTTTAAATACTACTTATGCTGATAATGGCGGAACAACTGCTTTGCCCGGTGCGCCTGCTACAGGTGTACCTGGTATTACAGCTGGTGGTGGTGGATATGTGAAAACACATGCATTGGTTTTAGGTGGTGGTGCAACTAATCCTTCGGTTGCCGGTTCTGGATTACTAACTAACGACCAACGAGGAATTACCCGTTCTACTCCTGATATGGGAGCTTACGAATATGTCACATACCGGTCAAAAGCAAGTGGTAACTGGGGAAGTGCAAGTTCGTGGCAATCTGGCGACAATTCTACATGGTCGGATGTTACTGTTATTCCAACTGTAAATGTTGCCGGTTCTGTTGCAATCCAAAATGGACATGAAATAACAGTTGCTGCTAATGCTACTTCTCCGGCATTGACAATCAATTCGGGCGGAAAACTAACAATTAACTCAGGTTCAACTTTAGGAGTTACAGGAAACTTTAATGTTAATAGTGATAATTCGAATGGAACGGGAACTTTTGTGGATAAAACTACAAATGGTGGATTAACTGTAACTGGATCGAGTACAATACAACAATATCTAGGTTCGATCAGAAACTGGTACATTTCTTCACCAGTAAGTACTGCTACAGCTCAGGCTGGATATACATTCTATAAACGAAATGAACCAACTTCTGCATGGATAACGATGACAACCGGTGCATCATTGAATGTCGGGCAGGGATATATTGCAAATCTTGCTTCGGGAACTGCTACATTGATTTTTACTGGTACACTTAATACAGGGTCTGTTACTACGCCTTCATTAAGCCGCTCAACTGGTATTGTAAAAGAAGGTTTTAATTTGATTGGAAATCCGTATCCATCATTTTTAAATATAAATTCGATTGACACAACAAAAGTATTACCTTCGTTTTGGCTTCGTTCCAGAAACTCAGGAAATACAGCTTATGCATTCGATACTTACAATTTGAAATTAGGTGTAGGAACAGCTTTGAGTGGAAAAGCAATTACTACTAATATTCCTCCTATGCAAGCATTTTGGGTACGCGTAAAAACCGGACAAAGTCCTGCTACATTGACATTCAATAATAGTCTTCGTTCTCATAGTGATAATGTGAACAATGTTTTCCGCACTCCGGTACAAAGTAAATATACCCAACAGATATTGCGACTTCAGGTTACAAACGGAGTGAATTTTGATGAAACAATCCTTGCTTTCAATCCAAGTGCTTCAAATTCTTTAGATGATTACGATTCACCGAAGATGTCAAATGATCCGTCAATGCCTGGAATTTATAGCATTGTTTCGAATGAACAACTAGCAATCAATGGTATGAACAGTATTCCTTATGATTCTGAAATGACACTTGGATTTTCAAGTGGTCAAATCGGTACATTCGTGATTAAAGCATCGCAGTTTGCTAATTTTGTTTCTGGAACACAAATCATTCTACGTGATAAGGCTTTAAATGTTGAGCAAGATTTGACAATCGCTGATTATAGTTTTACATCGGATACAACAATTACAGATAATAAGTCACGCTTTACTTTGCTTTTCAAAGCACCTTCAATAGTAAATGGATTTAATTCTGTAAATAATGACAGTTTCTGGGTTTCTACCAACTCCAATCATCAGATAATGGTAAACGGAAACTCTATCGAAAACACTTCGGTATCAATCTATAATGCTGTTGGTCAGAAAATCTTGTCGAGAAACCTAATTCAAGCAAATGCTCCGTTAGGAACTTCGCTTAAGGCCGGTGTGTATATGGTAACAATAAGTAATGCAGGAAAAACTATTACAAAAAAAATAATTATTGATTGATTTTTGTCATAAAACCGAAACAGTGTTTTGTTTACAAATGGTTAATGTGTTATAAATCAGTCTGATTTAAGAATTCTTTTTTAAAGTTCTCTCTGATTCATTAGTATTTTAAGTTAGGAAAGAATGTTTGAATTGTTCAGGCATTCTTTTTTTTGCAGGTAAGATCGAAAATTGCCGAAAACTTAGGCTTTAAGTGAAATATTTAAATGGAAATTATTAATTTTGTAGTACCGAATTGGAATTAACCATGTGAGGTGTTTTGAGCCAAACCAATAATTGATTAAACTTAGCAGTAGATGAATTTTGATTACCATTTTCCATTGTTTGACGAGCTATTACATGGCAGATTAAATCCTTTGGTTCCGGTCAATGCCGAAGGTTACGGATATGTTCAAAAATTACAGGAGATGGTGCGGGTATCAGCAAAAGATACGGGAATTTACAGCATGCATTTTTTGAAACCACCTACCTTAAAGGCGAGATATTATCAACAAAAAATACTCAGTGAGACTTTTCTGTATATTGCCGATATGCAGGAATACCTGGCTGGTGAAACCAACCGGCAAATAAAATCGTACCTCCGCGACCAGATACTGGATAAACATTTGACTACCTGCCTAATGCGACTGGGTGAAAAAATACAGACGGAAAACCTCCATTTAAAAGACCTGACAGAACCGTCGGCTGATACTGATAATAACCGCCTGTCGGATATTTACATTTTTCATCTGTTGCGGGTTTGCCTGGCGAAGGCTTATCTGGAGATACAGGAATTATTGCATGAAGTGCTTGTTTATAAACAAACAGAGGAGTGGCTTTACACAAGTCTGGCAGGGCAGACTCCTCCGGTAAGGCTCTTCCTGAGAAAACTTGCGAAAACACAAAAGCCCGAAAAAGTTTCCAATTCAACTAATCAACCAACTAACGAACAAACCACAATCCCTACTTTCAGCCGTGCAGATTATTACACGAGTAAAGAGGTGTTTGAAGTGCTTGGAATTTCGGAAAGCACCTTAACCCGAAGAAAAAAGGAAAGTGATTTTCCAAAAGCCCTGAAGCATGGGAATAAAGACCTGTATATGAAGTCGGAAATAGATGTGTGGAAGCTTAAAAACGGCTAATCCGGTAATTCAATAAAAAAGCAATAGTTGAACAAAAATTGTCAATAACTTTTCTTTAATTTTGGTTGTTAATGTGAGCAAAAAGTTTTAATTTTGTAATCGGGGAGAACACATAGTGTTTGTTTACAAGCCCTTCAACAAAATAATACAGAAAAGATTTATGGAACAGAAATACCTAAGCCTTAATTTATTGAATTTTACATTTAGTTCTCAAACGCTGAAATGTTACCTCAGTCAGCAGGAAACAGAAAATTCGGTAAGCCTCACCGAAAAAGACCTTAGCTTCTTTATCAACTACCTAAAATTAGTACCTGGTACTTCAGCACTTTATAGTACATTTGAGAGACCGTGTGAAGGTGGAATACCAGTCACCTTAGGAGTTAGCAAAACCAATCCCGACTCCACAGAACCTCTGTGGTCATTCTCATTCCTTAAAAAATTCTACATTTTCAAACTGACCAATTATTTTCAAACCCTTGGCGTTATAGTTCGAACGAACTTTGTATCCGATATGGAAGTATGGATACCGGGTGTTTCGCCTTATTCGGGCTGCAGGGGTTATAAAGGCTTTACATTAAGGGTTCAGTTTGGACGCATAACTAATTTACCTGAATTGCTGGTATCATACGATGGAGTTCATTCAGTGCTTAACGAGCCTCTGACAGGTGAAAATTGTCAGGAACTTGAGCCAATCAAATTCAGTTGGCTGCTTTACGAAAATACGTTGATTCGGTATGATGAAATGACTGATAAAGCCCGAAGAAATGCAGAAAGTGTTTTCCCTTGTCTGAATAAGGGCTTGCAACGGGCATTAAAAATCCCTACTCCTGCCCCCGACAAAAGCAACCGTTATCTCCGTTACCGGAATGAGATTGAAAGTTTCAGGAAACAGTATCTTCAACCGGAGGATTTAAAAGAATTTATGGTATTGAATAATGGTTGGACCAGCCGTGAATGTCAGACGCTGCTAACGGAAGGAAAATTGCTGAATAATTTGGTTTTTGGTAATGGTGGAACGGATACAGAGCCCAAAAACGGAATGAAACGCTTTGGTCCCAAAAAGCTGACACCCAACCGAAAAACAGTTTTTTTCTTTATCTGCCAACGTAACGACATACAAATGGCGTTAACGATTAATGAATATATGAGTGGAAAATTGCCCGGATTTACAGGCATCAACAAATATGCAGGCATAGTATATTCAACGGTTAAAGATTTCAGTGTTTATTTTGACAATAAAGAGAATCCACTTCCCGAAATAGTCCAAGTGCTTGATGAACGCATTTTCGACAATGATACCCGCTATGTGGCATTGTATCTTTCTCCTTTCGGAAAAACAGATAGCGATGAAGCACATAAAGCCATATATTACAAACTGAAAGAAGAATTGCTGCATAGAAGTATTGTGTCACAGGTTATAGAAGTGGAAAAAAACTGGACAGACCGACAGACGGACATTGAAAAGAAAGCAATTCTGAAAAAGGGTTTTAATTTCGCTTTTCCAAATATAGCAGTTTCGTTGCTGGCAAAATTGGGCGGAACACCCTGGAGTCTGGCAAATGAGTTGGCCGATGAACTTGTGATAGGTATCAGTGCTTTTAAAAGCGAGGAAATGGAGAAGAAATACCTTGGAAGTGCTTTTAGTTTTTCAGGAGAAGGAAATTTCTACGGTTTCGATTGTTTCCGAAGTAATCAATTAGATGAGTTGGCTGGTTCAATTCTGATGGCAGTAAGGGAATATTGTAGTGGACATAAAACGCTTAAAAGATTAGTAATTCACTTCTATAAAACGCTTAGTCAAAAAGAATTAGAACCAATTGAAAAGGGACTTGCCAAACTGAAATTGGATGTGCCTGTTGTAGTTCTGAACATCAACAAGATGTTTTCAGAAGATATCGTTGGGTTCGATATGCAGCAAAGTCATTTAATGCCTTACTCTTTTACCTACCTGCCCGTTGGTTATAATCAATACCTGCTTTACAATAATGGCTTGCAAAAAGGTTTGAATTTTGATGATAAGGAAGGCTATCCATTTCCATTAAAGATTTCATTTCAATATTTCCCGGTTGGTACTTTTTCAAGTGAACCGATTGATCCATTGCTTATTCCGGATTTATTCGAACAGGTTTGCCGCTTTAGTCAGTTGTACTGGAAATCAATCTCCCGTCAGTCATTGCCTGTTACTTTGCGTTACCCCGAAATGCTGGCTAAAATAGTACCTCACTTTAGTCGTCCTGAATTACCCCGCACAGGAAAAGAAACACTCTGGTTTTTGTAGAGTGATTCATGAATCAAGATTCAAGAGCTTATAGTTTTGCCATAACTGTTGGTTCTCTGTCATATTCCCATCCTATTGCCGTCAAATCACCGTCATAATTTCTAAAAAATAAGTTATCACCTTCAAAACTCCTTCATTACTCAATCAATTTCCCATTGGCAAACTTGTTGCAATTAAGGTTGGCGTGGGGCGCCACAGGTTTAATGAAAATTCAGTTACTATCGATCAACGGAAATTGAGCAGACATTAAAGAACGATTTGAATGATTAATGATTGATCACCATTATTCAGGTAGAATCAGATTGCAAAACATAATTGTCAAATCCCTAAAAAACAAATAAAATGGGAAAGATGTTTTCAGGAATCCTAGGTGGATTCACAGGTACAGTTGGGACCGTAATAGGTTCAAGTAATCGTAACGGCGACGATTTAATTCGCGTCAAATCAAAGAGACCACGTACTTCGAATAGTGTGGCACAGGCTAATCAGCGTACCAAGTTTGGATTAGTAACCTCATTTTTGCAGGTAATTAATTTCATTCTTAAATTCAGCTTCAAACAAGTGGCTGGCGATACCATGTCGTCGTACAATTATGCCGTTCAGTATGCATTGAAGAATGCAATAAAAGGTGAAGCCCCTGATTTTGAACTGGATTACAGCAAAGTGCAGATAAGCGATGGTCAGTTAAGCCGCGAAACTATAGCTGCTGCAGAACTTTTGAATGGAAAAGTAAATTTTCATTGGGAAGATAATACCGGTTCAGGTAATTGCTCAGCCACGGATAAAGCCATTTTGTTGGTATATAATGTTGACCAAAGTGAAGTGAGCTATTCAATTGGCGCTGTAACACGTGGAATGAAAGCCGGCAGTCTGGCACTTCCTTACAA
>CAIKVR010000361.1 GCA_903830915.1 uncultured Bacteroidales bacterium
TTCTGGATTTTTCATACCTATTCAGGAGTGTTAAGATATTCAGGTTATGTTGATGCTGCCAAATTGTTATTAGCAGTAAGTATGAATGTCATATTTATTTCGTCGTTAAACTTTATTATTTACCTTTTTACAGGAAATCATGGATTTTATTATTCGGCACTCATTATCTATGCAGTCTTATCTTTTCTGCTTCTATTTATACTCAGATTGACAGTGAAAACGATATACGACTATTTTAGTCAGAATTCAGGTCAAATTATTCCTGTAATGATTTATGGTTCACAATCTGCAGCTATTGGTATTGCTAAGATGTTAAGGACTACGCCCGAAAACAAATACAAACTGGTCGGATTTATTGATGATGATAAAAATGCAACTGAGAAGGTGATAATGGGAGTGAAAGTTTATCATTTATCAGAAGCAGTTGTAAAAAGAGTGGTTGTAAATAAAGCCAAGGCTATCATTGTCTCACCACTTAAAATGTCAATGATTAACCCGAATTCGGATTTGGATATTTTTATAAACAACAATCTTTCTGTATTAACTTCTCCACCGATGAGTATATGGCAAAATGATATGCCATCGATAAAACAAATCAAATCAATTCAGATTGAAGATTTGCTCGAAAGACCTAAAATTGATATTTCGAGTGAAAATATTGCAAAACAACTAAAATCGAAAGTAGTTTTGGTTACAGGTGCTGCCGGTTCGATTGGAAGTGAAATTGTTCATCAGGTTATTCAGTATAAGCCTAAACTATTGATAATTTTGGATCAGGCAGAATCACCTATGCATGATTTAAAACTTGAACTAGATGTACAATATCCCGATCAAAATATAAGTACATTTTTAGGGGATGTTAGAAATAAGGAACGTATGGAATACATGATTGATTTATTCCGTCCGGATATTATTTACCATGCAGCTGCCTATAAACATGTTCCTTTGATGGAGGACAATCCGGTAGAAAGTATCATGGTAAATGTACTGGGCACAAAAATCATGGCAGATTTGGCCGTGAAATATAAAGTTCAGCGTTTTTTGATGATTTCTACTGATAAAGCAGTAAATCCTACCAATGTAATGGGTGCTTCTAAGCGAATAGCTGAGATTTATGTACAATCTCTATTTCGTAAATTACAGTCTGAAGGAAATCATCACACAAAGTTTATTACTACAAGATTTGGAAATGTATTGGGTTCAAACGGCTCAGTAATACCTCATTTCAAGAATCAAATTGAGAAGGGTGGACCTGTTACTGTTACTCATCCTGAAATAATTCGCTACTTCATGACAATACCAGAAGCTTGTATGCTAGTTTTGGAAGCAGGAGCGATGGGTCATGGTGGTGAAATATTCATTTTTGATATGGGCAGTCCTGTGAAAATTGTAAATCTGGCTCGCAAGATGATTCGTCTGGCTGGATTTATACCTGAGGTTGATATTAAAATAGAATATACCGGACTACGCCCGGGAGAAAAACTATATGAAGAATTGCTTAATCAGAAAGAAATAACCACAAGACTCATAATCCTAAGATAATGATTGCTAAAGTTCAGGAATATGATTATGATGCAATTTCGCTTCAGATTAACGAATTAATTCAATACAGCTTGATGTGTAAGAATTTTCTCACAGTTTCCCTCATGAAAAAAATAGTACCTGAGTTCTTGAGCAAGAACTCTCAGTATGAAAGATTGGATGTGTAATTACCATGTATCATAAAATGCATTATTTAAATAATCTTATTGTTGCTTATCCGGTATTATCAATACTTATTTCTTTTGTTATAGGTCTTTGTTTTATGCCTATGGTGATTGATATAGCAAAAAAGAGAAACTTTGTTGTAAGACCTAATAAAAGGACTTCTCATGAAGGAACAATTCCGAATATTGGTGGGATAAATATTTTTATATCCTTTCTACTGACAGTGTTTTTGTTTTCGTACGGGATTATAGATCAACTTCAGTTTATAATTATTGGTGTATTCTTTATCCTTATTGTGGGTTTTGTTGATGATTTGATAGATATAAAAGCTTATTGGAAACTTTTGGGGGAAATTGTCTCAGGCTTTTTTCTGATTGTTGTGTCGGATATACGCTTAACCAATTTGCACGGTTTTTTAGGCATTAATGAGTTGCCGGTTTTTAGCAGCTATTTTCTTTCAATTTTTGTATTTATTGCCATAATCAATGCATTAAATCTTATCGATGGCGTAGATGGATTAGCTTCGGGGTTGGGCATTTTGTACACTTTGTTTTTTGCTATTTATTTTAGTTTCACAGGTTCAGTCAATCTGGCAATTTCGGCTTATGCCATGGTAGGTTCTTTAGGAGTATTTTTCATTTATAATGTATTCGGAAAGAAAAATAAAATTTTTATGGGTGATACAGGCTCATTGTTATTGGGATATATGATATCGCTTTATGTTTTTCAGTTTTGTGAGATGAATGCATACCCGCAAAAATCGCATTTAAATGAATTATTCCAAATGAAAGCTGCACCTGCAGTAGCTATTTGTATTCTGTCAGTTCCACTCTTTGATACATTGAGAGTGATGCTGACACGTATTAAAAAAGGTGTTTCGCCATTTCATCCCGATAAAAATCATATTCATCATTTGCTTCTAAAAACAGGGCTGAAACATCGTCAGGTTACAATGGTTTTGCTTATCGTAACACTTGTTTTTATAATGCTGGGAATTGTCGGTCGTAATTGGTCGATTGGTTTATTGGCTTTGGTAGCGTTTTCTCTTGCTGTAGTTCTCACTGAAATACTCTGGAGATTGGTTGACCGTAAAACACTTAAGAAGTGATTTTTGATATAAATTTTCTTTTCCGTTGAATAATTATTGAGCATGATTTCCGTCGAACAACTCACCATCGAATTTGGCGGATCGCCGCTTTTTGATGAAATAACTTTCCTTGTAAATTCCAAAGATAAAATTGCTCTGGTAGGCAAAAACGGAGCTGGTAAAACTACTTTACTTCGCATTTTCTCAGGCAAACAACTTCCCACAAAAGGTAAAGTAACCATTCCCAAAGACCTTACAATTGGTTATTTGCCTCAGCACATGATTCATAACGAAGGCACAACAGTTATGCAGGAAGCCGAAAAGGCTTTTGAGCATATCACTGATTTACAATCAGAAATTGAGCGTATGAACATTGAACTGGCAGAGCGAACCGATTATGAAAGCGATGATTACCATGATTTTCTAAATCACCTTACTCACCAGAATGAACACTTGCAGATTATAGGCAATGGTAATTTTTATGCCGAAATTGAAAAAACATTGCTTGGTCTTGGTTTTTTACGTTCAGATTTCGACAGACAATGTTCTGAATTCAGCGGAGGGTGGCGTATGCGCATTGAATTGGCAAAAATCCTGTTACAACATCCCGAAGTGTTACTGCTTGATGAGCCCACCAATCACCTTGATATAGAGTCAATTCAGTGGCTTGAAAACTTTCTGGTTACATCCAATTCAGCCATATTGCTTGTATCACACGACCGGGCATTTATTGATGCAGTAACCAATCGTACCATCGAAATATCGCTTGGAAAGATTTATGATTATAACGTAAATTATTCGAAGTATGTACAATTGCGGGTTGAACGACATGAACAACAAGTACGTGCTTATGAAAATCAGCAGAAAATGATTGCTGATACAGAAGAATTTATTGCACGATACCGCTATCAGGCCACCAAAGCCATTCAGGTACAATCGCGTGTGAAACAACTGGAAAAACTGGAAAGACTTGAAGTGGATTTAGAAGATAATTCCAGACTTCATCTTAAATTTCCACCAGCACCTCGTTCAGGCAGTATTCCTGTAGAAATGGAACATTTGTCAAAAGTTTATGGCAAACAGTTGATTCTCGACAATATTGATCTGATAATAAATCGGGGAGAAAAAGTGGCTTTTGTGGGTAAAAACGGTGAGGGAAAGAGTACGTTGGTGAAATGTATCATGGATGAAATAGAGTATTCAGGTACAATGAAACTTGGTCATAATGTGAAGATTGGCTATTTTGCTCAGAATCAGGCATCCCTGCTCGATGAAAGCAAAACAGTCTTCGAAACGATTGATTATGTAGCGGTAGGAGATATCCGTACTAAAATCAGGGATATTCTGGGAGCATTTATGTTTGGTGGTGAAGCTTCTGATAAAAAGGTGAAAGTTCTATCGGGTGGTGAGCGTAGTCGGTTGGCAATGATTCGATTGTTGCTTGAACCGGTGAATCTGTTGATTCTTGACGAGCCTACAAATCACCTTGATATGCGTTCGAAGGATGTGTTGAAAGAAGCAATTAAGGCTTTTGATGGAACTGTTATTGTAGTATCTCATGACCGTGAATTTCTGGACGGACTGGTGAATAAAGTGTACGAATTTGCTAACAAAAAAGTTCGTGAACATATCGGTGGTATCTATGAATTTCTTCAATACAAAAAAATGGACAGCTTGCGCGAACTGGAAGTTTCAAATTCGTTGAAAGCAGCCAATGAAGCAAAAGATAAGTCAGTTTCCGATAACAAACTAAGCTACGAAGCACGTAAAGAGATTAGTAGGAAGATTAAGAAGGCCGAAAGAGTAGTAGAAGAGGTGGAAAAACAGGTTTCGAAACTTGAATCAGAAATTGCAGAAATGGATGCTCAGTTACAACTTCCCGAAAAAGCATCTGATAATGAGTATATTCTGCTTTATCAAAAAAAACAGCGTGAATTGGAACAAAAAGTTTACGAATGGGAAATTCTGAGCGAAGAGTTGGAGCAGTTAGCCCCCTAAATTCCCCATAAGGGGACTTAAAGACTCAATCTTTGAATAATAAGTACAAATTTAAATATAAAAATTCAAAAGTCCCCCTTCGGGGGGTTTTAGGGGGCTTTCAATGGCAACACTTTTTTTAATACCAACATCACTTGGTGAAAGTCAATTCGACAGTATTTTACCTGCCCGAAATACTGAGATAGTTACAGATTTGAAGTATTTTATTGTGGAGGATGTGCGAACAGCCCGTCGTTTTCTGAAAAAAGCCAATCAGGCTATTGATATTGATAGTCTTACTTTTTTTGTTTTAAACCAGCATACTTCACCCGAAGAAATTAGTGATTTTCTGAAACCAATGGTTGAGGGAAATGACATGGGAGTATTGTCCGAAGCAGGTTGTCCCGCAATTGCCGATCCGGGTGCCGATGTGGTTGCCATTGCACAGCGAAATAACTTCAGGGTTGTTCCGTTGGTTGGTCCATCATCCATACTTTTGTCGCTCATGGCATCGGGATTTAACGGTCAAAGTTTTGCATTTGTTGGTTATTTGCCCATTCAGCCGGATGAACGCTCCAAAGCATTGAAAAAGCTTGAATCCCGTGTTTATTCCGAAAATCAATCACAAATTTTTATTGAAACACCTTATCGCAATATGAAAATGCTGGAAGAAATCATCAAAACCTGCCAGCCAAACACCCGCCTTTGTATTGCTGTCGACATTACGCTCGAAACTGAATTTATTAAAACCAAAACCATCAAAGAGTGGAAAGCTCAACTCCCGGATTTGAATAAACGTCCTTGTATTTTCATAATCTATAAATAAGTCCAAACGTTAAATCTGTGCTTTTTATTTAGCTTGTTTGAAAAAACACATATCTTTACATAATTATTCATTTTCAGGTGTTATTGATAAATCTATTTCCATGAATAAAAAAATAGAGCCTAAACCGCTCACACTGAAATCAATCTTAGATTATTCCGTAAAGAATTTTGCTAAAATGCCTTCCGTTTCGTTTGTGGATGGAACTCCAATAACTTATTCTCAATTAGGAAAAAAAATTGAAGAAACTGCTTCAAAATTATTTGCACTTGGATTAGAAAAAGGAGATAAGGTTGCACTGTTCAGTCATAATATGCCGAATTGGGTAATTGCTTATTTTTCAGTTGTTTCCAATGGATTGATAATCGTTCCGGTACTGCCTGATTTTACGCGGGAAGAAGTTGAGAATGTGCTTGTTCACTCCGAATCTAAAGTGCTGTTTATTAGTGAACGCTTGATTTCCAGGGTAGAAGGTCTTGAATTACCATCACTCGAAGCCACTATCTTGTTAGATGATTTCAGTCAAATGTCCGGAACAAAAAGTATAAATACTGAAACTGTTATCCCTAAAATCACTGTAAAAGAGAATGATACTGCTGCCATAATTTATACTTCAGGAACCACAGGTCGTTCAAAAGGTGTTGTGTTGTCGCATAAAAGCATCGCCTTTGTGGCAATGCAATCTTTTACATTTCAACCTATTTCACGCACAGATGTATTTTTATCACTTTTGCCACTTTCGCATACTTACGAAAATACCATTGGATTGATTTATCCCATCATCTATGGTGCAGCTATTTATTATCTTGAAAAACCGCCAACACCTGCAGCATTGTTGCCAGCATTGAAAAAAATAAGACCAACGATGATGCTTTCCGTTCCACTTGTTATGGAAAAGATTTTTAAAACTCAGATTCAGAGTAAGTTTACCGGAAATGGTTTGAAAAGGATGATTTATAAAACTCCGTTTTTCAGAATATTGATTCACCGGATTGCGGGTAAAAAGTTATATCAGACTTTTGGTGGACGATTAAAATTCTTTGGAATTGGCGGTGCTAAACTTGATTCGCGGGTTGAACGTTTCCTTAAAGAAGCCCGGTTTCCTTATGCCATCGGTTATGGACTAACTGAAACTGCACCTTTATTGGCTGGTGCAGGTGTTCATCAAACCAAACTTCAATCGACAGGTTATGCTGTACATGGCGTAGAGCTTAAGATTCATGAACCAGGAAAAAAAGGAGTAGGAGAGATTTGGGCTAAAGGTCCGAACGTGATGAAAGGATATTATAAAAATCCTGAAGCTACAAGCGAAGTTTTGACAAAAGATGGCTGGTTTAGAACAGGCGATTATGGTCGGTTTGATTCACGAAAACGATTGTTTATTAAAGGAAGAATCAAAAATACTATCGTAGGTGCAAGTGGTGAGAATATTTATCCCGAAGATATTGAGACTGTTATAAACAATCATGAACTGGTTGTGGAATCACTTGTTATTGAAGAAGATGGTTTTCTGGTTGCCAAAGTATTAGTGGAAATTGAAGAGCTTGAAAAAGCTTATGAACATTTGAAACTGGTGATTGAAGACAAAAAAGAAAAACATAAAATTTGGGTTCAGCATTTCACTAAAGAACTGAACGAAAAACTGAATAAAGTTTCTCAAATTAAACGTGTAGATATTGTAGATGAGCCGTTTGAGAAAACAGCTTCGCAGAAAATAAAGCGATTCTTGTATACTAAATCTAAAAAGAAGTGATTAGCTAATTTGTACTTTATAAACTTTACAACTTTACAAACTAAACGCTAATCTTTCATTGCCCTATCTATACTGCGTCTGTCTTCTTTTTCTTTGAGCGACTGGCGTTTATCGTAGGTTTTCTTACCTTTAGCCAGTCCTATTTCTATTTTAGCCAGCCCTTTTTCATTAATAAATAGTTTGGTTGGTACAATGGTATTGCCTGTTTCCCGGGTTCCTCGTATCAGTTTATTCAATTCCCGTTTATTCAGCAGTAGTTTACGGTCACGCCGAACGTCATGATTATTGTATGAGCCAAAGAAATAAGTGGCTATATGCATATTTCTAACCCATAATTCCTCATTAATAAATGTGCAGTAAGTATCTGTCAATCCTGCCTTTCCATCACGAATCGACTTTATTTCAGTTCCGTAAAGCTGTATACCTGCAGTAAATCGGTCGAGAATTTCATAATCGAAAGTTGCCCGTTTATTTTTGATAACTATGGTTGATTTCTTGAACATACAATAGCTGTTTTGCGCTTGCAAAAGTACAACAACTAATTAATAATTGATAAACAATAATTAATAATTAACGATACGGCGGATTTTATATCAAAATATATCTTCCAAAAGTTACTTTATCATTCAAGTTTTGCATGAATTTGGTTTTTACTTTTAAAAAAATCTGTATATTTGTTGTCTTTAAATACAAGATAGAATAATTATTAATAGTAAATTATTAATTATTAAGTGGATATATGAGTTCAGAGATTAAGTTGACAATTACAGGATTAGTTTATAATCAGACAGTTATAGGAACGTATGGATTGGTGTTGAGCGAAGAATATGGAAACCGTAGGTTCTCTGTTATGATTGGTGAGCCTGAAGCGCAATCTATCGCCTTGAAGATGAATAATAAAAAATCACCACGCCCGTTGACACATGATTTGATTAAAAGTATTTTGAAATCATTCGATGCAGAACTGGTTAAAGTGCTGATATATGATATGATAAACGATGTGTTTTATTCCGAACTACATATCATGAGTGCTGATAAAGTTCTGATTGTTGACGCGCGCACTTCGGATGCAGTGGCTTTGGCTGTGCGAACAGATTGTCCTATTTTTATTAAATCGGATATACTAGATATTGTTGGAACTGAAGTGGAAGTTACAGCAAAAGAAGTAATGCCCGGAGTTCCCGAAAATACTGAAGATCTTACTGATATGGATTTAGATTTGCTGACAGTTGAATCTCTTAACGAAATGCTGGATGTGGCAGTAAATAACGAAAAATACGAACTGGCTGTAAGACTAAGGGATGCATTGAAGAGAAAAAGTAGGTAGTTTATAGGTAGGTAGTTTATAGCATTACAGATTGGGAATACCAATCTAAAAATTAAATGAAACAAAAGAAATACTGCCCCAAGCACCGACCTCATCTGTCCTTCGGACACCTTCTCCAAAGGAGAAGGAAAAAGGAGATAGTAGTTTATGGGATGTAAAGAGTGGTTTGCGAATTGATTCGCAATTAATTTGAGAAGTACAAAATAGAAGACGAAAGTAATTACACATCCCCGCAATTTATCCCGCTAAAAGCGGGAGGGGCTTGGGGCGGTTTGTTACTTAAGAGTAGTAAAATAACTCAATCAACATAAAAATCATTATCAACTAAATAAAAGAATCATGGGATTAAAGTATCGTTTGACATTAATGAGTTTTCTTCAATTTTTTGTTTGGGGAGCATGGTTAATTACAATTGCCAATTATTGGTTTGGAACAAGACAGTGGGGAGGAGCAGAGTTTGGTGCTGTTTTTTCAACATTGGGTATATCATCTATTTTTATGCCGACACTTACCGGTATCATTGCCGACAGATGGATAAATGCTGAAAAAATATATGGTATTCTACATATTTTAAGTGGATTAGCTATTATGTATTGTACTCAGGTGACCAATCCTGATACGTTTTTCTGGACTATGTTGGTTGCTATGTGTTTTTATATGCCAACTATCTCTCTTTCAAATTCAATAGCTTATAACGCTCTAAAAACGAATAACTTTGATGTGGTTAAAGTATTTCCACCTATTCGTGTGTGGGGTACTATCGGATTTATTGTGGCCATGTGGGTAACCAATTTAACCGGAAATAAAGCTACTGTAAATCAGTTTTATATTTCGGCTTTTGCTTCATTTGTATTAGGTGTATATTCTTTTTCATTGCCAAAATGTAAACCTCAGAAACAAACTTCGAGCAATTCAAATTGGATTGAATTGTTTGGTTTGAATGCTTTTAAGCTTTTTCGAACCTATAAAATGGCACTTTTCTTTATTTTCTCTATGTTTTTAGGTGCTGCTTTACAATTAACGAATATGTATGGCGATACTTTTTTGGACGATTTTAAGAAAATGCCCGAATTTGCCGATTCATTCGTGGTCAAATATTCGACAATTATTATGTCAATCTCTCAAATATCTGAAACCTTGTTTATTTTGGCTATTCCATTCTTTTTGAAGCGTTTTGGGATAAAAAATGTGATGTTGATTAGCATGTTCGCCTGGGTAATTCGTTTTGGATTATTTGCTTATGGAAATCCGGCTGAAAACCTCTGGATGATTATTGTATCCTGTATTGTTTATGGAATGGCTTTCGATTTTTTCAATATCTCCGGTTCATTATTCGTTGAAACAACTACAGATCCAAGTATTCGATCGAGTGCGCAAGGACTTTTTATGATGATGACAAATGGTTTTGGTGCAGTGAGTGGAAGTATTGTAAGTGGATTTATTATTGCAAAATACTTTACACATGATGGAATTAAAGATTGGCATTCAATTTGGCTTACCTTTGCCGCTTATTCATTAGTGGTGGCTGTATTGTTTGCTGTTTTCTTTAAACACAAACACGACCCCGGCAAACTGACCACGATTAATCATTAAGTGATTTCTATAAAACGAGTATGAATACGGGCATTAGCTTTCGCTGACCGTTGGTTCACATACCTGGCTTTGCTGATATTGGCTCAGCCAGGAAAGACAGTGAAAATCTGACATGCAAGTTTCATGCAATAGCTAAAAAACAATTATTTACGCATAAAATGCCCTATAAATCCTATTTACAGGGCATTTCTATTAAATTAGGATAAACATTTACACTTTAAGCAACAATTGAAACTCTTTCAGCCGTCTTGTTTAGTCATATATCAACTCGCTAGCTGATTTTAATTTTTCCCAATTCTGATCTTTCAGACCCTTTTTCGCCGTAGTGTAAAATTTATTCTCGCGATGTTAGGCATAGCGTCCCGTGGCTGTTGCACAACCTACATAAAACCCGCTGCTGCCGCACTATTGCATCGTGTGGCAACTACATAAAATCAACACAATATCCAATAACCATTTTATCCTGCATAATGAATTGCACATCTATAAACACAGATTGTTCTGCTGTTCAATTGCTTACCTACCACACGATGCCGCTCGGCATTGCCGCTTGACTTGTCAAGAATCGTGCGGTAGCATGGGGTCAAACAAAGCTAACATTTGTTCATTTATTGAGCATATCCTCAGGGACGGGGCTGTAAAGCGGATTACTTTATTTTTCGGATTGCAAATCCTTATAATACATAGAGTTGGGATTGCAAATCCCAACGACCAACAATGCCTTTAACTTGTAATATTAATGATATATCCGGTACGACAGGGGGTGTCAGTGCAGACAATGCTTACAGTTGGAGTAGAACAAGGATGGGAGGTTGGGCAGTAGCTCAAAGCCCTATCCTTGTGACCACTATCACGCTCGACCGCTTGCAAAAGCGAGGTTACGAATCTCTGCTTACTTATTACCAACACTTCACTCCTTATCTTAGCGAACCGCTGTATACGTGACCCGTACGTACAGTGGTGTGAGAGGCTCTCCCTGTCGGTTTCGGCTGGCAGGGCAGTCTACTCGATTTACCAAACGTGCATTGGTTGTATAGAATAGGTTTTCAGTTTTCTTCATGTTTCTTTTTCGTCCAAAAGTCATAATGAATTTTTCTCCTTTTGTTTTTAGTTTTTTCTCGGTTATATTGTCTGATGATTTTCTTGCGAAAGCAAAAAATATAAAACCCAAATTAATAAGTTAAAATCTTTTGAGTTATTTTGTTTCCATGAAAATCATCAAGAATATCAACAACATAAAATCCCTTGTTAATCGTAATTTTTTGGGAGCCAACAAAATGTTTGCCTAAAATCAAAGTGCCACTTAACGTATACACTTTAAGCTGATACTTACGGTTGATGTCTTTATTTGGTGTGATTACTGTTAGTCGTTCTTTTCCTCCATATATTTTATAATTATTTTCATTATTAGCTATAAAGGAATTTACATCTGTTGCTATACCTTTTTCAACTTCAAACATTGCTGCCACAGGTATGCTCCACTTGCCAGATTCATCACGTACCCTTACAATTAAAGTGTGAATACCCGGTACCAAGTTTTCGATATTCAGCGTTTCATTAATTAATACATCATCCGATGAAGTGATAGTAAACTTTGTGGCATTGCCAAAACCGGGATCAGTATCAAAGAAATATTCTGCATAATTGATATTATCCGCGCTGCCTGAATTCTGAATAATAACAAGTTGTGATTGGGGTATACCCCAGTTTCCAGAACTATCTTTAACTCTGAAATAGATACGGTGCAAACCGGTCGTTATATTTTTAATATTTTCGATAGTACTTACCGAAATGCTGTCGCCAACCTGAACAGGTAGTTTTATGCCACTGCCAATACCCGGGTCGATGTCGAAAAAGTATTCGGCATCGGTCAACTGTTTATTTGCCGAAGTGCTTTGCTGTATAATAACCAGTTGCGATTGTGGTATACTCCAGTTTCCGAGATTATCTTTTACACGGAAATAAACTCTGTGTAATCCCGTTGTAATATTTTGAAGGTTGCACAATGTAGATATTGATACATTATTTCCAGCCGGAACACTCATTTTTATCCCATTACCATAGCCGGGGTCTTGATCGAAAAAGTACTCAGCATCGGTAACTTGCGTAGAACTTGGATTAAATGCCTGAACGATTACAATCTGAGATTGTGGAATGCTCCATTTTCCTGAACTGTCTTTTGCTCTGAAATATATTCGATGCAAGCCAGTTGATAAATTAGAACAATTGATAGTTGTATTTGCATACAATACGCTGTTCTGGAAATTAACCGGAATTGAATGCCCGTTGCCGACACCCGGTTCTAAATCAAAGAAATACTCAAGCCGACTTAATTTAGCATCTGGATTATAACTGACATTGAAATTTAAGCTTATACTGTCAGTTATTTCATTGCTATACGTTCCATCAGTTACCAAAAGTTGAAGGGTGCTTTTACCCTGTTTCGACATCTTATAACGTACACTTTCGGTTGAGCCACTGTCAGCCTGATTGATATACCATCTGAAATTTAAGGGTTTTCCGGTAGCAGAAACCGAACCAGCTGCACTTAAATTAACCGGATATGGAATTGATGAAATATCCGTTATAATATTCTTTGTGGCTGGTGTAAAACTGATTTTAGGAATAACCGGATTAAATATATTGATTGTTTGAAATGCAGTATCTGTATAAATAAGATTGTCGATATTGACCGATGCAACTAAAGCAACGGTTGATTGTAGTACTTTGTTATTTGTAAAATTGCCCGAAGCTGGTAAGTATATCCAGTTGGTATTATCGTTATTGTTCGTTTCTTTGTCTTTTGTAAAAGTTGAATTTTTATAATCAAAATCCCATTTAAGGTCATAAACCGGAATAATAGACGATACAGCATTGGAAGTCCAAACAGTATTATTACCTGCATAAAAATTAATTGTTTGTGTTACCGGATAATTTATTTTAATCGGGTTCTCCAATTGCAAATAATTAAATGAGGAAGATGAAGTATTTTCCAAGTTCAGATTACGAACAGTAACCTTTGGGAAAAATACACCCTTTTGTGTGTAAGTATGTGGTATATTTATGGTTTTCAGACCATTTATCGTTGTTGTTTGTATAGTTTCGCTGTACTTATTATCAAAATCAACGGATATTTCGAATGGTTCGTTATTAATATTATTGGTATTGATAAAAACCCTGAAATTAACCTCTTCGGGTGCAACTCCCGGATATAAGTCAGTTGAAATAGTATTCATTTCTACGGTCGCTACAAATGGTTTAATTTGTTTATTGTAATCAAGTGTTATGGTGTAACCCAGTAAATCAAACTGTATTTCGTCGAAACTACCTGCATCGATATTCTGTAAATCTGAAGATGTAAGAACTCTTGCTTTTTTGGCATCAATGGTTCCAATAGTAATTACATTATCAGAGGATAAAAAGTTTCTCTTGATAAGTTTAATATTATTAATGGTGTTATCGCCGGTATTATAAAAACTCAATCCGGCATTGTAACCATCAACTTTCAAAACAACAA
>CAIKVR010000362.1 GCA_903830915.1 uncultured Bacteroidales bacterium
GCAGAACGAAAAAAAGTAAAAGGACTGTTGGAATGAATGACTGCAAGTTACCGCATAAAACAGTTAGGTCTAACCTATTAGGTATGCATGGGAGGGAATTCCCGAAGTGACTCTTTTCGATGTGACAGAATTACCTGCATCACCTTTTAGATCAGATATGTAGGAGTGATTTGGAGTTTCGCTTGTTTTGATTATTAGTTATCAAAATTATTAAATATTTATGAAAAAGCTAAAAAAAAATCTTATTAAATGGTTAGGTGAAATTTTATTTATGGTTTTATTTCTCGTGATTCCTTGTTATTCTGCATCAGCTGAAAAGCCAGGTACTTTTGTAATTAAAAACGAGCAATTTCTTTTGAACGGAAAGCCATTTGTTTACAGAGCTGGTGAAATGCATCCTGCACGCATTCCCAAAGAGTACTGGCGCCATCGTCTTCAAATGCTAAAAGCCATGGGGATGAATACCGTTGGGATTTATCTGTTTTGGAATCAAATAGAAATGGAGCCGGGTAAATTCACATGGCAAGGTCAAACGGATTACGCAGCGTTTTGCAGAATAGCAAAAGAAGAAGGTATGTGGGTAATTCTTCGCCCGGGACCTTATGCTTGTGCCGAATGGGATATGGGTGGTCATCCTTGGTGGTTGGGCAAGGATGCACCTAAGGAAGTTCGATCCGTAGACCCCAAGTATTTTCAGCCGGCTTTAAGGTATTTAAAAGAGGTGTGTCGTGTACTTGCCCCTTTTCAAATAACACGTGGTGGATCGATTATTTTATATCAAATTGAAAATGAATACTCTAAATCAGATCAAGAGTACTTATCGGAGTTGATGAAAGTAGCCACTGAAAACGGAATTGAGGTGCCATTAGTTGCCTGCAATCCTCCCGGTTTAGCACCAGGGGAACCAGGGCGACGTTTCAAAAAGAATTATCGGGATGATTTGTTTCAAACGGCAAATTTTAGCAGAGGACAAGCAAAGGAAGCAATCGGTATATTAAAAACATTTAAAAAAGAAGGACCTTATGCCAATGGCGAATTTTATCCAGGTTGGTTTGATTCTTGGGGTCGGAAACATCAAGCCGGAAATGTTAAAACCGTTGTTGAAGATATTGATTGGATGTTATCTAATAAGATCTCATTTAGTATGTATATGGCACATGGTGGTACTAATTTTGGATTGTGGGCATCCGGTGGCGGACCACCATTACGTCCATTGACAACTAGTTATGATTATGATGCCCCCGTTTCAGAATCAGGACAAACAACAGATAAGTTTTTTAAAATTCAAGATGTGCTTTCTAAACATCTTGAAGTGGGGGAGGTGCTTCCTCCGGTTCCAAAGCCCATCAATATTATAAGTATACCCACATTTCAATTCGAAGAATCTTCGTCCGTTTTTGATACTCGTATATCTCCAATTATTGATGTAATTCCAAGAAATATGGAAGCGTATGATCAAGGATATGGAGCCATACTTTATCGCACAGAGCTTGCTCCTGGGGCTGCAAGTGAAATTTCAGTGAAAGGAATTTCTGATTTTGCTTGGATCTATCTCGATGGGAAAAAGTTAGGTGTCATGGATAAACGAATTTCAAACTATAAAGTTCAACTGCCAGAGATTACCAAAAAAAGCAGGCTTGATATTTTTGTAATGGCAATGGGGCGACCAAATGATGGAAGCGTTTATTTGAAGGGATTGATGGCTCCAGTAAATCGCACAGTGGCTGGCATTTCCAAAGAGTTGCGCAATTGGGAGGTCTTTAAAATGCCGCTTGATAGTACATTTATCTCTAATTTGAAATTCAAATCAGTAAGTAAGAAATCTTCTTCTTTTTGGCGAGCGCAGGTTACATTGTCGGAGGTTGGTGATACTTTTTTGGAGTTCAGGAATTTAGGACATGGCGTACTGTGGGTAAATGGACATAATCTGGGAAGGTATTGGAATATCGGTCCGCAGCAAACACTTTATTGCCCTGGTGCATGGTTGAAAAAAGGGAAAAATGAAATTATTGCGTTGGAATGTTTAGAGCCTGAAAAGATGGAGATGCAAGGGCTTAAAACTCCTGTAATGAATGAATTGCATCTTGAAAAAGATTTTTCTGATTATATACAGCCAAATTAATTATCTCAATTAATAGGATACCTTTACAATTTGAATATCTCACATCATTAACAAATATAAAATCATGAAAACGTCTATTATTCTCTTATTTTCGTTCATTTCGATTAACCTTATAGGAGAAATAAAAGCCAGTAAAAGTATACAAAGTGATGGAGTTGTCATTTCAATAGACAATTACAATAGTTTTGCAGTTTATTCCACCGTTGTAAAACTTGATGCGGAGGAGATCTACAAACTTTTGGGTAAATCCATAGGTTCCCCCATAAAAGCCTATGTGACAGAAACAAATGAGCCACTTTCGCTCAATTTTACAAAAGTGGGTGATAAAAACACGATACAACTTTTTGTTTCGTTAAACCCTTTTCAATCAATTAAATTGCAAATTGTTCCAGCTTCTGATCAATTACCATCGAAAGCAGTTGTGATTGATTGGAACAAGCAAAACCACAACGGCTCACTATCCAATGGGGTTGTAAAACTTCGATTGACGAATGATAAATGGGATCTTTTACTCGATGGTTCAAGAGCTAGCAACATCAGTTCCGAAGTGTTGACAAATGGAGCCTATTATGGATGGCTGGATAGTATTTCCCGTGGCCGTGTGAGTGATACCCGTTCATTTAAACCTACCGCTAATTTCGAACCCATCGATGCAGGATTAGATGGAAAAGGGATGATCAGTACACGTTTGTCTAAAATTGTTGCCTCATCGGTTTCGGCTAATCCTAATGGAGAGGTCGTGTTATCCCTCAAAAAACAGTTTGAAGGGTATGCCCGCTCTATTGATTATGTCGAAACTTATACGCTTCTTTCCGGAAGTCCGGTATTAAAATACTCCCTCAAATTTATAAACAATGGGAAATACCCGGTATATGTAGGTTACGTGGGACGGGGTGGTTTTGTATATGCCAAATATGGTGCTGCATTGAAGTCCCCATTTTTGCAGACAGAGAAGGTGAAAAATGTGAAGAGTGAAACCATACGGGTAGCCTGGGTAAGTCAACCGATTTGGACCGGTTTGCAATCCGATAACGGAGTCGGTTTATTTGTCTCTTCACTCATTAAATATCCCAAAGATATTCTCAAAGGTTCTATGGTTTGGCAGTTTGGAGCGGATGCTTTTGAATTACCTTTAGTAGAGCATACGCAAGGTCAATATCCTTTTACGATAGCGCCTGGTAAATCTGTGGAATCAGGTTTGTATATAACAGCAACCAGTGGTGGTTTACCCATCTCCCAAATTTCAAAAAACAGTATCGAATCCATTACGCAAAATAAAGAGCCTGAGATCTGTTCTCCTGTTTCAGTTTATTATAACGGTCAATTCAAAAAGTTTGCAGCAGTTTCGGACTACACAAATTTAAGCATCAATCATCAAAACGAGATGGCTGCTTTAACATTGGATTTTAATAAGCCTTATTTGTTAAACGTATCGGTTGGTAAAATTACTAAAGGCGAAAGGATTGACTATAAGATCATTTCAGCCAAAGATCCATCTGTGACACTTCCCGTTGCTTCATTTTCCAATGCAGGTAAGCAAAGTCTGGATCTGAGTAAACTTACAAATTGGAAAGGGGTTAATTCTTTTATTTTACAAAAAACGCTGAAAGGTAGTACTGAAAGCCAAGATACCGTATTGTTGAGTCCTAAACCTTTTTCGCCCCTTCAACTGATTTCACCACTTGATGGATCAAAGATTACAGATTACGCTACCTATTATCGTTGGGTAATATCGCCTGAAGCCCAGGCTTATGAATTACAAATGTCCGACTTTCCGGATATGGCGAATCCAAAATCGGTGATTGTAAAATCGAGTGGATTGAATTATTACCTCCCCAAAGAGCTCCCCAAAGACGGTCAACATTATTGGAGAATTCGTGCAACCAGTGGAAAGTTGATAGGAGAGTGGTCAAAAGTGAACGCTTTTGAGACCAATTCAAAACACACTGAATTGGCTGTGCAGCGAAAAATTTCTGTGGACAAACCACTTTTCACCATTGAAACTCCAGTTCGTGCCGATTTAGGCAAAATGGTACCTGCCCTTCCGGAGGATCTTAAGCCTTATTTTGCCATCGTTGTAGCAGACAAGAATGACCTTTTAAAACAATTAGCATTAACAAAAGAATCGAAAATTTCTGTATTGATCCGCTCGCACCACCCTTCAGCGGTGAATGACTGGCAATCGCTCGCACTCGTTGAGAAGGCATTTCAAGATTACCCGAATGTGATTGGAATTCAAGGGGGTGAGTCACTTGGATCGTGGTATGGTACAAATGAAAGTGCCCTTTATATCCGTCGTTTGGTAGAACTTTGTGCAAAATATGGTAAAATAATTCATGAAGCTGACGGCTGTTATGATGAGAACAAATGGTTGGAAATCTATCAGGATACTTGTACTGCCAACCTTATTCAGAAATACAAATCACACATTGTATTTTCCCAAAAAAACAATATCTTTAACAAGCAATTGTTTACACAAAGTGCTTTGTTTGGAATGTATTTGGCTGGTGCAATTGAAAATACAGGTGCATGGGAAGATGGAGGCTGGTATTGGGCACAAGTTGGTTTTAAGAAGCTGGGTGAGTCAACAGGTGCACGTACCGGTGAATTGTTTGATATGCCTCCGATTTTCTGGGACTTGACTTTTCTGATGGGACTCTCACGTGGAGCCACAGTTTTCAGCATGGATGGACAAGGAGGAGTGTTAATGCGCGGACATTACGATCCAACCAACCCAAAACATAGAAATCAGGTTTTGTGGAGTGCCGAAGGCGAAGTTACAGAGACCTTTACCCGTTATGTTGCTCCATTTTTAAGGGCAGTAGTAATTCACAAAATGTTTGTATCCAAAGAGGAGCTGCTCAAAAAAGTTAAAGTGGGAGTAACGTACGAGGGTGTAAACGAAATTAAAGTGTTCAAAGAAGATCGCTATCGTGAATTTTGGCCACTCTTCAAAGGAACGTATGGATTTGGTACGCAAGGCAGTTCCAGGGGGGAAGTGTATGAGTATTTCCCCAATACAGGTCGCTATTTCTTTATTCCTGTTTTACCACCTGTGGAGAATAAGCTGTCTGACAAAATAATACGGGTTCCTATCAATAAGTTGCAAGATCCTCAGCAGGTTACTGATTTTTTTAATGCCAACTACCCGGAATCGTACAAAGGCAATGCGTTAGTTTACCAAGTAGGTGATATTCTCGCAATTATGAATACCCATGAAAATGAAGATGTAACAGAAAATTATGCGGTGCCGCTCAACAGGGGGAATTTCAATTCTATCTCTGGTAAAATAAATGTACATTCCTATATTATGGGGAAATTTGAAAACAAAAACAAACAATTATGGCTCCAAGTGAATACCAATTATCCCGAAAGGAATAGTGAGTTTGCTATTGCCTGTTCTGCCGAGCCAAAGGTAAAAGTTGTTCCAGCTGAGGCGATTAAGATTTGCAAATGGGATGCCATCAAGAAAGAACTGGTAGTTGAGTTAGATCATACAGCAGGTGCGGTTGAATTAACCCTATATTAATTTTATTAGATTAAATTCAGTTGAAAGTGTTGCTTTTGAGTTGAATTTCAAGAACTTAATTGAATAAGAATATAATATAATATGAAAATCACACAGAATAAATTATTTTTAAGCATTTTGATGACTTTAATGTTGTCTAATGCTATAGTGATGCTGCCAGCGGAAGAATTAACTTTTCGTCAAAAGTTATTGTTGGATTTGGGATGGAAATTTCACAAGGGAGAACTTCCTGTAAATTACTTTGGAAAGCTCACCAAATCGGCCAATTGGGAAAACGCACCGGGCATTGGATTAAAGTATGACGACTCAAGCTGGCGTTCGGTTGATTTACCGCATGACTTTTCTGTGGAGGGAGAGTTTAGTGCAAATAACAACAGCGGTCATGGTTATCTTCCAATGGAAATAGGGTGGTATCGCCGCCGCTTTATGTTGCCAAAAGAAGATGAGGGGAAGCGTATCTTTTTGGAGTTCGAAGGGGTTTATCGGGATATGCAATTGTATGTCAATCAATTTGTTTCCGATAAAATGGAAACGGGCTACGGTACTGTCCGTTTTGATGTGACCAATTTGGTTCGTTTTGGAGGAGAAAATGCAATTGCCCTTCGTGTTGATGCCACTCATCCTGAGGGTTGGTGGTACGAAGGGGGTGGTATTTACCGCCATGTTTGGATGATTAAAACCGATGCGGTACACATTCCTTTTGGGGGTGTTCAAATACAATCGTGGTTCAAAGTTGATCCTGAAAATGGAAAACAAAAGAGCTTTTTGTTCGATGAACCCTCTAAAACAGCTCACCTGCGAATTCGAACTACTTTAAAAAACAGTTTGGAACCCGTTGAAAATGCAGAAGTGCAAGTGCGTATTTTTGCTCCGAATGGTAAAGAGGTAGCCAATGGCATGCAAAAGTTAGATATCAAAGGGGGAAGTGAGTCAATTTCTGAAATAATACTCCAAACAACGAACCCTGATTTATGGTCTTTGGAGTCACCAGCCTTGTACACAGCCAGGATAAGTGTAAAGAAAAGCTGTAAAATAGTAGATGTTTTTACACAACCATTTGGAATACGGACCCTGCGTTACGATGCCAAGGAGGGATTTTTTTTGAATGGAAAAAGTGTGAAGATGAAAGGGGTGTCGAATCATCATGACCATGCCGGTGTAGGGGTAGCAATTCCTGATCAACTCAACGTTTACCGTATAAAAAGATTAAAAGAGTTTGGATTTAATGCCATTCGATCCGCTCATAATCCAGCATCACCGGCTATGTTGGATGCCTGTGATCGACTGGGAATGTTAGTGATGGATGAGGCTCGTTCCGCAAATGGAAATCAACAAGCGGAGTGTGATGCGGTGAGTATGTTCTTGCGCGATCGCAATCACCCCTCGGTAGTAATTTGGAGTTTCTGTAATGAGGAAGGTGCGCTTTATGCAACAGCGCAAGGTGCTCGGATTGTAGCAAGTATGAAGGTTTTATCTCATAAATACGATCCTACACGACCGCTAACCACTGCCAGGAATCATGAATATGATAAAGAAACAGCTGATGCAGTAGATGTTATGGGGTATAATTATGCTTGGGATTATTGGGAAAAAAATCATGCGGTATATCCAGATAAACCGATCATTGAAACCGAAATGTCTTCGACTTCTACTACCCGTGGTGTTTATGATGACCAATCAGCATTGGGTCGACTAACCGAATACGATCGGACAAATTTTTGGATTGGTGCCAAATTTACGCGTGAGGAGGTTAAAAGACAGATGGAACGCAAATGGATGTGCGGAGGATTTATATGGACAGGATTTGATTACAGGGGAGAGCCAGCCCCCTTCTTGGAAAGTATGTGGCGGAAAAAGAACAAGTTAGGAAATCCACCTATGATTGTTGCTTCACACTTTGGAACATTTGATATGTGTGGATTTCCCAAAGATGAAGCTTATTACTACAAAGCATGGTATGATGAGACCCCCATGCTGCACTTATTTCCCCATTGGAATTGGATCGGCAAAGAAGGGGAGCCTGTCGAGGTAGTTGTATATAGTAATATGGATGAGGTAGAAATAAAACTCAACGGGCAAACAGTTGGAAAGAAAACTGTTCCCAAATACGACTATGTTACTTGGAAAGTTGTTTATCAACCAGGTGTTTTGGAGGCTATTGGTTTTAAAAATGGGAAGGAAGTAATGCGTGAAAAGCGAGAAACTACCGGTAAAGCTGTTGCCATAAAAATGGAATCCGAGAATGGAAATGTCCTGTCAAATAATCGATCTGATATTGCAATTGTAAAGGTTTGGGCAGTGGATGCGCAAGGACGTGCTGTTCCAGAAGCTAATAATTTAATTAAATTTAAGGTAAATGGAGCAATTCGAATATTAGGAGTTGGGAATGGAGATCCTGCCGATTTGACATCTGATAAAGTGCCACAGCGTAAACTGTATGGTGGTTTAGCTCAGGTAATTGTTCAGTCAATGGAAATGGCTGGTAAGGTAAATTTTATCGCTGAAGGCGATGGTCTACAATCTGCTATTTTGGAATTGAAAATTGAGGAGAATACACGCATCCCATTTGTTCCAACCACCATTCGAGCTGAAGAGGTAAATATGCTTTATCGTGATGGAAAAGTTTCTGATGTAAAAGCCCAACAAGATGATTATGGTTTTTATGCTGCCAATGCGGTGAGTGATGCTGAAAAATCGAAACAAGAAAGTGATAAGTTACTCGCTAAAAATCGTGTGATTACGCACTCTCCAGTGAATGTTCTAACTACAAAATCGATTTTGGTAGAGGGAGGAAACTTTACCATGGGAAGTGAAGAGGGAGGAAGCGATGAAAAGCCCACGCGCCAGATTTCATTAAGCAGTTATAAAATTGCACCTTATGAAGTGACTAATCAACAATACCTTGACTTTTTGAATAAAATGAAAATAGCTGAAAATGGTGTTTTTAATAATAAAGTAATGGTAGATCCCAGCTCATTGTTGTTTCAGATAGAGTATAAGAATGGTAGTTGGGTAGTACGCAAAGGCTACGAGGATTATCCCGTAGTGATGGTAACTTGGAATGGCGCCAATGAGTATAGTAAGTGGGTTGGTGGCCGTTTGCCAACTGAAGCAGAATGGGAATATGCTGCAAAAGGAGGTCGTTTGGCAAAAGGATATAGGTATGCCGGAAGCAATAATGTGGAGGATGTTGCTTGGTCTGGAGTTGATTTGGGCACTGAACCTTTCCCTGTTGGAACTAAAAAACCAAATGAGCTTGGCTTATACGATATGAGTGGAAATGTTTGTGAATGGTGTAGTGATTGGACAGGAAGCTATAGTTCAATAAAACATCAACTGACTAATCCAACTGGAAATTCTTTTGCATTACATCGAATTCACCGAGGTGCTAGTTGGAGTAGTAACGCCGAGAGTTGTAGCGTTACTGCAAGAAATGCTGCAAATCCGATTTATCTTTATGATAATGTAGGATTTAGACCAGTTTTTGATATTATCAAATAATTTTTTTTTGGTCATTTTACTGATATTCTAGCGGAAATGAACACCCATTTAAATAAAGACGTGACAGAAAGTTATTCCATAACACTTAAAACTTGTAAATGGGATGATTAAACAAAAATAATTTCTAATTGAGTTAAATCATTCTTTAGATGGAGTTGAAATCACCCTATATTGATTTAAAATACAATACATTACAATAATAATTAAAAATTTTTCTTATGAAAATCAAATCAATTTTAGCTGCATGTCTATTGATTAGTGTAGCTATTTGTGCGTTTGCCGAAAGCAAACAACAACCAATCTGTGTGAGTGGTATTTATCCAAGTCTAAGTTTTTTCAATAACGAAGGTGAATGTGGAACTGGCGCTGTAGTGCCTTGGGCCGATCGCCTATGGGTAATTACTTATGGTCCGCATAAGGCTTATGGATCAACTGACAAATTGTATGAGATTACACCAGATATGAAACTGAATGTACGTCCAGAGAGTATTGGTGGAACACCTGCCAATCGGATGATACACAAGGAGAGTAATCAACTTTTCATTGGTCCTTATGCCATCGATGCCAAAAGAAATGTGCGGGTTATTCCAATCAGTGCAGCCCCAGGGCGTTTTACTGGTATTGCGCGCAGTATATCCGATCCTAAAAACAAAGTGGTCATCGCCACTATGGAGCAAGGGTTTTACGAAATAGATGTGAAATCGTTATCGGTGAAAACCCTCTATAAAGATGGCAACCAAAAACACAAAGAAGGAATTGCTAAAGGTGTTCAGAATGACATGTTGAAAGGTGCACACGGTAAAGGGTGCTATTCAGGGCAAGGGGTAATGTTGTTTTCAAACAATGGTGAACCTGAAGGGAAGGCCTATTATGACCCCCGTGTTGAATCTGGTAGTTTAAATGAATGGGATGGTAAAGAATGGAAATTGATTCGACGGAATCAGTTTACGGAAATCACCGGCCCTGGTGGAATTTATGGGAATGAAAAGCCGGAAACTGATGCTATTTGGGCAACTGGTTGGGATTATCGTTCGGTACTTTTGGCTTTGAGAGACAAGGGTAAGTGGACTTTTTATCGGTTGCCAAAAGCGAGCAATTCTTACGATGGTGGACATGGTTGGAACACCGAGTGGCCTCGGATTCGAAATATCGGCAGCGAGTCAAAACGGGATTATCTGATGACCATGCATGGAATGTTTTGGCATTTCCCAGAAACATTCAGTATTGCAAACAGTGCTGGTATTCGTCCACGCTCTTCTTATTTAAAAGTGATTGGTGACTTTGCACTTTGGAATAATCAATTGGTATTCGGCTGTGATGATGCAGCAAAAAGCGAGTTTTTGAACAAGCGCAAGGCCAAAGGTGGAATAGAAGGTCCGGGGCAGTCTCAGTCAAATTTATGGTTTATGGGGATTAACAAGCCTGACAGTATAGGGACAACAGATGTCAGCGGGTCAGTTTGGCAAAAAGAAAAAGTGAAAGCAGGAGAAGTTTCTGAACCTTATCTATTTGCTGGTTGGGAAAATCGTACTGCTTGGTTGAAAAATGAAGGGACTTTTGCCTTAAACTTTACATTTGAAGTAGACAAATCGGGTAACAATCGCTGGACTAAAATGCGTACCGTTTCTGTTCCTGCCAAAGGTTCGGTGTTGGTTGAATTTACCGACAAAGAAAAAGGGGAATGGGTTCGTGTAGGCATTGATAATGAGTCTCTTGTTACTGTAACTTTTGTTTATACAGACACAAAGAAACGATTAGATGCTACGGATCGTATTTTTGAGGGTTTGGCAAAAGTAGAAGATGCAAAAACAAAAGGGGGTATATTAAGTGCATTGGGTAAAAATCGTCGTGCACTGGGGATTTTAATTAATAATTCAGAGGGTGTAGATAATACCCAAACGGCTTATTATGAAATGGATGCTAGTATGAATATCGTCCCGAAAACGGATGATTCGACCGCTCACTTTATTCGCGAAAAAATGAGTATTCCTTCCCAGGTTGTAACCGTAGATGAGGGGTCTTATTTGATGGTAGATGGAAAGAAGCGTCGTTGGAGATTGCCTTTGGGTAATGCAGCTTATAAAGCTTTGATGGAGGCGCAAGCGGTTCGTATTTGCCGTGAAGTCTCTACCGAGCGCGATTTGTTCAATTGTGGCGGAACATTTTATGAATTACCGGCAGAGAATGCAGATGGGTATGCTAAAATCCGTCCTGTTTCCTCACATAATTTTAAAATTAACGATTATGCTTCCTATCGTGGGATGTTGGTGATGACTGGAGTTGATGCTACAGCTACAGTAAATAATCCTCATATTTTTCAATCTACTGACAAAAAATGTGCAGTTTGGGCCGGAGCCATTGACGACTTATGGAAATTGGGAAAACCAGTTGGTAAAGGTGGTCCTTGGGTAAATAGTGCAGTGGAAGCCAATGTCGCATCAGATCCGTATCTGTTTGGATATTATGACAATCGTAGCTTAACATTATCCCACCAATCAAACGAACCAGTTGAAATTCGTATAGAAATCGATCCATCGGGAGATAATAGTTATATGGTATATAAAACACTTGTTGTAGAGCCAAACCAGAAGTTGAACTTCGAATTTCCCAAAAGTGCTCAAGGTAGATGGATCCGATTTATTAGCAATAAAAAGTGTAGTGTAACAGCTTGGTTGGATTATAAGTAGTGTCTGTTGAAAAAACTCTCTGTAGGAGTGGTATCAAAAAACCTGAAAAGCAATCAAAAGATAATCCTTGAAACTTGCCTCAGTAATTTGTATTTTACACCTGAGTATAGAGTTCTAAAAATCCAATGATAAAATAATCGTTTATTAGGTTCAGTTTTGCGCTATCAACATCAAACACATTTTTGTATTCACAGCTCTTGGTACAAAAGTTACTTTTGACATGAAAAATTTGCCTGATTAGATATGATTTATACACATATATGGATCACGGAGTTGAATATAGAAACCAACTTTCTCAGGCAAAATTAATGTGCATTCTTATATTATGGGCAAGTTTGAGAATAAGAACAAACAATTGTGGCTGCAAGTAAACACCAATTATCCTGATTGAAATAGCGAATTTTCGATAGCTTGTGCTACTGAACCAAAGGTAAAAGTGATTGCATCTGAAGCAATTAAAATTTGCAAATGGGATGCTCTAAAGAAAGAGTTGATGATTGAGTTAGAGCATACTGTAGGTGCAGTTGAACTTATTCTATATTAGTCAGTTGAAATTGGGGAAATACTCCTGGTATTGGATTAAAATACGATGACTCAAGTTGGCGTTAGGTTGATTTTGGACATGACTTTGCCATAGAAGGGCTTTATAGTCCAATTAATAATTAAACAAAATATATCAATGAAAATCAAACAAATATTTATTGCAACAACAATGATGTTGTTTTCAATGCCAACATTCGCTCAGGATTTTGATGTTGCAAAATGGATACAACCCGTTCCTGAAACAGCTAAATTCGGTTTGCCCAACTATATGGTTTGGTGTGGCAGCATGGTGAAAGGCGACGATGGAAAGTATTATCTTTTCTATAGTCGCTGGCCTCGTACGAGTGGGCATTATGCCTGGGTTACCGAAAGTGAAATAGCAGTAGCGGTAGCAGATAAACCAACAGGACCTTATAAACATGTGAAAGTGGTATTGCCAAAACGCAATAAAAAATACTGGGATGCCGATGTGACCCACAACCCTACCGTTTATAAATTTGGGAAAAAGTATTACCTTTATTATATGGGAACACGCGGTACAGAAAAATTCACTGTTCCAGTTACTATGAAAGACCCGGGTTGGTGGGAATATCGTAATAATCAACGGATTGGTGTTGCGGTGGCTTCTTCACCGCTTGGCCCATGGAAAAGACCGGATAAACCTACTATCGATACCACCACGCACAGTTTCGACCACCAGATGTGTGCCAATCCAGCCGTAACACAACGCCCTGATGGTAGAATATTGATGGTGTACAAAGGTGTAAGCGAAGAAAAAATCCCTTTTGGAGGGGTGGTGTATCATGGTGCTGCCATTGCTGATAAACCCGAAGGACCATTTAAGAAATTGCCCAACCGCATTTTTGTGAAAGACTCGGTGAAATTTGCTGCCGAAGACCCATTTATCTGGTACCAACAAGGGAAATACTGGGCGATTGTAAAGGATTTTAAAGGCTCATTTACCAATGCCGGATTAAGTCTTGCTCTTTTCGAATCACTCGATGGACTGGACTGGAAGCCTTCGAAACATACTTTGGTCACAACAACTCAAATTCCGTGGGTGAGCGGAACAAAGAAAGTCACCAAACTGGAACGTCCTCAGCTATGGTTGGACAAAGGTATTCCTAAAGTGCTTTTTTGTGCTGTGTATGATGGCGAAGATAATTACAACGTAGCTATCCCATTGAAATTTTGCAAGTAATTAACCCTTGTGTGCTTTATAAACGTTTACGAAGTATTTATCAACATTCTGATTATATTTGATGTCACTAATAGACAATGAAACGATAGCTTGGCAAATACGATCATCGAATTGAACAACGATAACTAAAATCATAATTAAACAATGAAATCAGGATCTTTTATTCTCTCTTTTCTCTTTTTCTCTTCCTCTTTATTCGCTCAAAACAACTTGGCCAAAAATCAAAAGGTAAAAGTAAGTTCTCCTGTCGGAAGATATTCAACAGCAGTGGTGGATGGTGTTGTCTCCGACAAATCGCAATGGACTAGTGCTGGAGAAAAGGAACCTTATCTTATTCTCTCATTCAATCAGAAGCAAACCTTAGGAGGTATTCATATCTATTTCGGACAACCCAAATACAAACCTGTAGAAGATTTTTGTGTGGAGTTTGCCAAAGATGGGAAGTGGCAAACCATCCCTTCGGCAGTCGTTATGGGGAATAAGTTCGACGCCGTAGCCATTGCGTTTGATGCCACTGTTTCAGTAATCACTGATTCGCTTCGATTTCTTTTTACCAAAACAAAACATACCGATGTGACGGTTCGCGAAATCACCGTTTGGGCCAATTTCAAATTAGGAATTCCTCCATTGGGCACAGAGGTGATTGGTTATGAAGCGCATCCAGAGCCCTACGTTCCAAAAATATACATCAACCAAAGTGGATTCAATGTAGGCAAACCAAAACGTTTCACCGCTCCTCTTGTCGACGATGACACCCCTTTCCGCATTGTTGAGGTAGGGACACAAAAGAGCCTTTTTAGTGGAAAAGTAGAGAATCACATTGGCGATTTTTCTGCTTTCGAACCACAAAGCAATAAAGAATTTGTGATTCTTGCAGATACGTTTCGTTCCTTTCCTTTCCGTATCGGACAGTGGTGGATAGAACGTGTGACCTATCAAAACGCAATGGATTTTATGATTGATAGCCGTCATTATGTGGGGAATTACAAAAAAAAATGTTCGGGAACATACGGTTGGCGCGACGATTCTCATTTCGGATGGGAGTTGCATACATTAGTGCCGCAGTACCTCTCTAATCCGATGGCTTACGATAGAATGCCGCATCAAGTAAAGTATCAAGCGCCCACCGATACAGCTCTTTGGGGCGCGCTTAAGCCATACAACATAAGTGCTCCCGATATCGTAAAGTTGATACATTGGGGAGCCGATGTGATTGTTTCTCAGAAACTAACACACGAACATTTCAAAGGACAATTGGCTTACTTTCTCTACGCTTGGCCTTACATCAAAGAGTGGTTGCCTCAACAAAATTATGAAGTAGTAAAAAGATATGCGCTTCACATTTGGCAATTGGATACTGTCGATCAAAAGTATGCCTACAACCAAAGTAAAGGGCACGATATGTTGGCGCTCAAAACCAAAATAGGCTCAACAAAAGGAGCATTGCCTCCGGGGGCTTCGGTCATCCCTAATTTGATGATGTATGAAGTGGCCAAAAGAGATCGGATGAATGATGCTCAATGCTATTTCGATGCCGCTTATCGTCAGGTAGAGTGGATGGTAGCGAATCTCGATTGGAACAACCCTATTACCACAAAAGGGCAGCGAATGAGCGAATTTATTACCATGACCAGTCTTGCTTACATGCTCAAGCAGTATCCCGATAAAGCGCCCAAAGGGATTAAAGAGAAGATGAATGCATGGGCCGACGTGGTGATTCGTCGTTCGGATAACATGTGGGATTTCCGTAAATTGGACGATAAAGATCAATGGTGTCCAACTGGAAACACACCTCAGGAGTGGAATGAAACTGGAAACATTGTCGGTTTTCCAGCAGCAGTGCTTTCGATGATCGAATGGATCGATAACAAACCAAAAGCAGAACGGCTAATGCAGATTGCCTATGCACAAATGGATAACTCATTCGGCAGAAATCCGTGCGGCAGACACTGCTCTTTCGATGCTGCAAAAGAGGTAGAAGGGGTCGATTTGGGTTGGTATCATCAACACCCTGGGGGAATAGGACAACTCGAAAATGCCCGCTTTGTGCTCGAGGGTTCACCAAAGAACGCTCACTATCCTTATCATCCAGAGCGAGGTGATATTGGATGGACCGAAGGTTGGGTATCGTTCAATACAGCATACAACATCAGTCTAGCTTATATGGCTGCCTACGATACCGAGTGGCAAGCTAAGTGCATCAAAAACGGAGTATTGCTTCGCCTGAAAGCTCCACTCAACTTCGATTACAATGCGAAAGAGTCGGTATGGGTTGACTTAACAGATGGTAAAGGAAAAACATCGAAAGTGAAGTTGGTGGAGGAAAGCGAAAATTCTCCTTGGTTCTCTGTCCAACTTAAATCGCCAACTGAAAACATTGTAGCCTCTTACGGTATGGGTTATTTCAAGAAAAGCATTACAATACCAACAAAATAGATGAGATAAATAGATGAGAGATTGGGGGTTAGTGGGCTTATTATAAACGTATGAAAAACATTAAATTATTATTCTTCAGTTTGTTATTGTCAGTTTCGCAATTGCAATTGGAAACTGTATCAGCTATAAGTACTACAGCAAGCCCAAAACCTTTATTTCAAATCAGGTTGTTACTAAACCAAGCCCGAAATAATGGAGCCACTACTGCAGATGTGGCTAATGCCCTGAATATGATGATACCCAGCGATATTAGGCAAAACGTTTCAGTAAGTTTGAGCAATTCATCGGCTTGGAATTATCTAACCAGTGCAAATAACTATAATATATTAAATGGTGATAATTATCTTGATTTTTGTAAGCGGTTTAATTTGCAGGGAACACCTTTCTTTTTCGAGATTTCCGAACTAAGTAACGTAACCACCACCAATTGTATATGGCCTGCCACAGGAGCTATTGCGGGAATGGAAAGATATACATTCACTGCTGCACAAATTGAAGAAGTTTTCAAAAGTTGCAACAATTGTTTAGGTACGGATGCCGGTGAAGTTTTCTGGGGTTATGATATTAATAAGCCATGGATTTTAGACATACTCCGATTATGCAAGAAATATAATAAAAGGGCGATAGTAGGCGAAGGTATATGGAAAACAACACATTGGCCTAAATTCCTTTATGAAACCAATACCATGTTAGTTGATTCAGGACTTGGAAAATATTTGATTCCCTGTTATAAAAACACTAAAAATTATGCTACCTACCACACCATCAGCACTTTGTTTGGTGCATGGGCGACTAATACAGTGGGTGATATAGGTTTATGGAATGATGTTTGGGTATGGTGTTACTCATCGTTTGGTAATGCCAATGAATTTCCACCTTATTTGAAAGCTGATAATAATCAAAACAAATATCCTTATACCTTCTTCTTAAGAGAATGGTTGATGGGTGCAGCCATGGGAACTACTTTAATGACAACGGAAAACGCTCAATGGAGCAGAGATGGCGTTCCCGATGCTAATTTCGAGAAATACCTGCACCCCTTTATCAAAGCCTTTGTGTATCATAACATCGTACCGCGTAAGGAGGCAGTTTTAGCTAAGGTAAAAGTGATGATAAATCCTTTCGGTACCTATTCTGGTATTTCTTACAGCCCTTTAAAACTATTTCCAACCTATCAAAATGTTCCTTCACTTTGGCAACCTACCATGATAGATCCTTTCGGCATTTTGTATAAAAATAGCTATGGATTTTCGGACGAAGCTAGTTACAATACGCAAACCGCAGCTAAAGTATATTATGGTTTGCCCAATGAAAATATCCCGGATTATTTACTGCGTGAGAATATTCCCAACGAATCAAAGTACTATTTCTTACCTGTTATGCCGGCTGAAACATCCACTGTTCCCGTTGGTATTACAAAAGTAAACCTGAGTACAGTATGGTCGGATGCGGCTTTGAAAAGTAAATTAGACAGCTACTACACTTCTCCTTCAACACTGGGAAAGGCCTTTACCGTAGAGGTTGACAATAGTTTCTTTGTTTTGAATAGCCATGAAAATACGGATATAGATGAACCTTACAGTTTTCAGCTGGGTGGTTCGCAAATACAATCGATGTCTGGAATAATACCATTTCAGAATATTGTATTCGGGAAACGTGAAGGAACGGAAGATTATTGGTTCCAGACCAACGGTTACACTTCTGATGGTATTACCTCTGGGCAAAAATATGTGTGTGTATCCAAACCAACTACTGTTAGTTTTACCTGCACCGAAGAGCCAACTGTAGCGATAGAAAATAGTAATGAATTGTATGTTAACAAAACTTGGAACGCAACAACCAAAACGCTGACGCTGGTTATTAACCATTCTATAGGTGCCGTGAATTTTAGAATAACTGGAAAGAATAATCTTCCGTTAACTACCGATAATATTTTGGATACAAATAATTATTCCAGATTGAATCAAAACTATCCAAATCCGGTAAAAGTAAACACAACTATTTCATATCAGTTAGACAGGGAAAGCAAGGTAAAATTGAAAATTCTGAATACCAAAGGACAAGTGCTTGCTGATTTGGTAGATAGCACGCAACAGGCAGGAACTCAAATAGTGGAATACAATGCCGAAAAACTGACAAATGGTATTTATATTTATCAATTGTGGATTGGGAATAATGTGATTGACTCAAAAACAATGATGGTTTCTAAGTGAAATAGCTTGTAAGATTCCCATTTTGTAAACGTTTACGACGAATTTAGGGGTATTGTAAACGATTACATCGTTATTTTTTTTTCTTCATGAAAAAAATTAATTTATTCAATTTATATTTGCCAAATATATCAACAGACTAAAATAAAAATTCCAGATAATTTACCCTTTCAAACTAATTTATTATGAA
>CAIKVR010000363.1 GCA_903830915.1 uncultured Bacteroidales bacterium
ATCCTTGGGTTATCCTTGGGTTATCCTTGGGTTATCCTAAAATCAGGTAAAGATAGGTATAGGATCAACATAGGATGGGTGATAGTTTGATAAGAGCTAATATTATAATCGATGTGAGGAAGATGAACTTCCTTTTGCTTCAAGAGCTGTCTGGTTATGCGATTTTATCCAAAACATCTATCGTACTCAAGATGTCGCCCTCCCACTTGCTCATATATGAAACAAATTGAATGCTTGGGAAGTGGGAGTATGACTAAGGGTACCGATTTACCTATTGAGAAGGCAACTAAGACTTATTCTTTTTACTGAGTCCCCTGAGCAATCAACGCACAGACGAATATGGTGGAAGTTTCGTAAACAGAATTCGGCTGTTACTTGATATAACCGCTGCCGTACAGACCGTTTGGCCATCCCAGAACCCTTTATTTGTACACCTATCCGCCACCGACAGGACTGAAGGTGGCAGGGAGCTGTCAGATACGGTGGAGCTGAGCCGCATACTTCATGAAATGGGTGTGGATGTCATCGATTGCTCTTCGGGTGGCAATAATCCGGTAGCTAAAATCCCGGTCGCTCCCGTAAAAAAGAATTTTATTTATACAGAAAGGGCATTTCATTACAAAACGCCCTTTCTTGATCAATATAAAACTTAACCTTAAAAAATCAATTAATCACTTGCTTGTAGGCCTTATTATCAACTCGTACAATGTACATACCTGAATGTAAAGTTTTGGATGTAAATGCACCCTTAATATTGACAGATTGAATCAGACTTCCACGTACATCAAAAATTGTAACATTTGAAACAGCTTTCTCCACAACAATTTTATTATCCACAACTTGAATCCTATTGGTTGCATCTGTTGCATTTTGCAAGGCAGTAGCTACAGGTGCATAAATTGCTTTAAACTCGGTTACTGCAAAATTAAGACTGTTTGCCGTGCCTGGATTTGTGAAATTTGTCGCTGGGGTTTTTTGTCCATAAGTGTTCGTAGATGTTCCATCTAAACCGGCTAAAAACAATCCATTAAAAGGATGAAGTGGATTTGCAGTTTTGCGATAAGCATAACTGTAAACTTTTGTGCTCGTATTGGTTGTTGTTAATGTCATTTTTGTAGCATTAGTTGGAAGTGTCCATCCAACCTGATCAGATATAAAATAACATTCACTGACTGCATATGGAACCGTTACGTTAATGAACGTATAATTAATAGCATTTAACCAGGCTGTAACAGTAACGTCTTGTGATGTTAGTCCGGTAGCAGCTGAGGAAAAAGAGAGTGATGGTGTCGAAGTACTTGCCCAGGTATTTGTGGCATTATAGAGGTAAAAATTTTGATTACCGGCAAACGTAGCTGGAAGAGTGCTACTTGAGAATAGCTTTGTTGTACCATCTGAAGATGTTGACACATAATGTAATGGTGTCATTGTCCAGCCATTAAAACCCCCACCGACAAAACAAGTATCAGTCGTGGATGCCGGAACTGTAACATTCAATGTAAATTGAGCAAATCCGGAAGTTGCTGCTAAGAGTAGCAGAGTCAGTATAAAAAGTTGCTTTTTCATGCAGTATTTTTTAATAGATGATTTGTTTATATGATTTGCCATCAACCTGGATGATGTATAAACCCGGATTTAAATTAGCGCTTGTAAATGCATTTTGATTCGAAGTTGAATGAATCATTCTTCCCTGAACATTATATAATGTAACGTTGGAGTATTTACCTTCCACCTGAATTTTCCGATCAATGGTTTTAATGGAATATTTATCGGCATTGATAGTCATTACGGCTTCCGGTGCACCAATCGCATTAAATAATTCACAATCAAAACTACAAGTAGAGGCTGTTCCTGAATAAGTAAAATCGGCTGTTTGAGTTTGTTGATAAGTCCAGAGAGTTCCATCTAATCCGGCTAAGAATTTAACGGCAATAACATGTGCTGAGACTTTGTCATAAATTGTATAGCTGAAAACTTTTGTTGATCCGGCACTGGATAACAATGTCATTTTTTTAGCCGCAGCAGGCAGGGTCCAACCCCAATATCCAACAACATAACATTCGTTTACTGTGGAAGGAACAGTGACATCTATTTCAATAGGAGATGGAAGTGCTTTAAAAGAGGTGACTACAACATTCTGTGTAGTAGCTCCAGCTGTTGCTATAGCTGTGAATTGAGGATCGGATTGTGCAAATGCCCAATCGGAACCGGCCAGGATCTGGAATGTTCCTGAGCCAACAAATGTGAGCGGTAGATCAATACCAAATACCGAAGTTCCGGCAGTATTATCAGTCGAGACTAAAGCCAGCTGAGTATTTGCCGGAGCTCCCCATGAATTAAAACCACCTGAAGCATAACATTGCAACGTAGTAGAAGGTACTGTAACAGTCAAAGTGAATTGAGCAAAACTTGAAGTTGCTAAGCAAATCAGAAATGCGAGTGTGTAAAATTGTTTTTTCATGATAATAATAATTTAAGAATGAATAATTTGGTGTTTGTTTTTAATTTCTCTGAGATAGTCGTTTTAATATAAGTGTTCTAATTTAATATTCGGTACTCATTAAAATCGTTAATATATTGATTGATCCACAAACTAAATTATATACTATTTTAGTTGCAATCAAAAATTGAAGTTTAATGCTAATGTTTTCAATTTAACAAGTTGTTTTTATAACCGTAAAACTGACATCCCTCCGTCCACGCAAATCACTTGTCCGGTTGAATAAGGCATACTTCCATTGGCCATTGCAAGAGCAACCTTACCCACATCTTCAGGTGTTCCCCATCTGGATTGAACTGCCAAACCATTCTCAAACATACGGTCATACTTTTGTTCAACAGATGACGTCATATCTGTGCAAATAATGCCTGGCTGAATTTCGTAAACAGGAATGTCAAACTCGCCTAACCGGGTTGCCCACAATTTGGTTGCCATAGCAATACCTGCTTTTGAGATGCAGTATTCACCTCTATTGACGGACACCATTCTGGCAGATATGGATGAAATATTAATAATACAAAAGAATTCACAAGATAGCAACTTTTTTTGCTCTATCATTTTTTTAGCTACCAGCTGGGTTAGGAAATAGGGACCTTGAAGGTTAACCTGAAGCACCTTTTCAAAACTCATTTCAGTAGCTTCAAGTATATCCTTCCGCTCAGCCGGAGCTATTCCGGCATTATTGACTAAAATATTCAAATTTCCAAACCTATTTAGAATGGACTCAACCATTTCA
>CAIKVR010000364.1 GCA_903830915.1 uncultured Bacteroidales bacterium
ACTGATGGACCAGTCGGGGTCGAACATGGAGCGGTATTTCATCACCTCGCAAGCCCATTCGGTTCCCCAGCTGTCGCGGGTTTTTAAATTGGTATAAACTGAATTGTTGGCCGAATTGGAAATCAGATAATCACATTCTTTACGGGCAGCAGCCGAATCTTTTACCAGATAATACGACGATGGCAACACAGGAATATACTGAATGCCGTGAACAAAAATAGGTTCCGGGCCAAAATAGGTGATATACTGAATCATGCTTCCCCAGGTAATGGCCGACATTTTATTGCTGTAAGCTGCCGGATAATTATCACCGTTGCGGTTAAACCAATACTCATTTACCGCAGCACTTTCCATGCAATAACCCATCACGCCGGTGGCGGTCATATTGTTATCGTTCAATGAGTTGCCCAATGAAATAACGCCCGACCATGACATCATGGCTTCGGAACTGGATTCCTGGTTCTGACCGCTGTTCGAGTCAACATCGTAGCCACAGGCATCTGAGTGTCCTTCCCATATATCGAACATGCGCAACACAGGAAAACGCATGTCGGTGCGATCCCAGTTGGCATAATCTTTTGCCACGGTTTTGGCCATTTCGCCATAATTGGTGGCAAATTCCGAATCGTACTGACTCAGAATTCCGGCCGAATATACGTAATATCCGTAGTGAAAATGGTGGTCGTTGAAGCGATGCGATCCAAAACCGCAGTTAATGCCAATCAATCCGCCAAATTTATCGGAATAAGCAAAATACTTTGAAGATTCGCCGGGCGTATAAGTCAGAAAATTCTGAAGTTCGGTTTTTACTTTGGCCTTCAGCGTGCTTGCCACCGGACTGTTCATTGTTTTTGCCATACTGAGTTGACGGGCAAACATGGCTACCTGTTTTCCTCCGGCGTAAGTTTCCGAATTAAAATCCCACTGCCATTGCGAAAAATCATTCAGATAATTCAACATGCGGCTTCGGTCAAATTTGTTCGATTCGGGAGCCGGGAGGCTGGTCAATGCTCCGTTGTACTGGTAACCAATCTGAAAACTTGTTCCAAGGGCACATTTCAGTTTGCCACGGGCAGTAACATACTCATCGCCGGTAAAGCTGAACGCGTTGGTTGAGTTGCGGTAATGATGCGGAATCCAGCCCTGAATAACGCTGTGTTCCGTTCCCTGCAAACATTCGGTGGTCAGGTTCCAGGTTGTATTTACTTTTCCGGCTTCAGCATCGTAAGTCCAGTCCATTTGGCTGTTACGGGGTACAGCATAGGCATATTGTGCAAAAAAACTCAGGCGGTTTTTGGCTGTTAATGCAGAAACGGCAATAAATTTTTTAGAAGCTGTCATGGCCATGCTTATTGTACCGTTTGAATTTGAAAAAGTGGTACCATTCGGAGCAAAAACTCCATAATATCTTCCACCATAAAAAATTCCGATATGATTTCCGCTGTACGGAAACGAAAGGATATTGCCATTATCATCAAAAAATGAAGCGTTGGCAACCGTGATTTGAGGCACATCAATTCCCTGATATTCCACCCAACATGTTGGTAGTCCATGTCCTATGGTTACATCCATGTATTTGATATCGCTCTGTAAAACCCGAAAAGACATGGTCCAGTCGCTCCAAGATTTTACTTTTTGAACTACCGGAGCAAAACCGTTTCCACTAATCTGAAGCGGAGTGGGGCTAATCATCGACATAGTTTCGTTGTATGCTCCGGCTATTCCCGTCCATTCGGTGGCATAGTGAAATCCAAGTCCATATTTTTCCACCGTGAGGCAAAGCGGATGTGCCCAGATATTATAAGACCGGGTAATATTGTTTTTGAACAGCAGCCCCGACCACCATTTATTTGTTGGGAAAGGTGCTTTCAGATTATCGAGTGCAAAAAAAGAAACCGTGTCGTGGAACTGCTTGATGTTGACCACATCACCTGCCCAGTATTCAGTGGGAGCTGAAGGGATGGATGAAGCATAACTACCTGCACCAACTGAAACTGGTGTTTGTGCTGAAAGTAAGGAGTAAAAAGAGAAGAATAGAATGATTATTTTTTTCATTGTGAGAATAGAGTTGGTTAGATTAAATTTTAATTATTATTTTGTTTTTCAACAATTTACTACCTTGCTGAATGGATAGCAGATAGGTCCCCTTTGAATAGGATTTAAGATTAATGTTTGTTGTAAAACTCACCATTTCCATTTTATTTAACCTTTTCCCAACCAAATCAGTTATGATAAGTTCGTATTTCAGGTTGTTGGAAGTTTCATTTTCAGGATAATCAACTGTTATAAAATCGGTTGCTGGATTCGGAAAAACTTTGAAACTAATATTCTGACTTGTCGTATTATCGATACCAGTAGAAATATCCTGATAAACACGCACCCAATCAATTTCGGTAGTCAGTGGATAAACCGAATTATCGGGAGTACCACCCCATGCACCACCAACGGCTTGATTCAGAATTAACCAAAAGGGTTGGTCAAAGGGCCATTGAACTTGTGAATTTCCTAATACGGCTTTTGTAACGCTGAAGTATGTATTATCGTCGACATAAAAACTGATTTGGTCGGTTGACCATGTCATTCCATACACATGAAAACTCGTGTCGTAATTATTAATGATATACGATGAAGTTACTTGTGGAATGTTGTTATATGCTTGTGAATGAACGGTGCCACTAATATTATCCAACACCTGAGAATGTTCCATGATATCAATTTCTCCACACAGAGGCCAACCAATGCCGGTATCAAATAAATTTTCACCGAGCATCCAGAATGCAGGCCAGGAACCATTACCTCTCGGTAGCTTCATTCGTGCTTCAATTCTCCCATATTTGAAGGTCTTTTTACCCTGCGATTCAATCTTTCCTGAAGTATAGTTTCGCGTTACGGGCTGAGACATCCAGGGTCCTTGTCCGGTATAAGTTTCGGCTCGGGCAATTAGTTTCAATGTTCCATCAGAAACCACAATGTTCTCAGTGCGTGGAGTATAGAATTGAATTTCACCATTATCGGGATTTCCATGCCATACCTTGCTCCAAACCGATTCGTCGACTGTGGTTCCATTAAACTCATCCGACCATGATAACACCCAATTAGGTATATGGATTTTAGTGTCAGAAAACTGAAAATAATCGATATTACAAACCCCGGTAATATCCTTTGCTACAAAATATAATGAATGAATTCCGGTAACTTTATCAATGTTGATTTGTTGAGTTTGGAAGATGGTCCAACTGCCGGTACTAATCGGGAATAAGATGCCTATTAATGTCCCTGAAAGTCCATCAATTCGGATTTCGATACTCCCGCCGACACTGTTTTTGGCAATGCTAAAAAATATACTTGCCGGACCGTTGCCAAAATCCACCTGACTATATGCCAACCAATCGCCGGCATCTATCCATCCAACAGTAGTATTTCCGTTTTCGAGTTGTACGCCTGACATAGTGCTATAACTTTCGGCTTCTATTTTAGTGTATGCACAAACCCGAAAGGAATTTAGCGTTAAAAAAGTACAAATCAACAGAATTAGAGTTACTTCATTTTTTATTGCTACTTTATTAATCATCAGATTTCTACTTTCTATAATTTAAAACTGAATTTGAATTTTTCTAATTCATACTATACTAATTTAAAATAAAAGGGCTACCTGAATAGCCCTTTTATTCTTATTTCTTTATAAAGCTCAGCTTTATACTATCCTGTGTATTCCGGTTTTTCAAAGTCAGAAAATACACACCAGGTTTGAATTCTTCTACATTTAACTGACTATTTATCACAGAACTATTTTTAGAAGTCACTCTTCCATCAATGCTGTAAACGGAACATTCATAGCTAAAATCCGGATTCAATCCATTGAAAATAAGTTTGTCAGCAACCGGATTCGGATAAATTTTTACTCCGCTTAAACCAATTAGATTATTCCCTGTTGCAATACCTATTCTCTTAGCTTTGTTGGTACTTTGAGCCAAATTTACATACACATCGCTGGAATTAATATTTAAACCATCCAATGGAGAATACATTTCCAAACTCGATTTGAGCATACTTCCTGCATTCAAAGCTGTAACTTCATCAGCATTCATACCTGCACGATAGAACATCCACTCGCGATAACTGATATTATCAGGTGAATTGCTGTCGTTCAAGGTAAAGGTTGTCGGGGTGAGTTTTTCAGTCAGATTTCCCGCTAATGTATTATCGATATATAGCAATGTTTTGCCCCATGCGTAATAATGGGTTAAGGTAATTTTGTGCCACTGACCATCGGTTACAACAGTTGAGCCACTAACAGATCCACCAAGTGGCGATATATAGGTTACAACTCCCGTAGGTTCAATGCGCAGCGTTCCGGTAGCAGAATTGTTGCTGAACGTACTGATAACACCCGAACCTGTTGTTTTCACATCGAAGGTGGTCGTAAATGAATGTAATGTATTGTCGGGAGTAAAGTTTAATAAGTCAGTGCTGACTGCCTTACCCATCGCCAGGTAAGTGTTTCCTTTCTTCTGAGGTTGTGCTTTTCCTGCTAAAATGGCATCATAAAGCGATGGAACAATAGTATAGAGCAACTCAGCATGACCGGCATCGTTTGGATGATTTACATCAGCCTGATAATTTACAGGCGAGACAGGCCATTTACCAGCTCCATCATCAATACCTCCCAATAGGTTAATGCTTGCCACATCCCACTGATGTATCAACATATCCATTTGTTTCACATAATTGTATTCTGTTGTTCCAAAATCGCCACGCACATAACAGTTGGCAATTATTGGAGTTTTTCCTACCGATTTAGCTTTGCTAATCAGCAGCTGCATATTATTTTTAAACTGATTGAAAATGGTTTGACCACCACCCACAATTCCTTCGTTACCAAGTGACAGAGCGTAAACCACATACTGACTATCATCGTTCAACAAATCATTATCCCAACGATTCAGCACATCCACGGTTGTATTTCCGGGAACTGAGATATTAGAAACTGTCCAGTTGGCACCCAGACTGGCATTATAGCGCTGAGAGAGCAACTGATTGAAAAGATAGGCATATCCGTGATTCGAGACTGCTCCGGTACCATAGGATACTGATGATCCCATTTGGGAAATCTTCAGTGGGCTTATCGGATAGATTTTATAGGTATTTGTTGCCAGATAAACTCGAATCAATACCGGTCCGGAAACCCCTGGTGTGATTGCTGTAGCACCCTGAAGAATAGTTCCTGCGGATGCTCCCGCTCCGTAAACAGCTGCACTTACATCGGATTTCGAAATGTAGAATTTGAGTGTGCCTGAAACATTCAGTGTGGTAGCTAATTCAAATTCGCCGGAGGTAACAGTTCCATTAATACCAGTAGTGGCATTCATCTGAAGTGCGGTAGCCTGGTTATCACCATTGGAAGTAGCTGTACCTGAAACAAATAGTTCGGTCAGCTGATTGCTTATGCTGATTTGTTTGGTAGAACTGATTGTGACGCTATTCTGCACAAATGTGGCAGAAACAGTAACCGTTCCATTTTTTAGGGGTGTCAACAAACCACTTGAATTGATAGTTGCAATACTTGCATCATCAACCGACCAGGTAATGGTATGCGGAGTGGCATTTAATGGCGTATAAATTACACTCATTTGTGAAGTTGCCCCCGAAGAGGTAATATCACTTCCCGAAATTGTTATTCCGGTAGCATCAACCTGCGGAGCATCATATTCCTCTATTTTCATACAGTTAATGTATGCAAATGCCTGTGCAGGTGTTATTGTGATAGCGGTTAGGGTAATTACTCCGCTACCATCAGGTTGAATTAGTCCCGATGTAAATACAGTAGAATTGTTTCCGTAATAGCTAACTGCTTGTGTATTTGAACCCGAAGATGTTAAGGTGTAACCAACATTAAGATTTGACGGATAGGATGTCGCTGCATCAATATAAACAGTTCCACCTAAACCTGCAACTGTAGATGATTGTATTGTTCCAACTGATGCCGCACCAGCTCCCTGAATGGTATATTGTCCGGCACGATCCGTATTTGAGTTTCTGCAACCGAAAATCTTAAATTTGTATTTCTTTGCTGTGCTTAATCCTGAGAATGTAATAACAGGACCATTACTTGTAGCACCGGTATAAATATAGTCCTCGGTAGCTGTGGCAATAGCCAATTGACTGTTACTTCCAAATTGAGAAGCAAAAGGAGTTAATAATCCTCCATTCATTTTACCGTTGGTAGTAAATCCGGCGTTTGTAAAAGATAATGAAAAGCCGGAGTTTGTATTTGATGAATTTACCAGTCCTGTAAAAGGCGTATTAAGAGGCATAGCACTGGCACCTGTAGCAGTTGAGATATTATTCCAGTAATTACCGTTGGCATCAGGATTTATTGTTTCATCTCCATTCGTACCATCTTTGGGTCCAAAATCGAAAAACAGACTTTGATTGATAGTCATCGTGGAACTTACCGTCAGTGTTTGCTGAACATTTGCTGCTGAATTATAATTGCTATTACCTGCTTGCGAAGCGGTTATTGTAGTTGAACCAGCTCCAACAATTGTAATAGTATTACCGGAAACTATTGCGACATTGGTATTTGAGCTTGCAAAGCTCACAGTAAGTCCGGAGGTACTTGAAGCAGTGATTATATATGGCACATCAGTATCGGTTTTAGCACTTAAGACCCCAAAAGTGATGGTTTGATTGACTTTATTTACACTCAATGTCTGAACAACATTGCTCGCAGCAGCAAACGTTCCGTTACCGGCTTGCGACGCAGTTATATCAGTTGTTCCTCCACCAACTATGGTGACAGTATTTCCCGAGACTGTTGCCACAGCGGTATTTGAGCTTGTATAACTAACGGTTAAACCTGAACTTGCAATGGCAGATAATGTAAACGGAGCATCACCATAATTCTTTGCCGAAAGTGGATTGAATGTGATGGTTTGAGAAGTCAGCGACGAACTGCTGACAGTTAAAGTTTGAGTAACATCGGGAGCAGCATTATAGCTTGCATCGCCTGCTTGTGAAGCAGTTATTGTGGTTGAACCTGCGCCCACAATCTGAATTTTACCTGAAACAATGGTTGCAACAGCAGTATTAGAACTCGCGTATGAAACTGGCAATCCCGAACTGGCAGTTGCACCTGGAGCAAAGTCTGCATCGCCAACGGCTTTTGTTGCTAAAGCTCCGAAAGTAATTGTTTGATCCGTTTTCCCGGCTACATATTCTTCCATTTTCATGCAATTAATATAACCATTTGTTCCTGAAACAGTAGGAGTAATACTAATTGTAATCTGACCTGAAGCATTTGGATAAACAAAACCCGTCACATACGTACTGCTATTGTTTCCATAATATGTTGTAGCTGTAATATACCCCGTTTGACTTGTAAGTTTATAACTATTATCACCATCCGATGCATACGTAGGTGGAGTATAAACCGTTCCGCCCAACCCAGCGACTGAGGAGGTATTTAAGGTACCTGATGTTGAGGTAGCACCGGCAACTGTATATTGAGTGGTTCTTAATACAGCACCATTTCTACTTCCAAAAATCTTAAACTTATATTGCTTAGTAGGGCTTAATCCTGAAATTCTAAATCCGGGTGTAGAGCCATATCCTGCATAAAAATAATCTTCGGTGGCAGTTCCTATTGCAAGATCAGTATCGCTACCTCCGGCAGCAAATTGAGATGCATAAGGAGATCTCAATGCACCGTTTAATTTTCCATTACTAATAAAGCCACTTGCAGTTATAACCAATGAATATCCCGTGGAAGTATTCGCTGTATTTATCAATGATACCGCTGCATCTGTAGTGGCTTTTATTGTTATATTATTCCAATACTTGCCATTAACATCAGTTCCGGTAGTCAAATCACCATTCGTTAGATCTGTTGCAATTGGTCCGAAGTCAAATAGTAAACTTTGCGATAAGACAGATCCTGCTGAAACCGTATAGGTATAATTACTTCCTCCATTAAGAGAACCTGCATTCCAGTTGATGGTATATAAATCGGCATCTGCCGGAGTAATAGTCAATCCATTTCCGGAAGTAAATACATAATATTTTACTGCTGTATTTACTGTCTGTGAACCAATATTTGCACTATATGTTGTACCTGAACCGGACATACCTGCAATAGTTGATGTTACCCAGTTATCAGTTGAATATCGTAAATATGCACCCTGACCGGTTGGTAAAGAACCACTCATGGTAGCTGTAATAGTTACCGCATTATTTGTAGTTGGATTTGCAGGGCTTTGAGAAACCGAACTCACTGTGGCTGAAGCTCCGCTTAACTCAAAAAACACCCAGGTTCCTGTTGGAGTTGTCCCTGCATCTAATGTTTTAAAAACATAACAATTAGTCAAACTTGTTACGCTTCTATACCATGCACCGTTCTCTGCACAACTTAGCAATGCACTGTTTTTTGTATTCGGAGTTACAGCAATATCACTACCTCCGCCAACCTGATAAAATGTACCACCCCATCCAATGGCCAATCTAAAGTACTGATTTCCTGTGCCTTTAGGAGTTAAATCTCCTGTTGTAAATGTAGTCCCAGCACTTGCACTTAAATAAGTATAATCAGTTCCATTGGGAGTAGTACAGCCACTTCCCCAACCGGTAGAAAAACCGGTTCCAACAATTGCATTCTGAGCTTGTACCAAATTGAAAAGTCCAATCGAAACGAATAATAGTAAAAGTAGTTTTTTCATTTTCAAAAATATTAGATAGTTTTTTATTGATTATTTTATATGATTATTTTGTAGTTCAACCTGTTATTTCCGACAATTATGAAATAAATTCCATTATTTTGTATTTTAAATTTCACTGATTCAGAACGGGCTTGTTTGGAAAAAATACATTTTCCGATTAGGTTATAAACATAGAAGTTTTCACCAATAATTAGATGGTTGGCACTCACATTATTTCCAATTATTTCAACTTCAGTAATAGATTGTTGAATATTTTTTTCAACAGTGGTAACGCAACCCACAGGCACCTGCCAGGTCATGTTACCAATGTTGCTTATATTTGTATTTGCTTCGGCATTTCCTCCCCTGTTAATTGTTGAGAAACCACAATATGTGGCATTTCCTGCTGGATTACCGTCAAAGATAGCACCGTAACCACGTTTGTTAGTCAGACTATTTACATTATTGTTGGGGTATTCCAACCCTGTACCATTAATGGTTATATTTTCAAAGGTAATGTTGTAAAATCCATCACCTGCAGTTTTACTGAAATAAACAGCATCGTTTCTGGAATCGATAATATCAATTTTACTGAACTTTACATTTTTTACCTGTGTACCGGCTTTATTGTTGCAAACCAAATCTATTGCACCAACGGGATTATTGAACAAATCATTAAAGGTGGAACAGCCATCAATGGTTATGTCCGTAAACTGGTGCAAACCACTATTGTTAAACGCAATACCCGCGAAACAATTATTTACCCGAAGTCCTACTTCCAGATTATCTTTTATATACAAATTGTTAGCTTTATTATTGTACCCTCCGTAAATAGCACAACCCGATGCACGCCAGCAATTTTCGGATGTACTGAATTGAAAAGTGTTATTCTGACATTCCAGTCCATCGGCCGACCAGATTGCCATATCGTCATCACCGTTATTCCGGAAACTGCAATGTTCCACCATGGTGTTTCTTGTTCCTTTGCAGAGATTGACTCCATCGGCATAATTATCTCGGAAACGACAATTTCGAATAATCAATCCATCGGTATAAGGTGTTGCTGAAAAAAAATACTGTGCTATCCATGCCCCGGCTTCAAAATGTTCTGCCCACACATTTTCAACTATTGAGCCCGGTGTAAAAACTCCGTTAATGGCTTTATAAGAATAACTTCGGGAGTTGCGAACCGTAGTCAGGTAAAGATCCGAAAAACTTACATTTACTGCATCAGCATACAATCCGCCTTCGTTGGTTACTCCGGTTGTACTGTAATATGTAAAATTAATCTGTGTGTACCACATTCCTGCACCCATCAATTTCGTATTGTCTACTCCAAACCAGAGTTTGCGGTTTACATTATAGGTTCCTGCCGGAAGAAAAATTGTTTTACCCGGATTGGCATCAATAAAAGTTTGTAAGGTACTGCCATTACCGGAATAAATCATCGCTCCTATTGGAGCAGTTTTGGCTATCGGAATTGGTTCCATTTCTACAAAGTCAATGGATATATTGCCAGTTTCGCGAATCAGTTTAAGTTTTCCTCCGAGAGAAACTTTTGCCGATAATTTTAGTCTGACTTCATCAAACCGCATGCGTGGATTCTGATTTACGACCCCTGCATTATTCGGATTTGAATCACTCCATAAATACTGCCACGACCAGTTGGAAGTCAATGTCAGGGTGCTTACTTTTGTCCCGTTATTGTACACTCCAAGCGTTCCGCTTTGTCCATCCGGTACACTGTATCTCAATACCAACCCATCGGCGGCCTGAGTCATAGTCCACTCCACTGCTGAATTAGTATTAAACAGATTGACACAAACCTGATCGGATGCTTCACTTTGTAAATCAGCTTGTTTGAATGATCGGGAAAGGATTGTTGCATTGGTCAGTGTTCCTGTTTCAGCTTCGTATCGTTTATACGGAGCATCAAAATATCCTCTTTGAGCAAACAGACCAAAAGTCATGGATAAAAGCAAAAACGAGAGTAGTCCTATTCGCATAAATAAGAATATAAGTAAAAGTTTAGATTTAGAGTAAGATTCCGAAAATTACCCTACTGTTGTTTTAAATGGGTCTTGATTGAAATGTTCCGGTGCAACAAGTTGAGCTTCTCCGGGTGCTTTTGGTGGTGTGGATTCTAATTGCAAAGCAATTTCATTATCCAGCTCGATGCGCTGTACGACCGGTATTGTATAGTCGGATTTGTGTAGAATTGTATTTTTATTTTCCATACTAATAAATTTAATTATGATTTTTAAATCTTATTCAAACCCACTCTGACTTTTCAGAGTGGGTTGAACCTTAGAAAACAACTAATTCACAGATAAGGCATTCGTTTAAAATGATCAATCAATAATTACTTTCTTAATTATCGTTTTTCCTGCATTGGTTACGGTTACCATGTAAACTCCGCTTGCAAGTTGAGTATTCAGTACTTTGGAGGTTGATGTCAAACGTTGAGATAGGATTCTCTGACCTACTGCATTGTAAACTGTTACGGTACTTTCGGCACTTGCTCCGTTTAACACAATCTGATTATTTGCATTGAGCGAAATCCATAAATTTGGATTTGAACTCTGATTGATTCCTGTTGCTACCGAAGGAGCTTTGAAAATCAATGCAAAACGCCCGGTGGTATTTACTGCTTCAGAACTGAAAGAATAACTGCTTCCGTCACTCAAATTAATTAGCTGGGTTGGGTCGATACTTTGATAATCTTTCAGATAAATCTGTGTTCCCTGTTTAAAGTTGATGAACTCAGATGCTTTCAGAGTATATGAACTGCTTTGAGTAGTAGTTGAAGTAAACCCAAGTGGCAATTCTGTATCATAAGTTATTGAATTCAATCCATCAATGACTAATTGTTCTCCTCCTGCTGTCAGATAAATTTCAGCAACTGAATTATTAGTAGGCATTTTAGGTGAATCAAAGTTATCGTAACCATTAGAAGCGTTCGGATTGAAATAAACTATGGCTTCATCGCTGATTGTTCCGTTAGAAACCTGAAGACGAAGTACCGGTTGTTCAATTGTATTAACAGCAGGTGCTTTCAAAGGGTTTGCAGTGGCACTGTGTGATCTCATGCTATTGTCCAATGTCAACGTTCCCTGAGTCTGACCTGCATCAACCCTTATCCAAAATGCTTGCATAGGTGGAATATACTTGGTTACTGCACCATTACCGTTGTTATTTGTACCAAGACTTCCGTTTGAATTATAGGTATCAAAAACATAGGCATTTGAACTTCTGGTACGATACCAAATAGTGGACAACAGATTTAATTTTGTTGCTGATTCCCAATCTAAATAAGAAGGATAAGGGTTACCTATCAAATTAAACCCTTCTTTGGTCTGTCCCGCAGTACGATAAACTGTGATTGATTTACTGCCGGTATTTAAAGTTCCTGTAAAGGTTACAGCTCCTGTTGAAGCAAGATTGGCAATATATCCCTGCATAGGCGGTAAAGAAGTAGAAGTGTTGGGTATTTGTGCCCATTGAGCTGTACTTCCATGTGCTTCATCGTACCAATACAGTGGGTGAGCTACACTTGCTGAAAATACCGCACTCGTGGCATTATTTAACGGACTGGATACGTACCAATTTCTACCTGAAGTTAAATATTGGTTTACATTTGTAGTTCCACTGATAGTTGTAGTTCCATTATCAACATAAGTTCCTGTTCCACTGGCATCACTATTTATGGTGAAGTTATTAGCCGTTAAAGTAACACCATTATTATTAGTCACTTTTCCTCCTCTTTCAATAGTAATATCATGAATAGTTTTGCTTGCATCGAGGGTTAATGAACCTCCACTCGATACACTTACATCTGCAAAAATATTTGTAAGTTCTGTTGATGTTTTACTAGCGGTGATATTTATTACCTGACGATTTATGGTTTGTGAAACCGAAAAATCAGCAGTTTGTATATTTCCGGTCTTATCTTTCAATAACATCCAGAAACCTGCAGAAGCCTGAATCTCTGAAACGGTCTTACTAAAATAGGTAGTAGGTGTAAGTGTCATCGACCAAACCATTCCGCTTACATAGCTTAACTTAGCAAAACTGGATGAATTCGACCAATTTCCAAAATCTGGTTCGGATGGCGACCATATCCACAAATATAAATCTTCACCAGCAGCAAAAGCTGAACCTGTTAAATCAAAAGTCCAGGTTACTGACTGATCCAACGGATATGTTCCTAATGGATTACTGATGATTGAAACCGGTGCAATCGTAGACACTTCTGTAATGCTAAATGCTAACGGGGTAGAACTGGCAGTATTATAATTTGCATCGGCTGCGACAGTAGCAACAACCTGATAAGTACCTACATTAGTTGGTTTAGTAGCACTTGCAGCATAAGTAGTACCACCTGTACCTGAATAACTGTATGTTATTGTTCCGGTAGAACCACTTTCTGTTGTACTGGCAGGACCTTGAGCTGAATGATTGTAGGCAAAACTGGTCGTACCTGTTGCTGTTATGCTTGAAGAGGCTTTATTGACTGTAAGCGTTTGTGATACATTTGCTGCCGGACTATAGCTTGAATTACCAGCTTGTGAAGCGGTAATTGTACTTGTTCCCGGACCCACAATATGAATCTGACCGGAAACAATAGTGGCGACAGCTGTATTTGAACTGCTTAAACTTATGGTTAAACCCGAACTAGCTGTAGCACCGGCTGAATAGTCGGCATCACCATAATTTTTGGCCGATAATGCTCCAAAGGTGATGGTTTGTGCTGTTGAATATTCTTCAATTTTAAGTGCATTAATATATGCAAATGCTGATAATGGAGTAGTAGTAATGGTCGTCAACGAAATATATCCACTTGCATCTGGTTCAATCAACCCCGATGTGTAAACCGTACTGTTATTACCATAATAAGTAACTGCCTGAGTATTTGATCCGGATGATGTCAGAGTATAGCTTACATTAAGATTTGTAGGATACGATGTAGCTGCATCAATATAAACAGTTCCTCCTAAGCCTGTAGCTGTAGAACTTTGTAAAGTTCCAACAGTTGCTGCACCTGCACCTTGTAAAGTGTATTGAGCAGCACGGTCAGCATTCATATTTCTACATCCAAAGATTTTAAATTTATATTTTTTACTTGCATTAAGATTTGAGAATCTAATAACAGGACCATTAGTGGTTGCACCCGTGTAAATATAATCTTCTGTTGCTGTTGCAATAGCTAAATCACTATTACTTCCAAATTGGGATGCATATGGGCTTAATAAACCTCCATTCGCTTTACCATTTGTTGTAAAACCATCGGCAGTAAATGCCAATGAAAAACCAGAGTTGGTATTGCTGGAGTTAATCAAACTTGTATAAGCAGGTGTAGCAATACCAAGAGCTGATGAACCTGTTGCTGTTGAGATATTATTCCAATAATTTCCATTAGCATCAGGATTGACAGTTTCGTCACCATTGGTAACATCTCTTACCCCAAAGTCGAAGAAAAGACTTTGATTAACCGACAAAGTTGAACTTACCGTTAATGTTTGTGGTACACTTGTCGCAGCATTGTATGTCGCATTACCAGCCTGAGAAGCAGTTATAGTAGAAGTTCCTGCTCCCACAATAGTTATGGTATATCCATTAATCAATGCCACATTGGTATTAGAACTAGTCAATGTTACTGTAAGACCCGAGGTGCTTGTTGGTGTTGTAACTGTAAATGGTGCATCAGCATCTGTTTTAGCACTTAATGAACCAAATGTGATGGTTTGATTATATTTATTTACTGTTAATGTCTGAATTACATTGGGAGCTGCTGCGTACGTACTATTACCTGCTTGTGAAGCTGTAATATCAGTAGTTCCTGCACCAACAATGGTAACTGTGCTACCCGATACAGTTGCAACAGCTGTGTTTGAACTACTATAAGAAACTGTCAAACTGGAACTGGCTGTAGCTGTAAGACCAAATGCGGCATCTCCAATTGTTTTTGCAGATAATGAATTAAATGTAATGGTTTGTGCAGTAAGTGCTCCGGCACTAACTGTAAGAGATTGTGTTACATCGGTTGCTGCTTCAAACGTTCCATCTCCGCTTTGCGAAGCAGTAATAATGGTTGATCCTGCAGCGATAACATGTATTTTACCGGAAACAATCGTTGCAACTGATGGAACAGAACTGGAATAAGTAACCGTTAACCCTGAAGTGGCAGTAGCTCCGGGAGCTGAATCAGCATCGCCAACAGTTTTGGTAGACAAAGCGCCAAATGTAATGGTTTGAGCTCCTTTGTACTCTTCCAATTTCATACAATTTATAAAACAATTTTGGGCATAGAGTGGTGATGACATGGTTAATGTAAATTGACCAGACCCTGATACATTTAATGGAGTAAGATAATCTGTATTATAAGTGTACATATTATTTCCGTAATACGGGGTAGCCACTGTGTATATACCACCACTTGTTAATTGATACGAGTTATTACCATCTGAAGTATAACCATTACCTGCAGTAGGTGAATACACAGTATTATATGCTGGAATTCTGGAATTATCTAAATTCCCGACTGTAGTCGCTGCTCCAACAATACTATATTGAGCATTTCTTGCTACAGATCCATTTCGAGTTCCAAAAATTTTAAATATATATTTTTTGTTTAGATTTAGTCCTGTAATTTTAAATGCAGGTGATGTACCAGATGCTGCATAGAAAAAATCTTCTGTAGCTGTTCCTATTGCAAGGTCAGTATCACTACCTCCGGCAGTAAATTGTGAAGCATAAGGAGTTCTTAAACCTCCGTTAAGCTTTCCATTGGTAATAAATCCTGAGGCTGTAATCGCCAATGAATAACCTGTTAAAGCAGTTCCTGAAGAGTTTTTTAATGATTTTGAAGCAGCAACAGCAACATTGAAAATGTTATTCCAGTATTTACCATTAGCATCAGCCACAGCGATTGTATCGCCATTTGTTCCCTCACCTGGTCCGAAGTCAAATAGTAAACTTTGTGATAATGTAGCTCCAGCTGCAACCGTATAGGAATAATTACTTCCTCCATTAAGAGATCCTGCGTTCCAGTTTATGGTATATAAATCAGCATCGGCGGGAGCAATCGTTAATCCACTTCCTGAAGTAAAAACATAATACTTAACTACTGTATTTAATGCCTGTGTTCCAATATATGCGGTATAACTTGTACCTGAACCGGTCATAGTTGAAACGGATGAGGTAGTCCAATTGTCGGTTGTATAACGCAAATAGACTGCCTGTCCGGTTGGTAATGCACCGCTCATAGTAGCAGTAACTGCTCCCACGGTATTAACTGTAGGAGTACCCGGACTTAGAGAAACGGAACTCACTGTTGCCGAAGCACCTCCTAATTCAAAAAATACCCAGTCTCCGGTTGGTGATGAACTTGCATCTTTTGTTTTAAAAACATACCGGTTACTTGCACTACTAACATTACGATACAAAGCTCCTGTAGCTTGACATGTGGTATTAAGTGTATATTTAGTACCAGGAGTAACAGCTACATCTAATGTTCCACCATTATTTTCCTGACGAATTGTTCCTCCCCAGTCAATTAGAAGTCTCCAGTATTTATTTCCTGGAAATGTTCCTGTTGGTGTCCTGTCTCCAGAAGTAAAGGATGTTCCTGCACTTGCCGACATATATGCAACTCCTGTGTTTGTAGAACAGGAACCTGGCCAGCCACTTGCCATATCACCAACAATACCATTTTGAGCTTGAACCAAATTGAAAAGCCCAACGAAAACGATTAAAAGTAAAAATAGTTTTTTCATGATTTTGATATTATAAAGTTATTGATTGTACTTGATAATTCCTTTTCTGAGATTATCTGATGCAAATATACTCAGTCCACCTATCCAAATTACAGAGCCAAAAATATATATAATGGAATATTAGCACTTTTGAGATTATATATCAGATATTCAGATAGATATACACCGACAATGGAACGAAAAATATAATGAAATTATGAAGAAAGAATTAGATAGTTCAATTAAATTTAACTACTCTAAATTATTACAACTTTAATTCAAACAATAAATTCGCAATGTATTAACCTTGGCCTGATTTACTAAACCATTCATATTTTCGTTTTGTGTTTCAAAAGTCAGTGTTAGTATATGTGTTCCTTCGGTCAGGTTCATTTGTACAAAATTTGTATTTCCCCGGTTCGACCATTCGTTTTTTCCGCGCTGAGGAAATACAACAGTTCCTGCAAAATTACCATCCATATATAAGCTGCGGATGGCGCATTTGTTTTCGGTATTTATCGGTCCATTTCCGTTTGTATAACAAAATTGAATGGAGTAAGTTCCTGTCTTGTCTATCTTCACATGAATAGTAACTTTTTGATTTTGAGATTTGCTGATCTCTATGTAAGTCTCTTTCTCATTTGCAGAACTTTCAGAAACTATTTGTTGTGGATTTAATGCTTTATCAACTAACGACAAGCTTACAATAACAGGCTCGGAAGCAAAACCTCCAATTTGATTTTTATCTACTGCTACGACCTGATATTCAGCAAAATTATCTTGTTGTATCGAAAATTCATTTTCGGTAATCTGTGCTATTTTTAAGCCATTTTTCAGAATGATGTATGACGAAGCTCCACTGATTTTTGACCAGCTAAGTTTTCCAACTTCATATTTCAATTCGGGTGTTTCAATGCTTGTATAATTGCTTACTTTATTTATAGTGGCATAGACCAAATGTTTGTCTGCTAATGTTATTTTAATATTGTGCTTGCCTTTCAGAGTGTAGGGAATTGACGGAGATTTAAGGGATGATCCATCCAACTCAAAGTGTTTTATTGTATTTCCAAATCCCTGTAAGTCAATATCCAGTACTGCATTTCTGCATTTAAAGTTACTGAGGCTGCGTTTCCCGTTGAAAGATTCCGGCACAAAAGGTTTGAAGTTCAAACTATATGTTCCAAACTCTATCCCGAATAAAACTTTTTGAACGAGTGCCAGACTCCCTGAAAGACTCCAAAGCATATTGCTGGAGTTGATTTGAGTTCCGGCAAAATCGCCATTATCAGCCACAAAATTTTCTTTATCTGTAAGAAATAAAGCCGCAGGGCGATACACTGCAGCGAGACTTTCGAGTACCGAGGCCGGATTACCTGCTTTTGCCGAAGCTATTGCCCAGTAAGTCTGCACAAAAGGCCACACTGCATTGTTGTGGTACGGTGGAATTCCTGGAATCTGAGGATAAATGCACGACACTCCGAAGTCCATTTGGGGCATGTTGGAAATAATGCTTTTCGCCTGCTTTTCGTCGGCTATCCCGAAAATTACACAAAGAGCTTCACCCAATGCTTCTGAACGAGGCGAAACTATTTTATAATTCCGTCCGTAGAGGTATTGTCCATAATAACCTTTGTCGTTCAACCACAGATATTTGTTGATACCATTTTTAATCTGCATTGCTATTGAAATATATTTTTCAGCTATGGATTTTTCGTCGAGTAACTTTGCCATTTCGCTTAGAACGATATAAGCCTGATAATGAACTGCATTTGTACCCAAACATTCCGATTCAAAAATATCGGCCGGTTGCATCCAACGCGGATACGTTTGCTCACGCCAATCCAGAAACGAAGATTCACCTTTTACCATGCCTGTCGTTGGGTCGTACACATTTTTCAGGTCATCTTCAATGGAGTTTTTAGTGATAACGAATGCCTGTTTGAGCCAATTCATTTCACCAGTTACCTTATAAAGTTCCCAGGCTGCAACTGCCCAAATCATGCGGTCGGTTGAAACCGGATATGCACCACCGGTACCTGTATCCTGAATAATCCGGTTATTTTTCACCTTGCGAAGCAGGCTGTATTTTGCAACTTGAGGTTGAAGGTAAGCCATCGAAAGAATGATGCTGTAGCTGATGTCGCGTGTCCATACTCCTGCCCATTCTTTACCTGTACGGAAAGTACTGTCAGGTTCAACTGCATTAATCATTTCCTCGGTAGCCAGATTATAAATGGCATCCGAAACAGGCAAACCGGAATTATATTGCGGAAAAGCTGAAATATCTTTGGAGAGTTTCCAGTGTCCTGTAGTTTGTTTTTCATCCTGTTTGTTGTTCATAATCAGGGTGGTTTCATAGATTCCGTCACTGTCGGGGTCTTTGAGTTCCAGTTCCGGTCGGGTATGCAGATTGTTGAAATCCCACATCAATGGCAGAGAATTTCCGGCAACATAAACACCTTTAAAATCAGCCGGATAAAGTTTATCACCATTGTAGAATGTATAAAATCCATTTGTTTTAAAGGCAGTGAAAACCGGACGCATATCCAACCGAATTGTCCAGACAGTGTTCTGTGGTAGAATTGAATTGCATGGAATAGTTTTGTTATAAGTTAGTTGCTTGCCAAAAACCACGTTGCTAACATATTTCCCATTTTCGGGAATCAGGGTTACCCAATGGTCTGTACCTGATGGCATTTCATTGTCACGACAATTGATACTGAATTTAAACTGTATACTGGGGCTGTATTTATCAGCTTCCGAACTTCGGTAATCGGACCACATCTCGGATGGAGAAAGCACTTTAGCTATAAAGTTTCCCTGAGTAACACGGTCGGGATAAATGCTGTAGGCTTTTGATTGATAAAGTGCTTGTGCGCTCAACTGCCAATGTGCAATAATCATCAATACGAGAAATATTTTTTTGATTTTCCGATTCATTTCTAATGTTTTATAAATATGAGTATAGGTTTGAGTTTCTAAAATGAATTAATTAAATTTGTTGTGCATAAATTTTCGTTGACAATAATTTTATTCTATTTTACAGATTAGTTTCCAGACAAAGAAAATCGTAAATAAAAATTCAAGTGAATTAAAATATTAATTTAATTTTTAACGAAACCTTTGCTGAAAAATTAGAGCTTACGATTTCTTCCCATATTATACCCTCTTTTTTAATTCTCGTACCGTTCTTGTACCTATCCTGTTCTATACCATATTCGGTAATAATACAAATATAATTCATATATAATCCACACATAAACCGTATATATTCCATAATTAATAGATATGAATTATATATTAATTATCCATGAAATATTTATTAAAAAAATACATTATAATTACAGTACAGGTACAGTATAGATTCGGCACAAGTAAGAATATTCTGTAGATATTCATATCATTTTATATACGCTATGATATAAAACCACAGCATACCCAAACCTGTTTAAATGTGTATTGTTGCAATTTAATCACACAAAATTTTGCGAATAAACACTTTTATAGTCAACTTAAAGTGGGTTTTAATTGTAAATTTGCGTCTAGGCTGACACTCCTAGTTTGTTAATTAACAACCAACTACTAATCAACTAATATTCAACAACAACCATATCCCAGTAACGCAATTCCGGTATAATAAAACTCACCTTATTTGCCAGTTGAGTAAAATTAAGTGAACGCGAAGCCCCACCATTGACATCGGGCGAGGCAATCCATATTTTCTTCACGTTAGCATCGGAAGTCAGAACAACTTTCGCATCTTTTACCAATGCAGGCATTACCTGAATGCCTGTATTATCGCGCCATTTTTGAGTGGTTGCATTGCTGAAATTGATTAAATGAATCACCTGACGGGTATCAACCTTTTTACCGAAAATTGCGACTTTTCCAAGTGAAGCAGGCCAGTTTGAAATGGCAATTTTTGAATCGATTGAACCCAGTGATACTGTGTTGAATGTACCTCCATCACGCAACAGATTTTCATACGCTACCGAAAAATCGTAATAATTAATCAATGCTTTTTTCAAATCGTCCTTCATCGTAAGGCTGCTGTTTGGAAAATATTCCCGACAAAGCATGTGTTCACCCATTTCGATATGCGAACCACCGAAAGCAAAAATCACAGCATCGGTTGTCAACACCGAAGGCGTATTGAAATAACCCAGAGTACTTGCCATATCGTAGTTCATATAAGCAGCCACCACCGTATTTTTGGTATTATTACATAGGGTATTATTCTGCTTGATAATATTAGCCAAATCGTTATAACTCTCGGATGGCGACCAGACTTCGGTATATAAGAAATCGGATGTTGAGGTGGCAATTCCGGATTGGCCATATTGAGCCACCGCATTCAGCACATTAAATTTGGTGGGTGCAGCAACTTTTATGGCATCAATATAAGGTTTAAACGCATTTGCCAGATAGGCATTTGTTCCATCGTAACGGAATCGTGTGCCACGATCACCAACCTGGTCCATGTGATAGCCGTCGAATGCCAAGTATTTATACACATTGTTTACTTCGGCGGCCATGTAGTTTTGCCAACCGGTATTGGCAGGGTCGAGCAGGTAAAGGTTGCTCAAAAAAGGTGAACTCAGGGCAAAAAAATCACGATTGGTATGCGTAATATCATTGTAAATGTACCATTTCACATCCACACCATCGGCTTCGGCATTTTCCCATGCTCCGTATACCAAATCATAGAACATAGCTTTCATTCCACGTCCGTGAGCCGAACTGATATATTGCTGAATAGTTGCAAAATAGTTATCACGCCCTCCAATGTCTTTCCAACTTGTAAGTGGAGTTGAACCTACCACAGGAAGGGGTTTATGGTGCTTGTTTTGCCAGTCGTAAAACTGAAGACCATTGATGTGCAGACGGTTCAGATTTGAAATAACTGAATCGACAGTAGTCTGAGCGAGTATCGGGTATTTCGAAATAAAACCATAGCGTGGAAATTTTGTCCAAACCGATGAAACATCTATTCCGGTAACTGCATAAATCGTTTCAATGTTATTGGCAGTAGCATAAACCTCGGCTGTATAACCACGAAAATCATCAGAAGGAGTGGTCCATTTCCAGCTTGAAGTGCTTACAGTAGCTTCAGAAATAACCGTATTCAGGTATTTATACCTTACTTTCGCTCCGGTTGGTAAAGTCGAAATATCCATCGAGAAAGTAATATCATCACCGGGTTTATACACTGCTTTATTAGTCAGAATACTTAAATTACTGAAGGTCGGAGTTGCTGTATTAGCAGGTGCATCGGGAGTTACATCGGGAGTAGTACCTTTGCAACTTGATGTAAACATTGAAATGGACAACAAGATGCATATCAGCGATAGTTGGAAACGTTTCATAATATTGTTTTATTAAAGGATGATTTTTTCAATGTAGTTTAGTGATTCTGATACGATGTGAATTAATATAATTTTACTAACCAGGGACTTATTAAGTGATATGCTGAATTCTGCATTGGATGATTTGCCCTGATAAATACGTTGTCCATTTAAATTAATGAGTTCAGTTTCCGAAAATTGATTAGTAGGCAACTGTACATAAATTTTCCCATCTGTGCTGTTATAATTTACTTTAATCTTATTGTTGTTTGCTGGCACGTAAGCAGTCAGCGCATTATTTATTGAATAATTTAACATGGCATCATTAAATGAAAATGTATAATTTCCTGCTGTTGGAATGGTGAAAATTACATTTGGCAAACCGCCTGTTGTGATTTGACAGGTTCCTGAAAGACCGGTAGCATTACCCCAGTCTATGCCTGTCCAGTTGGATGTATTGGCAAATTTCATTTGATAACTACCGGTTTGTAGTGCAACCGTACTACTTATCCAGTTATTTCCTCCGGTATTTGTCAGCGGATTGGCTGGCAGATTCCATGCATTAAATGTACCGCCGACAAACATTGCAGCTTGTGGAGCAATTGTTGAAACGGTATAGGTTTCGGAGCTAACAAATGAATTTTCCATGCCCGATTTTACGGCAATTGCCTTTATGACTGTATTCGACGAAATAAGAATTGCTTTTGTAAATGGGTTGGATGAAGTTGATGGAGTCGTTCCATCAAGCGTGTAAAAAACACTTGCTCCGACTGTGGAAGTTGTGAGATTTACTATACATCCACCGGAAAATGTTCCGGTCTTTTCACTCATTGCAGGTGAAGCAACTTTAGTTGTATTTGCCGAAATTCTGAAAACCTGACAGGCATTTGTAGCAACTGTTCTGCTCAATGAACTTACACTTCCAACATCAGAATGACTCCACAAATCGCGGACAAAAACATTTCCGCTAAGTCCTAAATCTGTCGACAGATTGATGGAACGTGTTTGAGAACTGTTTTCCCGATTAAAAAAACCAACAATCCAGTCGCCGTTACTCATTTGTCCTTTCCAAACCTGACTCAATACATTGGTAGGGTCACCGGATAAGGGTTTCCCGACAAAACCATCCTGATTTAAGGCAAGCAATTCTGCGTTCTGATAAATCCAGAGTGAATTTCCAATTGTATTATACTGATCGGCAACTGAAACCGGCCCTCCGGCCATCAGGTGTAGCGAAACCACAGTTTTACGCTCTTCATCATTACTGTAGGTATTCAAGCGGATAAAATCACCATCGAGAATCAGTTTTCCTTTTCCTGCTATTTTCGACCAATAGCTATATCCATCAAATGGATTAGCATACTGTGACCAACCGTTACGTTTAACGCCACGGGCATTATCGCTAAACCGTGTCCATGTACCTTCTGAACAATCTTCGTCAATTCTGACCATGTGACCGTATTTTTGTTCGGTAACACCATCGTTATTCAGATTCGGCATAACCAAACTCAGAAACATTCCGTTTGCATCACAGGCTTCATGTATCCATTGTAATGCGGTTTGGTAATTGGCAAGGGTGCGAACAGGTCCGACTGTTCCCAAATATCTGTCCCAGCCACTTTCATACCACGATAGAAAATCGACCCGAAAATACTTCACTCCCATATCAGCGTAGTGTTGCACACATCCTTTTACATATTCCTTAGCTCCCGGTCGGTCAACCTGAAGCCAAGTAAACCATTTCGCGTTTTCAGAAGTATTTATCAAGCTTGAAAGTAAAATATTTGTTCCAATAACTTTTGCACCAGCATTGGCAGCGTTACTATTTACCCAAAGTGGATTGTCATAAATTCCGAGTGTCATTCCTTTACTTTGCAGAAATGAAGACCACCAGGCATAATCATGTGCCCACATCGACGAATGTTTGGTACGATATCCGTATTGGTCATAGCTCATTACATCACCCCAGCCATCAACACAAACCATAGTGTAACCACAATTTTTCAAATTTGTATCCACCCAATTAATATTAGCCAGGAAATCGGATTCTGAAATATAATTATTCGCAACACCTGCTTTTTCCTGTAGATAATTATTTTCATAAACATCCCAGTATAGTGGTGCTTTATATGGATTTACAGGGTTTTGAGAAATTAGATTCGTAGAAATTAATAGCAATAAAGAGGAAATTATTGATTTGATATTATTTTTCATTCAATGGTTATTTTTTGAAGATTTAGGTTTGATTTATTTTATCTTTTTAAAATTATTTCCTGTCTGCAACTCTTTAGTACAGACAGGAAATTACCCGGAAAAAGTTGTTACGGTTTATTTAAAAATCAATCAATTATTATTTTCACTGTTGTTGTTTTCCCCGCGTTTTTCAATGTTACTAAATAAACTCCTCCATCAAGCTGTGATTGTAGTAAAGTATTCTTTTCAGTCAATTTCTGTACTATCATTTTCTGACCTGATATGTTGTATACCGAAACAGAGCTTTCACTAGTTGGAGTTCCATTCAACATTATCTGATTATTCGCATTTTTGTAAATCCAAACATTATTATTCGAATAATTACTAATTCCGGTAGACACCGATGGTGCTTTGAAAATAAGAGAGAATCGATTGGTTGTTTCACTTATATCAGAGTTGAAAGTATAATCAGATGCAGTCAAATCCTGCTCTGCATTAAACAATTTATCACGGAGAATAACCTGAGTTCCTCTATCAAAATTCAATATCTGAGATGCTTTGATGCTGAAATTTCCTATTGAACCTGTTGAAAAGCCAAGCGGTATTTCTGTGTCATAAGGTATTGAATTCATGCCGTTAATGGCCAACTGGTCGCTGCCAGTTGTGGTAAATATCTCCGGAATGGATGCAGATCCATTAGAATATTTACGCGAATCATAATCATCGAACCCATTGGAAGCATCTGTATTACTGTATAAAACCGTTTCGTCATAATTAAGACCATTGGATACCTGCAAACGCAGCAAGGATTGAGTCATTGTTTTTGCAACAGGTACACGCAAAATATTATTACTATCATCAATATGTGAACGTTTGCTATTTCGGAAAGTAAGGGAACCGGAATTGAATCCATTCTTTATACGTACCCAAAATGATTGCATAGGTGAGATAACACCTACAAGTGGTTTTCCACTAAGTGAAATAGAAGCTGCAGGGGTTTTCAGATTATAGGTATCAAAAACATATGCACTATTCCCGGCATTTCTTGAACGCAACCAATAAGAAGATTCTAAATGAACGGTATCACTTATGGAGGTGAATGTTGCCAGGTTGACATACGATGGATAAGGATTCCCAATCAGATTAAAACCATGTTTTGGATTGGCTGAGGTATAAGTCAACCCACTTACAGTTTGATCACCTGTATTCAGTCCGGTTCCTGTAAAGGTTAGAGTAGAGGTAATACTCGGTTTTACAATATACCCCGTTCCAATGGCCATGGTTCCTGCACTTACCGTATTCCAAACTGCACCGGCAGCATATCCATTGACTCCTGTTGCCTGATTTGCATCACTTTCGGTGTACGAATAGAAAGTTGGTGTACCTGTATCTACCGTTGGTAAAGATGATGCTCCTGAAACAGGTGAACTCATATACCAGTTTCGGGAAGATTCCATATATTGCTTTACATTCACTGTTCCTGAACCACTTATACTGGCAGGAGTAAGTATGGTAGCTGTACCTGTAGCATCTGATAATAAATTCAATGTTCCTCCATTACTCATGGTTGAACTTACAGTTAATTGCTTGCCTGCGGCAATTAAAAGTGAACCAGAACTATTTATAGTTAAATTAGAAACAGTAAGATTGCCTGCAACTGATTGAGTCCCGCTTGTATTTCCAATAGCAAGAGTAGTATAAACCGGTGTTGTATATATTGTTTGTCCACCGGTTGCTGCGTTGTAATTTACAGTACCATCTATCGTTACTGTTGAAAAATTTATAGGAAAATTACTTCCTGTCTGACCACCGCTTATTCCGCCCAGATTCATTGTACCAGCAACGGTTAATGTTCCACCGGAAGAGCCCCTATTGGCTGTATAAGCACCTAAATCCAATATTGCTCCTGAAGCAATACTTAAATCACCACCTATAGTTTTGGAATTATTTAAAACTACTGTAGTACCCGGATTTTGTATTGTAACATTTAATGGATAATTAGTTGTAGGCCATTCTTTATCAGTTACGGTAAATGATCCGCCTGTGTTATAAACAATTGACCCGCCTGAAGAATAGTTTGCTGCAGCATTTGTTGTAGCTAATGCTCCGTTGGTGGTATTATTACTTTGAATATATCCATTTAAATTTATTTGCAATGTACCGTTTACAGTAAATGAGCCATGTTTACATAATATACCCCGACTGAGTGCCAATGTGCCACCACTGTTTACATTGATATTAAAGAATTTCTTTTCATCATCGGCACTTGCAGTAGCATTACCCGTAAACGTTGTTGTACTGCCCGATGCAATCGTGAGTTGTAAATCGTTATTAGTTCCATTTTCAGTTCCATAAACTGCACCACCCGATAAGTTTATGGTTTGTGTTGTGCCACTCATTGTCAATGTACGAAGTGCCCCGTGGGCTTGCAACGCACCACCTGTAATTGTCAGATCACCGGTCAATGAACGGTCTCCGGTTAGTTGAATCCAGGAATTTGAACTTAATATTACAGAGGACGGACCTGCTGAAGCCGGCCATTCTAAACTTTGGTTATATTTGGTTACATAACCGTTGTTCAGATTGTAGTTTAATATTGCTGCCGAACCATAAACCGGAGAATTGGTCAATAAGGTTGTTCCGCTATTCATGATTAATGTTCCATTCACCGTAGGAGCATTGTTCAGGGTAGTTGTACCATTCAAAGTCAGATTATTAAAAGTTGAAGCTCCCGTAATGGTTGCAGTTCCGGCAAAAGTAACTAGTCCGACACCTCCCAGACTTGCAGTACCGTTGTTAGTTAGCGAACCACCTGCATTAATAGTCAATGCGCCTGAAGTTCCCAATGTCAAACTTTTTCCTGAATTTATGGTTACAGAAACAGGATTGTTTGTTGCAGTAGCATTCAACGTTACCGCATTGGCAATTTGGACAGCTGAAGCTGCTGAAGGTATTGCTCCTCCCAACCAGGTTGAACCGGTATTCCAATCACCATTAGCTGTGGAAATATAACCGAGGTTTGTATAAGTGGCAGCACTTGTTGCAGTAGCTGTACCATCGGTCAGCCATAGAGTACCTGTGGCATCAATGGCATTGAAAGTGATCGTAGTTGGATTTACAACTGTAAATGATGAAACGACTATTCCGCTTGCTCCGCCCACTTTAAGTGAATTTACGCCCGAAAGATTTGTTCCGGTAATAGTAACAATATTTCCAACATAACCCGATGAGCCAGAACCGGGACTTGAAACACTGAAAGTTATATCAGGACTACCTGCAATAGGCGTGTAGGAATAGTTTGTACCAGCATTATCGTTGTAATTGATGGAGAATAAATCCGCATCAGAACCATCGGCAGCCGGATTTGTACCACCGCTTCCCGATGTAAATACATAATAATAAACCGGAGTTGCAGCCACATTAGTTCCTGCAGGAATATTGGCAGAATAAGTTGTTCCAGAGCCAGCCATGGAAACAACAGTGGAAGTAGTAAAAGTAGAACTGGTTGAGTAACGCAGATAAGGAATCTGAGTTCCGGTAAATGCCCCCGAAATGGTGGCTGTAACAGTGCTGGCATATCCGGCATATACACTGCTCACTGACGGACTTTGAGTAACCGATGATACAGTTCTTACCACACCGCTTGCTCCCAGATTAAATACAACTGCCGAAGCATTACTTGTGGTCGTACCAATAGTTTTGACAAAATAATTAACCCCGCTTGTACCTGCAATATAATAAGAAGCACCTGCAGCTCTGTTTGCTGTTGACATAGCAAAAGCAGTTGATAAATTTTCAGAGGCATTGGCAGCTGGGCCATAATACGAACCGCTTCCGCTTATATTGCTAAAAAATTTAAAATAATCAGAACCGGTATTATTTGAATTCGTTGAAATATAATACGTTGTATTATTCGTTGGGCTTTTACCGGTCATGGCAGTCATTGCAGCCGAACTTGTTTCAGACCAACTGTTTGGAGAAACAAAATTTCCAGAACTGAAATACATAGGACTGATAAGCGGTACCAATTCGCCGGTTGATAACAACATGGCATGTCCGCTGTATCCGGTAAAAATTATTTTTGTCAATTGAGCGGCAGTTAAGCCTGTTGCAGAATTACCTACGAAAATATGCCCGTTTGTGCCGGTCCCAGCTACTGTGCCAGTCCAACCATTAATTATTAATGTGCCCACACCCCAAGTTGCAGCAGAACTGTTGGCAAAATACAGATTTTGTGAACTGCTGGTTGCAGCCAATGAAATGGTTCCTCCGGTTGTAACAGTCAATGCACCCATTGGATAAGTGCTTGTACCGCTACTAAATCCGGCAGAAGTTGCTCCGGTGCTTAATGTGCCACCATTGAATGTTACTGCACTTTGAACACCTGATGCTCCCGAAGGAATAGCATTGTTTATTCCTAATATTAATGAGCCACCATCAATCTGAGTTGTTCCTGAATATGTATTGGCAGCCGACAAAGTAATGTTGCCTGTACCGACTTTTGTAAGTGAATTATTTACAGAAGTTGTTGTGCTGTTTGCGGCAAAACCATTAGTCAATACTCCTGAAACGCTAAAGCTACTATTGCTTGAACCCAATGATATAGCACCTTTGTCGGTTAAAGTATGTTGCGTACCAACGACACCTAATCCCCAATAGCAACCCATATTTCCACCACCATCCCAGTCATCTTCCTGATAGATGCTGTAATCAGTAATCGGGTTTGAAGTATTGAGTTGTACATCATAGAAATTTGCTGTGTTTGTACCGTCAGTTATTGTAATATTCATTCGGTTGGTAGCAACAAGTGTGAGTGTAAAAGTGAAGTTTTTCCATGTCGGACTTTGATTTCCTCCAAATGTTGCAGCAGTCGTTGTTCCACCACTTGATTTCACAGTCCAGTAGTTTGTCCATGAACCTGCATTGTAAAGTGGTCCAGGCAAATACACAGAAACCGCGTAATTACTTTCCCTGTTTGCAAAACTACCCGTAGAAGGCGATGCTAGTAAAGAAAAACCAATTTGACCATACGCTCTGGTGGCAGACAGGGTAACTACAAACTGGTCACCAATTTGCATACTTCTGTCACTTGTATTAGTTCCTGAGGCATCAGTTCTGAACTTTCGCCATGCAACAACTTGTTTTGGAGCTGCAACGTGGGCTGTCATCACTACCTGATAAGCGCCCTGATTACCAAATGTTGCTCCTGAATTGAAGTTAGAGTAATAATTTGCAACTTGTTGTGTATAAGTTACTGTAGTTTGAGCCTTGGTAAATGTTAGCAATCCAAACAACATAATAAGTCCGAAAAGTAATCTTGTATTAGCAAAAAGTTGCTGTTGTATGATTTTTGTTGTTTTCATAATTTCATTTTTATTGATTGAACGAAATAATTTGATTAGAGTATAAGGATGAATTGTGTTTGGTTATTTAGCACAATATAAGTTACTTATTTTTTAACTAATAAATAAGCCAGTATGAAGGTGAAACCAGTATGTATTCTGATTTATTGTAACAAAAGAATAAGGCCATTAAAATTACCTCCCACTGTTTATAGCAGGAGGTAATTCATGTTTTAGTTTTTTGTAAATTTGAAAGTCTTATTTTCAGCCTTCAAAAGGTAGATTCCTTTGTTGAGATTAGAAACATTGATAATTCCATTTTCAGAATTTCCAGCTAAAACTGAAGCTCCGGTAACATTAAAAATCCTATAGTTGAAGTTGCTGGTATTTTCAACTTTTAATTGATCACTAACAACATTTGATACTAATGATGGATATTCTTTTGTCAATGTTTCGTTTACAGTTGTAGTCAGATTTACAATACTGATTGCCAACGTATTTATATTAATCGTAACCTTATAATTAGCTGCTGTGCTGATGTTCCATTTTACATCGCCACCTGCCACTAATTGCATTTGGGTGTCCGATGCTTTGATAAAGAAATCCTGATTCCAGCCCCAGTTGCGGTTTACCGGAAATTTGATTTCGCCTACTACTAATGCTCCGGTGTAACTGAATTCAAATGGATTCGTTGGATTTTTGGTCAATTCGGTTGCTTTTCCTAAGTCCCAACCGTTTGGAGCTGCACCGCCTACCATAAAAATAGTATTGAACATAATTGCAGTTGGTTCACTCATTGGTGTTACACTAAGGGTTAATGCTGCAGTATCTAATACAACTGCATAATTTCCCGCTATTGCGTTTGAAAAAGAAACATCAGGGTCGTTTAAAGTAAGTCTTTTTAGTACTGCAGTTTCAGTAGCCCCTTTATTCCAGCTTGGCACCCAATCGGAGTTTTGTTTTAGAAATTTAAAACTTCCGGCATTCAGATAAGCATTGTAATAAAATTTAGAAGGATTTACACCATCCTGAGTTAACGGAGATGATTTGTCTTTGTCCCATCCGTATTTGGTAGCATCACCAATCATACACATTGGATTTTGGGCATTTATACTGCTAAATGCCATTGCGCTGAATATTAATAAAGCTGCAAAACGAGAAAGTAAAGTTGTTTTCATTAGAATTTAATTTTAAAGATTATAAATTGAGTTTTAATTATTTCTTTTTTTGAAAGGCAGGCATGCCTGAATTTTACATGCCAAGCCTTTGTACGTCAGCTAAATAAACTTATTGTTTTACTGAACTCAATGTTAGAGTTTCAATATTGGCTGTTATCACATAATTTCCGGCTGTAGTGATTGTCCATTTTTTATCATCAGCCTGTCCGCCAATGTGCCGGTACATGTGAGTATCGTCGGTACGCATATACATATCCTGTCCCCAGTCTGAATTCCGGTTTACCGGAAATTTGAATCCGCCGGCAAGCATTGGTCCTGTATAGCTAAATATACAGCCATCTAAGGCATCTTCAGTCATTTGAATGGCATTTGTAATAGTCCAACCAATGGATGTAGCATCTCCTACCATAAATAATTTTTCCCGATAAATTGTAATGGTATTATCCTGCTGATTCAGCGTAAGAGTGTAGAATCCTTTCTTGGCAATAGTCCATTGGTCATCGCCAGCGGTTCCGCCCTGATGAGTGTAAAAATGAGTATCATCGGTACGCATAAACATATCCTGATTTCCATCGGCATTGGTATTTACCGGGAATTTGAAGGTTCCGGCTTTGAGTACGCCCTGATAAGTGAAAACGAAAGGATTGGTTGCACTCTGGATAAGCTTGGTAGCTTTGCTGTAATCGGTTCCGTTTGGTGCAGCTGTTCCGGCAAGATAAACTTCGCTGTATGCCGGATAATTTATTTTTGTAATGGAAGCTGTAAGGTCAAGTAAACTTATTTCCACCCGATACACGCCTGCCGATTTGATTGAAAACAGCGTATTTGCCTGACCGGCATTGTTGCGATAAACGATTTTGCTAGTATCTGCGCCCATATTGTACGATGGAATTTCCTGACCAGATGTGGTTATAAACTTCAGAGTTCCGGCACTGAGCATTCCCTGATAAACAAATACGGTGGGGTCAGTTTGAGGGGTAAGTCTGAGTGCATTATTCAAATCTGTGCCTTTAGGAGATGCAGTACCGTACAGATAAAGTGTTTTGCTAACGGGCTGATATGGAGTAGTTTTCAGGTTGATAACCGGTGATACTTCGGTGGTTTGCGGGCTTGAATAGATGGTTGATACAACCCGGGCTTCCAGTTCGGCAACAATTCCGGGAGTGGAATTCCAGTGACTAAGCAGACTGTCATTCAGTTCTTCTACCGTAAAACTGCGCGAGTAAACTCCTTTACCCAGATTCTGACTTAGTGCTTTCGAAAAATTATTCCCCTTTATGTCGAGTTGTAGCGTGTAGGACATTGATGCACCTGTAGCATTATTTGTTCCGGTTGTCCAGCTGAAATTCAGGGCAGTGGTCGTGAAGCTGTTCTTCTGATTCAGCACCAGTTCAGATTTGGTGGCAGTTACAGCAAGCGGGCCGGATTTTAGCACATCATCGGGCAAATTTTGCTCACAGGATGTAAAAAGGGCTGTTGTAAGCAAAAATACAAGTAAAAAAATACTATTTAAATTTATTCGTTTCATGTCTTAAATTATGAATTGTGCATTATAAATTGATTTAATATCCCTGATTCTGAGTCAGGTTTGGATTAGCATCGCGTTCTTTCTGCGGAACCGGGAAAAGCAGGTACTTCGAACTCATGTTCGATTTTCCGATAGAATGAAGAAAATCAATACCATATTGTCCTCCTTTTACCCGAATTAAATCGAACCAGCGTTGACCTTCAAAAGCCAATTCCATCCGACGTTCATGTAAAATCTTTTCACGCAAATCAGCTTGGTTTAATCCTGTAACATTCAGTAATCCGGCACGAACACGTACTTTGTTGAGCGTGGCATTATTATCAGTTGCTAAGAGTTGTGCTTGGGCAGTTTGTCCCAATTCATTAAGAGCTTCAGCTTTCATTAGCAAAACATCGGCATACCTAAGAACAGGGAAATTCAATGGGCTGTTATCATAGGTTGACGAAACGGATAAAGGAACTAAGAATTTCCTTAAATTAAATCCGGTTGTAGAATACGATTTACTATAATCCAAACCGGAAAATTTAGGGCAACCCTGATAGAAAACAGTAATATCCTTGCGATTGTCGCCTGTTTCGTAAGCATTTACAAATTCTGCAGTCGGTTGATTCCAACCCCATCCACCGGCTACCATATTCGAGCCCCGTGGACCGGTAAATGCACTTAACCACGATGCCTGATTTTCATTGCTCCAAAAATCCATACCTGCACCACCAACATATTGTACTTCGAAAAGTGATTCAACCGAGTTTTCAGTTGCCGGATTGAAGTTGTCAGCATAATTAGTATTTAATGCATAACCTAAATCTCTGATAGAATCACAAAGACTGATAACACGTTGATAATTGCCAAGCGTAAGTTCCACTTTAGCCAATATACCTTCTGCCGAACCTATTGAAGCACGTCCGATATCGGTACCAGAATATTGTTCTCTCTGAGGTAGCAGACTTATTGCCGAGCTTAAATCGGATTGTATTTGCGTATAAACATCAGCTTTTGCTGTTCTGTACGGACGAAGATCATCACCGGGCGTAACGGGTTGAAGCACCAGTGGAACATCGCCAAAGAACTGTACTAAAATAAAATAGTAATGAGCACGTAAAAAATAAGCTTCGCCTAATACGCGGTTTTTAAGACTCTGGCTGATAGTCATTCCAGGAACTTTCTGAAGAATAATATTGCAACGTAAAATTCCGGGCCATGGTCCACGCCACATGTCCAGCACACCTGCATTGTCAGTACCGGTAACGAAATTTGCTTCGTCCTGAGTTTCAATACCATCGGTACCACCACCTGCACCTACAATGCTGTTGCCGGCCATAATATCGGTAGTCCACATGCGCATATTATACAATTTTGGCCATTGTAGAGGTTGATAAGCCCCATTGATAGCAGCATTAGCATCTGTTTCAGTAAGGAAAAAATTGGAAGTATTAATACTGTCTTCCGGTACTTTGCTTAGGAAATCGCTACAAGCAGGCAATAAAACAGCTACAATTGCAATGGAAATAAATTTTATGAGTTTCATGATTTAATTGTAAATTGTAAATTAATTAAATGTAAATCAATTAGATTCCTAAGTTAACGCCTACGCTTATGGTTCGTGTTACCGGATATACACTATTATCGATTCCACTTGTTCCTACTTCCGGATCAAATCCAGTGTATTTAGTAATGGTAAACAGATTCTGAGCCGAGATATAAAATCTGGCTGTCGAAAGTTGTACTTTTTTCAAAATTGATTTAGGAAAGGTATAACCCAGGGTAACATTTTTAATTCTCAAATAAGATCCATCTTCAACGTATCGGTCTGAAGGTCGCGTGTTTTTGTTCGGGTCGTTAAAAATGGCTCTTGGCATCGTGTTGCTTGTGCCTTCGCCTGTCCATCTGTTTAGTGTGGCAATAGTTTGGTTTTGAGCCACATCCATAGCTTCACTCCAGACACGATTGGCATTGATAATTTTATTGCCGGCAACTCCCTGAAGGAATATTGATAAATCTAATCCTTTGTAAGAGAACGTATTGTTCATTGCAAAAGTGATTGAAGGATTTGGATTTCCTAAATAGGTGCGGTCTTTATCATTAATTACACCATCGTTATTTAAATCCTTGAAGCGAATATCTCCGGGTGAAGTACGGTTGTAAGGGTCATTGCCGGGAACCTGTATGGCATGATTATCAACTTCCTGTTGGTTTTGGAACAGACCATCGGTCACAAAACCATAGAATTCATTGATGGGTAAGCCGGCTTTAATTAATGCCAGATTCTGATTTAGACCGATACTTCCACTTGACATGGGTACTGTATCGTTTATACTTACTACTTTGTTGGCATTAAACGAAATGTTAAACATGGTATTCCATTTCAAATCACCGGTCAGATTCTTCGTATTTATAGTGAATTCAATACCCTTATTTTCCATAGTTCCTGCATTGATTGACGGAACATAAATATCTGAATAACCGGTTGAAACAGGAACCACCATTGGAACCAACATTTTGTCGGTTTGTTTCAAATAGGCGTCAACAGTTACTTCCACCCGTTGATTGAACATGGTAGCATCAATACCAACATTCCCTTGCTTTTGTTGTTCCCATTGTACATAGGGGTTTGGCATGACAGTTGGCACTACTGCAGAAACCACGTTATTATTAAAGTTGTATTTTATGGTGTTTAATGATGAGGCAAATGAATAATTACCTATACTTTGGTTTCCAGTTGCACCATATCCGGCACGAATTTTCATATCGTTCACAAAAGTGAGGGATTTGAAGAAATCTTCTTCCGAAATACGCCATGCTGCCGAAGCCGAAGGGAACAATCCGTATTTATTCTTTTCACCAAAGCGGGACGAACCATCCTGACGCAATGTGGCGGTAAACAGATATTTATCAGCATAGGCATAATTTACACGACCCATATACGAAAATGTTGACCAACTTGAAGTTGTACCTCCTACTTTAGCTAACAAAATACCATTATTGAGTTGTTGAGTTATATCACTTGCAAAATTCTGGATAGAACCGTTCATAAAATCGTATCTGTTTTCCTGAGCACTCGTTCCGGCCATTACACCTAACTTATGTTTACCAAATGTTTTATCATAAGTAAAGGTGTTATCCCACAACCACGTCAGGTTCTTGTTATATTGTTCGCCCAGATAAGATTGAAGCTGAACACTGGTGTCCCACGCATGTTCTGGTGACCAGGTACGTGAATCCCAGAAATTGGCCTGTATTCCGAATGTTGATTTAAACTTTAATTCTTTCATTAGTTGCAATTCTGCAAAAATAGACCCCATCAGGTTATAACCGTTGGTTGAATTTTCCACTGTTTTTGCAGCACCTATCGGATTGGTAATATCGCCTGAATTAATAGGCTGTCCAACCGGTCCTGTATAAGTTCCATCATCGTGATAAATTGGCTGGGTTGGTAAAGCCAACATGGTGTTACGAATGCTGTAATTACCATTGGTTTTGATATCGTGATTCAAAGTCAGATTATTTCCAAATCGTAGAAAGGAAGTTATTTTATTGTCGGTGTTCAGTTGGAAAGTAAAGCGCTTAAAACCGGTGTTCAACACTATCCCATCCTGTGTGAAATAATTACCGGACACATAATACGTTGATTTATCAGATCCTCCCGAATAATTCAACGAATAATTTTGCATGGGTGCTGTGCCAAAAAATGCAGCTAACCAGTCTGTGCCGGCACCTAAACTGCCTGGGTCGACAAATTCAGGATTTTGACTTAGACCGGCATTTCCCAGCATTTCATTATGCAATGTTGCAAATTGGCTTGCATTAAGCATTTTAGGTACATTTGTTGCCGTCTGGATACCATAAGAATAGTTGAAATTTAGTTGTGATTTTCCTCCTGTTCCGTGTTTGGTGGTAATAATGATTACTCCGTTTGCACCTCGTGAACCATAAATGGCTGTCGCTGAAGCATCTTTCAATACCTGAATAGATTCCACATCTTCCATGTTTAGTTGATTTAAACCGCCATCGATTGGAAATCCATCAATAACCACCAGAGGATTGGCGTCATTAATAGTCCCGATTCCACGAATACGGAAAGTGGCATCAGAACCGGGTGTACCTGACGAAATTACCTGCACACCTGCTGCACGTCCCTGCAATGCATCGCTCACACTCGGAACAGGTAATGATTTAATATCACTGCTTTTTACTGTTGAAACAGAACCGGTCAAATCTTTTTTGCGTTGTGTTCCATATCCCACCACAACCACATCTTCAAGTTGTTTATTGGTCTCATGGAGTTCAATTTTCAGTATTTCGGAGGGTTTCGGACTGATTAGGCTGGTTTCGTAACCAATGTACGAAAAAGTGAATGACGGATTTGGCACCGGAGTTTGCAAACTGAATTTACCGTTTACATCTGTTACTGAACCTGTAGTTGTACCTTTTACAACTATACTTACTCCAATCAGCGGTTCGCCTTTGGTGTCAGTTACTGTTCCGGCATAGGTTTTAGAAAGCTGTTGAGCCATCAAATTCGGAATGGAAAAAAACATACCACTCCATAATAGTATGCCGAGAATACTCGTCTTCTTTAGCATCATTTCTTTTCGTATTAATTTAAGATTGACAATGTGTCTTCTGAGATTAGCCCATTCGACAATGCAAATGTACAACGACAACAGTTAGAATATCTTTGAACAAAAAAAAATGTAGTGGTTTTACAGGTAGAATGGGATTATTATTCTAAATATCAATCCATTATAAATAATAATAATGAGAAAAATGTAGTGAAAATATAATCGAAAATGAGGCAAAAAACCAGAATCAAGAAAAAAGAATCAAGAAAAAGAAAAAAAAGAAACACGAAACGTAAAACTTATTCAGACTCCAGCCCTATTTGCATCACTTTCTCTTCAAATTCATCGCGATTGCCGGCAGCTTTATTTCTGATTTTGGTGCGGTAGTTATAAATGGTTGAAAGTGAGCAGCGTAGAAAATGTGAAATCTTCACACTGTCCGAAATTCCCAAACGTATCAGGGCATAAATACGTAATTCGGTATTGAGCAACTGACCGGGTTTCAACTGAACGTACTCGTCGTCGATAAGCAGACTCTTAAAATCCTCGACAAAGCCCGGGAACAACAGCAAAAAGGTTATATCGAAGTTATTGTAAAACTCTTTCAGTTCTTCATCGATAAACTCTTTCGACTTAAGCTCCTTTAATAATTCTTCGGTTTTACCCGACGATGCTGTTTTGTTAAGCATTCGGCGGTAATTATCCAGCTTATCAATATACTCCGAACATTGATCCATATACCGTCCGATATATTCTTCTTTAATCAGGTTGCTTTCCGACAGAGTCAGGTTGGCATCCTTCAGTTCAATATTAATTTTAGAAAGTCTGTTGTTAAGCGTGTTCAGCTTTTCATTGGCCTGACTCAGATTTTTACGTGCCACTGCCAGTTTCTTCATTTGGCGGTACACGAAGAAAACCGCAATAGCTAACAATAAAGACAGAATACTGATACTGATAATAGTAATGACCATCTGTCTCTGCCTCGACTCGGTTTGATGCTGGTAGGCCTTGTCGATAATCGGCATCATCCGCGAAATCTCGTATGTTCTGAGGCGAGCATTACAAAACAACGCATCATCCAGCGAACGCTTCATGTAACTGTATGCCCGGTCGATATCGCCATCTTCATAAAGTAAAAAAGCCAGATTGCGGAGCGAAATATATTCCTTTGTCGAACATTTAATATCGTTTATGGCCGAAAGTGCAAGCCAATGTTTTTCGAGATTGCGCTGACTTTTTCCTTCATAAGCCAATGCAATACTGTAGGAAATAATTGCTTTGCTGTGATAATCATCCTCCTTAATGGTAGGGAAATAGTTGAGCAGAATAACCAGTGCCTCGTCATACTGCTTACTGACAATCAGTTGGTCGGTTTTGACCATCACATGGGTACTCGTTTTGGGCGGATTCGACAATAACAGGGAGTCGCGGAAAGCATCAATAATCTTTTCATATTTCTTTTTCTCAAAACTAGAAACCGTATAATCCGCCATATAACCGTAGATGGTACGGTAAATATGGAAATAATAGGCTTTCAGGTCGGGTGCAGTGGTTATGTTAATGGTACCGAGCAGGTCCATAGCTTCCTTGTACAGACCGGCAGTTCCCATAATCGATGCCAGGTTTAAGCGTGCATCGGTCAGACTACGTTTATCATTCAGTTTCTCAGCAATCTGCAGTTTCAGGCGGGCATAGCTTAATGCGGAATCGGATTTATATGCACTGTATTCATCATAAAGTTTTCCGCAAATTTCGTACTTTAGAGGCTCAGAAACTGTAATTCGTAACGATTCCTTCAGTTTATCCATTCTCTCCTCCTTTAATTGAGAATAATGTTGATAATTTTCAACTGTTTTGTCGAGGACATTTAACAGCGAATCAGTATCTTTCTGACTAAAGGCAGAAAGTACCAATAGAAATACAATCAAAGTAATTAAAAATCGTCTCATAGTCAACATACAATAAAATCAGGTATCCGATTTCACAGATTTTATTTCCATTATTTTCTGTTCGAAAAGGTCGTTCGGAATAATGGATTTATTTTTCACCTTCGATTTGTAGGTGTTGATGGTGTGAACAGAATAATTAAGGAACTTACCAATTTTCTCACTTTCGTATACCCCCAACCTGATAAGGGCAAAAATACGCATTTCGATGCTAAGATTAATCCCATCGGTATGAATTTGTTCCTGTTCCTCTGTAGGAAAAAGTTTTTTAAATTCGTGTACAAAATCTGGAAAGAGTTTCAGAAAAGTTTCATCAAACGAAGTGTACATATTTTTTCGGTCGTTTTCCAGTTCGGATTCTTTAAATAATTTGGACAATTCTTCAGCCTGCTTTGTGACAACTTTCCTGTTTATCATACGATATATATGCTCCAGCTTATCAATATACTGATAGTTGATATAAAAGAAATGTCCAATATATTTATCCTTAATGTTACTGGTTTCTTTGAGATCTGAATTTACCTGAAGCAATTTTTCATTTTGTTCTTCAATGGTGAGCCGCGCTGCTTTAATTTTATTGAGCTGCTTATAAATAATCAGGGTGGTACCTAAAAGCGACAGTAGCAGTATGGATACTAAAGATACCATCCATATCAACATATTTCGCTGATGTTCCACCGCATCAATTCGTTCCTTTTCAATAATCGGTAGAATGGAACCAATCTCAATTTTTCGGTGACGTGCATTGTAACACACGGCATCGTCCAGGGCAATTTTAATGTATTTATATGCGTGGTTAATATCTTTCTTTTCCTGATACAATTGGGCAGCAAGTAAGCGGAGTGCAACAGTTTCTTTGGTGGATGATTTAATATCGGCAATGGCTGCTTTAATGATATGTACTGTTGCTTCTTCGTTTTGATTTGTAACCGTATAAATATACCCAAGACTCGAAGCAGCAATAGCATATTCGTGGTTGTCTGAGGTTATAGCCAGTGCCTGTTGGAATTCTTCTGCAGCACCATTATAATCTTTTCGTTTCATTTTGAGTAAGCCCAGCGAACTGAGTTTTTCGGAACTATTATCAGGAAGCAAAGAGATAATGGAATCACTGTATCTTATTCCCAGATTATCATATTGAGATTTAAATGGTTTGACGCTGTTGTAATCAGCCAGATCATAATATAAACGTGCCATTACTTTGTAATATTGTAATTTAACGGCAGGAGAACAGTTTATTACGTTTATGCTCGTTGCTAGGTCGAATGCTTCTTTAAACAGACCTGATGATAGATAACAAAACACAAGACGTGTTTTAGCTTCAGTTACTTTTTCCGGATTATTCAGGTTTTTAGAAATATCGAGCGTTTTCAAAGCATAATAATAGGCCGAATCGTATTTATAAGATTTATATTCGTCGAAAAGAGCCGCGCTATACTTTAACTGACCACCAGGATTTTTATGCGAATTTCGGAATTGAATGGTCAACTGACTGATTTTATTTTCCTTAATACCTATATAATGATCACCTTTGGCTATGTATTGATCCAGTTCTACAAACATCGAGTCTATATTGGTCGCTCGAAGAATCAGTGAAAACTGAATAAGAATTAAACCTAAAAGAAACTTCTTCATATCACAAAATAAATTTGGTTGTTTCAACGAACACAAAATTACAAATTTATTTGATAATCATTGTCTTTCTATCTAAATCAATAATAAAATTTTGTCTTTGAGGTTTGAATTGTCGTTGAAGTATTTAAAACAATACACGTCTCTCATTCAAATGATTATAAGGGATATTATTGCAATCTTTACAAACTTACCACAATCTTCTTAATTCGCTTATCCCGATTGAATACTAACTGACTTTGATTATGGTTCAACGAATAACCCTCTATTTTTTCATTAGTTCCATCTGTAAAAATTAGTTCAATGCCATTTCTACCATCTTGCTGATATTCAAAAGGAACAGAGCAATAGGAAAAAGATAAATGCGGTCTTTCGTTGCCTGAATGAATAAATTCTTCCGATTTCAGAATAAATGGATTTATACTTATGCATCCATTTTCAATCAACACACCCAACTCGAAGAATCGGCTGATAATATCTTCCTTCACTAAGCCTGTCATACCAGGTTGTTGAACACCTGCCATGGTAGGAGTATGTGAGTAAGGGTCGAATGGGAATGCGCCAAACAGCTTGGGTGATTTGTGAGCACCGATGCCTGCTTTCACCTCGTAATAGTGACAGGTTAGCTTTTCGAGAGTAATTTGGTCTATTTTTTCATTATTGAAACGTTCCAAATTTTCAGCAATTGCCAATACTAATTTTGATACCATGTGCCAATAAATACAACCCAACCCTTCGTATTTGTAGAATGTCCCCGATCGACCTGTAAATGACTGGTGGTCAAATACTTTTTCATATAGTCTTTCAATTGTTTTCAATTCTGCGTTCGAAGTTTGATATTCGGTTTTTACACTTTCTAGCTTACTACGGAGAAAACTGACATTGTTGAAATCGGAATGGAAATGATACTGTCCTTTCTTGTCAGTAGTTAAAATTCGATAATCCCCTTTTTTCAGCATTTCCGACAGCAGGTTATTTTCTTTAATGTCTTCAACTGATATGTTATTTTTATCAAGCAAATTGGGTAATTTCTTATTTGGATACAAAATGTAACTGTTTTGGTCGGGACGGTACAGCGAACTATTCCGTAATCCATCTAATAAATCAAGTACTTCGTTGACATTCAGTTTGCCGGAACTTAACACGCCAACCTGTCCTTCAAGCATTTCATACAAATTACGAATAGCAACACTATTTTCAGAAAAACTAACCAGATTGTAAGCATGATACAAATTATCCGGACGTTTATTCACGGCAATTGATTGGTCTAGGTAATCGAGTGTCAGGCTAAAGAAATCCAACAAATCGTGTTTCGAAATTTGTTGTTTTTTTTCAGAAAAACCATTATAAACTAATTCACGGTAATAGCTGCCGGCATTTCCAAGTTCGTCGGTAATCGTACGGCGCTGTTCGTTATTAAAACCCTTAGTCAACAAAAATGAATTGTTTACAAATGAGGTGTTTATCACGTCAAAAAACCAATATATTTCGGTTGAAACTGAAAAGTTATCCAATGCGGATTGTTTGAAAAGTTTCTGTGCAAATACCACAAAACGCCGCATATAATAAAGTGTTACCATTGAAACACCCGAACCAACCAAAGCGTTGTTTGCATCATTCCATTCGGGACGTTGAGTATTCATCCAAATTCCTGCTTCGGGGATAAAATTGCTCAATTTTGCAAGCAGTGTGGCAAGTAATTTTTCGGTGAAACTAACCAACAAAACTTGTCCTTTCTGATTATGAATTAGCTTAGCGTCGGCTCCAAGTTCAGTTTCGTGCTTAAGTAATGCTTTGTGAAGCTTATGATCGAAATGAATCGAGTTCTTGGGATCAGCAATAATTTCAGAATATGATTTCAGACGATATGGCACGTTGGCATAAGCAAACATTTCCTTATCCAACCACGATTGAAGATGGTCAGGAAAGTGGTTATACGATATTTCAAGTAATTTTTCGAGGTAAATAATTTGGTGGTCGCCCCAGTAACCTATGTTCGACCATGGATTATCGGGTTCAATTTCTTCCCATTCAATTCCCTTGTCGGTAATACGGTAGGCATTATAACCATCAGCAGTAGTGGCATTTAAGAATTTTGAAATTATACCATTGATGTATCCCGGATACGACAAAGACAACGCTTCCCAATTCTGAAAAATATCGCGCCAGTTTCCCTGAAAACTTAATACTTTATTTCCTTCATCATCTTTAACGTTTATATTAAAGTGATTCCACGGACGACTTGGGTCGCCATGACGTCGGCTGAAAGTTAACGGAAGGTATTCCAGAAATATACGATATAAGTTATTGTCATTCTGTGATATAATCTGTTTTTCCAATTCAAAATAATTGATTGTTTTTGGTAGGGAAGCAATAAATCCGGAATATTTTCCCAACATTTCTTTGTTGAAAACGTTTACATGTTTGCCAAAAAATTCAGTGGAAATGTTATAATCATCTGCATAGATGCCACCACGCATCACATTGTACAACACATTGGAATAATGTCGTGCCATTCCAGCTTCGTCTGCTGTATGTTGCACTCCATCAGCCTGTTCAATAATGAAGTTAAGAGCGTCTGTACCTTTTACCACATCATTTTCAATTTCTTTGGCAATGTTTCCAGAGTTTTGAATAAAATTGTCCAAATTATTAATTGCAGCTATATCTAAATTTACTTCAGCTACAAAATACCATTCCTGAACGGCTTTTGCTGCTAATATTTCATCGGCACAGGCAAATATTGCTCCCCGTACACCTTTTGATTCTGTTTCTGTTATTGGTTTTTCACCACATCGAAAAGCATCCAACTGCATGGAACTAAGCAAAAAATAGGGATTATCCAATCCGTAACACCAAACGGTATTGGCACGAAGCGATTCGCTTGGTTCGGCTTTATCCACCAAGATAGATTCCATACGAAATAATGCTAAGCCTGCATTAGCTACTAATTCAGTTTTTTTATATCCATCAACTAAGGTAGAATAGGCATTTTGAGTATCTTTATCCACACCCGAAGGTAAAACATTTTGCACACCATCCACTAAAAATACTTCAATTGTACGATCAGTATCATTTTTCAAACTGCTTTTCTTCACCCAGCCAAATTTGTCGGAACTCATCCAACTGTAACTGAACGTTAAGCCCAAGTCGTGATTTGTTTCGCTAAAAATAATTTTATTTCCAATTGTATTTTTAGCAATACTTCTTTCAATTTGGTAAATGCCTTTGTTGCGATGCGAGAAAGGTTCCCACAAATAACAATTACCGTCCTTCTGAATATGAAGAATAGTTTTGCTTCCAGTCATTTCGGCTGATTCGTTTATTTTATCATCGGTGTAATATGGGAAAAGTGCTGTATCTGGATTTTTCCGACCGGCTGTTAAACCACCCGTGCTCGAAATGTACATCCAATGGTTGGAATCGCTTGCCAGACTGATAAAAAAAGGCTGCATCGAGTCGTAGTTTTTTATCAGGTAATACTTTTCATCATCAATCAGGACAAATTGTCCATCTACTTCTTGTTTTCCGGTAATTACCGGGTTGTTTCCAATAAATAAAAGCCCCCTAGCCCCCGAAGGGGGAATAAGAGAATCCTTCTTGTTGTTTAAATTATTCATTTTCATTATTATGTGAAAGTTGTTTTATTCTTAAAGTCCCCCTACGGGGATTGGGAGCTGTTTTATTCTCTTCTTTTATCCAAATCTATTTTCATCTGATCGGTTGTTTTTTTATCGATTTTATAGAAAATCATGAAAATGGCGCACGACATATACAAAATACCCGGAATGACCGAAACCAACAATTTGATACCGGTAATGGCTGTGTCGGTTTGTGCAATGTTTGGAACAAACTGCGAAAGCGTAAGAATCCAGCCGGCAATGGCTGCTCCAATTCCCCACCCTGCTTTTTGAGCAAAAACCGCAGCCGAAAAATACAGACCCGTTGACCGGCGACCGCTTTTCCATTCGCCATAATCAGCTGAATCTGCAATCATTGTCCAAAGCAACGGAACAGCCGGCGCATAGGCCATTTTGGCGATAATATTAAACACATAAATAGTCGTAATATCCTGCACACGGGCCAGATAAATCAGAATAAAAAACAAACCGGAAATCAGCGAACTTCCAATAAAAACATTCTTGTTGCCAAAGCGTTTGGCAAGAGGTTTTGACAAAGGAAGAGCCACAATCAGCGCCACGGTACCAACCACATTAAACAACTGAACATTGTCTTCGCGACCCAGATAGTATTTAAAATAGTAGGCAATGGCTGCATTTTGCATGGCAAACATGATAAATGAAATAATGCCAACCAGTGCCAGAATAACCCAAGCTTTATTTTTAAACAAGTTTCCAATGTCTTCTTTCAACGAATTTTTCTGTGCTTTAGGTGGCTGAACACGTTCTTTGGTAGTTTGGAAAGTAATAAAGAAAAATACCAGACTCAGGGCAGCAAACAAAAACACGGTGTACTGAAAACCCTGTGCTTTATTGCCGTTTCCAAAATATTTGGCTAGAGTCAGTGCCAGTCCGGTAACGATAAATTGCCCGCTAAAACCCGCAATAAAACGGAACGTATTCAAACCTGCACGTTCGTAGGTATCATCTGTCATTACCGCGCCAAGAGCCGAATAAGGCAGATTAATTGTGGCATAAGCTGTCATCAATAACACATAAGTTGCTCCGGCGTAAATAACCTTTCCAACTTCACCAAAGTTTGGAGTGGTGAAGGTAAGAATAGCCAGAATGGCATACGGAATGGCACCAAAGAGGATATATGGACGGAATTTCCCCCAACGCGTATTTGTCCTGTCGGACACCACACCGATTATAGGGTCAATTGCCATGTCCCAAAATCGGGCAACTAACATAATTGTACCTGCTGCTGCAGCCGAAATACCATACACATCAGTATAGAAAAACAAGAGCCAGAAGCCCACCATATCCCATACAAAATGTGAGGCAGTATCACCCAGACTGTAGCCGAGTTTTTCCTTAAAGCTGAGTTTTTGTGTTGTATTGTTCATTTTTATAGATTTTAGAATAAAGAGCCAAGAATCAAGACTATTAAACACGAAACTTGAAAAATCAAACTCTCAAACGTCAAACTTATTTCCGTCCCACTTCCTTAGCCCAATCACCCCGATAAATCAGTTTCTGGTCGTGAATTCTGAAGTTGCATTTTCCATATTGAACGGTGATACCTGCTGAAGCATTTACTATCCAGCAATTATCAGGAATTGGGAAGAAATTTTCGGTTTGAATAAGCTTTTTATCCTGTTGGCTTTTGATGGAAACGATGGCTTGTGAACCAACTTCCCAACCTAAATGCGTATTGTAGCTCACTCTTAAATCGTCACCCAATTTAAAATTTTCATTGGTTACGATGTTGGTTTTCACACTAGCTATTTTTCCGGCATTCAAGTCCTTATCTGGTGTCACCTCAATGGTCAGCGTTGGCAATTCAATCGGTTTATCGGATGCCAGAATCAGTATGGATTCTGTTTTCAGTAATTTACCTGATTTATTGTAAAACTCAAACCCGAGTTCCAAATCTTCAATGCCCTTTGGTGCTATATTTAGCTGGTCTGCAAAGTATCCTTCTTTGGTTATATTTTTAGAAAACAGCACTTTATCATTCAATTTTACTTCTACTTTGCTGACATCTTTATCCGTAAAAAGTTCCAACGGAATTTTTCCGGATTGATAAATGTCGTTATTCTTCGGACTGATAATCAATGCTTTCATATAATCACGCATGGCAAACCAAACCGGACGCGGGGAACCATATTTATCATTCACGTCGCTGTATCCCCAGAAACCAAACCATTCTTCGGGTTGGTCGGCATTATGATAGTGTGCATCGTCGCCTTTCCACCAACCATCGGCATAGTAAAAGGGACACATTCCCACTGCACCTGCATCGAGTAAATCGCGGTAATTGGCAATCAATCCATTGCTCTGCTGAGTCAGCGTTTGCCCACCATATCGACCAAAACCTTTGTGCGAAACGGAATAACCAAACTCGGTGGTAATAAACGGTTTGGTACGACCATTCAGGTCAACAAGTCCTTTGATATAGTCCTTGAAACCCATAGTGGCAGTTTGCGCTTCGGAGTGGTCGTAGCAATTGTAAGCATATACATCAAAAATATTTTCGTCTATATAATCACTTATCATGGCGTTAGCCGAAATCGTCACCGGAATGCCGATATGTTCTTTGTGAATAATTTCAGTCAATCGTTTCATTAAGCCTACAAAAGCCTTTCCCGTTACCGCATGTACATGATCTGTTTGTGGCTCATTCAGAATAAGATAGCTAATAATGCAATCGTACTTTTTGGCATAGTTCATTACCTTCATTAGCTTTACTTCGCACTCGCTGACAAATTTCGGGTCGCCATAATCTTTATCCGGACTAATATCAATTCCCATAATCAGTTTTAAACCGGAGTTTTGCACCAGTTGTAGCTGAGGTTCTGAAAACTGACTCCAGGTTCGGATGGTATTATATCCGGCTTCTTTTATCACTTTTAAATCGAATTTCAGCAAATCCAAATCATCGGATCGCACGCCTTGGTAAGGATGCTGTCCCGGACGGGCACCAATTTCATAACCAATGGCCTTGATAAAAAACCTTTCGCCATTTAACCAGTACCAATTATCTTTTATTTCTATGTGCGTTTTTGGTTGTGCGATTAAACATAAAGTTAAAAATTGGCATAGAAATATCACAATTGGTACTTTGATATTCATACTATTTAATTTAAAAAGATATTTATATCGTGTTTTTTGAGCTTTAAAAGCAAAAAAGTCCGCAGTGAAATTCACTGCGGACTTTGAAGAAATTTAGTTTTTTGAGAATTTTTGAGTAGAAAACTGACCATTCGTCATTTTTGCTACCACGATGTAGTTTCCTGCTGCAATACCTGACAAGTCAAGAGATGCTGTACTTGCGTTTAT
>CAIKVR010000365.1 GCA_903830915.1 uncultured Bacteroidales bacterium
GATTAGTTAATCACCATTTTGAACAAAAAAATCCCCGAAATTTCGGGGATTTTTTTGTTCAAAATGGTGATTAACTAATCGCATTTAATTCAGATAAGTACTATAATTGAATTATTGAAAAAAAACTTATCTTTGCACAAGTAAAGTTGTTTGCAAATTGCTTCAGAATTAAAAAAAGAAATATAATTTAGACTACAAATAATAAAATCATGAATATTCAGGAATTACACAATCTTAAATCAAAGTTTGTTGCCCGTGAGGTCGGTAATGAGTTGATTCTAGTACCATTAGCTGAAAATGTGGCTCACATGAGCGAATTGTTTACCATGAACGAAACTGCAAAGTTTATTTGGGAAAACTCAGCAGAAAATTTATCTGTTGCAGATATGGAAAATCTAATGATTGATAATTTTAATATTGATAACGAAACAGCCAGAAAGGATATTGAAACTTTTCTGAATCAGATGCAGAAATTGTTCAATAAAAATATCGGTTGACAAATGAGTGAAAGTCAATTTTGCAGTAAATTACTAATAGCTGAATACCTGATTGAACTAAATTCAGAAATGCCTTTTGAACTGGAGGATGGCTATCAACCATTTTTGGCAGGTGATGATAATCGCGAGGCTGATATAAGAATTCAATGTTATAAAGGAATTCCCGAGAAACTATATAATGCTGATAATTTGGTTTTTGAGGCTGAAAACGAAGAACAAAAATACTACTCTATTTACAAAACAGGTGATGATTTGCTTTTTGTTGTACATAGCCAGCAGAAAAAAGATACTATCCAACAGATTGCCATTCTTGATAAATCTTTCAAAAATTGGAAAGTTTATACAAATTCAGATGATGAAAGTTTCCTTCCTTTGAAGTATCCTTTGGGACCGATTGTTATGAATTACATGACTTTGTTTTCGGAGGCAGTAATGATGCATGCGTCTTGTGCTTTTGATGGCGAGAAAGCCCGTATTTTTACCGGTTTCTCGGGTGCTGGAAAAAGCACAATGTCTAAAATCTGGTCGGAGGCACGAAATCGCATTATTAATGACGACAGACTCATTGTCCGAAAACAGGGTGATAATTATTTTGTATATAATACACCTATGTATTATGTGGATATTTCAAAAAAAGCACCTTTGAGTGCGGTTTATTTAATCAGTCATTCACCCGTGAATAAGATAAAAAAATTGACAGGCGTAACTGCCATGACAAGGATGATGGCTTTTAGTATTCAGAATAATTTTGATAAGCAATATATTCAAACCCGTTTGAATTTATTTACTGATTTATGCTCTAAAATACCGGTGTATGATCTTGGCTTTGTTCCTGACAGTAGTGTTGTAAAGTTTATCTTAGAAAATGAAGTCAACTAAATTAAATGACCAGATTCTTGATGTGGTTGAATCTTTACTGGACGATAATCATACTCTGAGTTTCCGAATGGAGGGATACAGCATGTATCCAACCATGAAAGCGGGTGACTTAGGTCATGTGGTAAAATGTTCGGCTAATGACCTGAATGTTGGTGATTTAATTGTTTTCAAACAAAACGAAAAGCTCGTTGCACACCGACTGATTGAGATTGTACATCAAAATAATCAACGTGTTTTTGTTGCAAGGGGAGACAAAAACCATCATAAGGATAATCTTTTTTCTGATGATGAATTAGTTGGTCGGATAACTTCTATTCAACGTAAAAATCGTACTATCAAATCTCAAAGTTTATATATGCAGATTCAACGGTTTAAAGCGGATAATTTTTCGAAAATTCTTATTCCTTTTTACAACCTTTCAATACAACTGAAGAATCAGTTAAATAATATTTCTTCCGGTTACCGGTCATTTAAAAAGAATTTATCGATAGTTGCCGAAAATTCAGGTAAGTTACTTTGGACAAATGCAGTAATTTCTGTTTTTCAGGGGGTTATACCTTTTGTTGTTATTGTTTGTATCAAGTCGCTTATTGATCAACTTACTGTAACAACTGCTTATAATGCTCATCAGCATTTGATGTTTGTGACTTTGCTTATTGCTACTGCACTTGTGTTTTTATTAAGTGCGGTTTTGACAGAAATAAGCTCTTTCTTTTCTGAAAAGATGTCTCAATCGGTTACACACAATATTTACCAGAAACTACATGCTAAACATATTGATTTAGAATTATCTAACTTTGAAAATCCGGCTAAGCAGGATAAAATTCACCGGGCAGTTCAGGAGGCATCGTACAGACCGTTGAAGATTATGAATGAACTTCTTACCGGAATACGATCGGTTGCTTCATCCTTGTTTTTAGTTGGAATTTTTGCTTCCATTCGCTGGTATCTGGTGTTGGTTTTATTTATTGCTGTAGTTCCCGGTATTTATGTCAGACTTCGGTTTTCAAAGCAATTATATAAACTGAAGGAGTCGCAGAGCACTAAGGAACGTGAAATGTATTACTACAACCGTATTCTTACCGGCTTTCCATTTGCGAAGGAACTTAAGCTTTTCGGGTTTTTTAATTTTTTCAGGAATCTTTTTGCAGATACACAACATACCCTTTTCGATCAGAAATTAAAACATAGGAAGGCAGAACTAAAAATGGGTATTTATGCTCAGTTTTTTTCTGTAAGTATAATTTTTCTTTCGCTGGGTTTTGTTACCTTTATGAAAATAAACGACGAAATATCTATCGGTACTGTTGTGTTGTTTTTCTTTGCCTTTCAGCGTGGTTACTCGGTTTTGAATGATTTTTTCCGATCAATTACTTCGATAGTTGAAGACAATACTTTTCTGAAAGATTTTATTCAGTTTTTGAATACGCCAACACGTGCAAAGATTGCACCGTTAAATAATTACCGTTTTTCTCTTCAAAAGGAAATCAGGTTTGAAAATGTAAGTTTTAAATACGAATCAAGCAAGCGGGAAGCACTTAAATCGATAAACCTGACAATTCCGGCCGGAAAAACAGTAGCTTTTGTAGGTGCTAATGGTTCTGGAAAATCAACCATGATAAAACTTCTTTGCGGATTTTATGCACCAGATTCAGGAAAAATACTTTTTGATGACGTTGATGCTGCTACACTTGGTCAGGCTATGATTTGCGAGAATATTACCGCTGTTTTTCAGGATTTTGCGTTATATAATATTTCAGCCATTGAAAATATTTGGTTAGGAAGTACCAAGTCACCTTTCAGAAGAGATCAGGCTCAAAAGGCGGCTGAAGCTGCCGGAATTGCTGATGTAATTGAACGGTTGCCAGATGGTTATAATACTTTGCTGGGTAATCAGTTTAAGGGGGGCGAAGAGCTAAGTATTGGACAGTGGCAGAAAATTGCCATAGCGCGTGCTTTTTACCGCGATTCTCCATTAATTCTGATGGATGAGCCATCGAGTGCTTTGGATGCCGAAGCGGAGCTTCAAATCATTGATGGTCTGCGAAAATTATCTAAAGACAAGACGGCGGTAATTATCAGTCATCGCTTGAGTACAGTAGAATGGGCTGATTTGATTTATTTCTTTCAGGAAGGTCAGGTTTTGGAGTCGGGTACACACAAACAACTAATGGCCAAAAAAGGGAAGTATTATTCGTTGTTTAAAAGTGCTAACGGTCAAAAAGAATTGTCCTGATTTTATGTCGGTTACAGGATGTTTTTTATGTCCAACACAAGTTCTCCAAACTCAATCATGGCATTGAATATAGCTATTCTCTGATAGTTTTTTAAGTCAGAGACTTTAATATCTTTCTCAACGATAATACCTTTTTCGAGTAATTCAGCCCGATTTGTGCCGTACAGCAATGGAGTACGTGGAGTATGCCAGTTTTTACCATCAAACAAAGCCACATTGGAGTAGGAAGTATCTGTGATAAAGCCATTTTTGACCATTAATACATCGTCACAATCACTCCTTTTCTCATATGCTATATTGTAAGCTCTACGGTCTTCAAGCTTATAGACAAGGGTTTCTATCTCAGTTTCAACCAATTTTAAGGTTTTGATTTCTCGCATTAGGTATGGTGTGAATTCAATCGATTGAACACTGTCGTTATATACAATCCGACATTTATAGATTCCACTTTGTGGAAGTAATATCTGATTTAATTCATCAAACAGATTGATAGTGGTTTCGTTCGGGAAAAACTTCTCAAAAGCCGTATTGACTCGTTTTTGATGGTATTTCAGACGGTATAACGCACCATCTTTTAGTTTAATTGCTTCAACAAACAGGCACATATACTTTCTGAATTAATTCTTCGTATTCTTTCATTAGTTCACTTTGGGCGGTAATTCCACCACCACTTTTGAAGACGAGATTATCATCAACTTGCTCAACAAACCGAATCATTACAGCAGAATCAAGATTTTGACCATCAAACCAACCCCAAATGCCGGTGTAAAATCCACGTTCATAACCTTCGGCCTGTTCTATAACTTCGAGCGTTTTTTTCTTTGGTGCTCCGCATATAGAACCGGCTGGTAGCAAAGCAAACAAAATATCACCCAGTCTTTCTCTGAAATTTCCTGGTAATTGTCCTTCGATTTCAGAGCTAACCTGCAATAAATCGTGTTTGTTTGTGCTTATTTTATCGATATAGCGGTAACGTTTCACGTTAATCTGTTCGGCAACAAGACTCAAATCATTTCGGATTAAATCAACAATGGTGGCATGTTCAGCTTTTTCTTTTGGGTCGTTCAGAATCTGTTTTTCGGCATTGGGAAGTGATGCATCAATGGTTCCTTTCATCGGAAAAGATGAAATTGTACGATTGTAGATTTTTACAAATGTTTCGGGTGAAAAGACCACAAACCTATTATTTAACCAGAGTTTGTATTTAGATGAGCCTACTTGATACAACTCAAAGAGTGAAATGTTAGTATAAATATTTGTTGGTTGGGTCAGGTTAGTAAGAAACGAGTTTCCCAAATGAATCTGCTGCTGAACATAATCGAATTTCTGTCTATATTCGTCAAAACCAACAGGCTTTATTTGCCAGTCAACACATCGATTTATCTTATTTGATTGCAGGTCTGAATCGGTCTGAAAATGGATATACTGTTCATCCAATTCAGTCTCTGGAATTACAAAACCGGATTCGGCTTTAAAATCAATAATAAACAAAAAAGGCAATCGGGAAACTGCCAGATTATTCATTTGTTGAATAATTTGTTGCTTTTTCAGTATTGAGTAAGGGAATTGTTCCGGCATTCTTGTTTAATCAACTTTGAGATTACAAAGTTAGGCAATTATAGGTTTATTTTAGCATTATAATTTCGAGTCTATATGTCAATATTGAAAATATTTCTTTTCTCTTTCCAAAAAAATAAGTAAGTTTGCATATCATCTATAAAATTAGCTAAATATGAAACAAATAACTTATTATTTTTTGTCTTTTATTGCGTTGACGTTTATGTTCAATTCATGTTCTTCCAATGAAACTGTGTTTGATCAAAATCTATTGATAGGGAAATGGGTCTCGGGCACTGAGTATTATCGGTATGATACCGGAGGTAAAGGCGTTACGTGGGACACTGCCGACAATGTAACCGAAGCTGAAGGTCAGGCCTATACATGGACTTTGGTGAATGCTGATCTTACACATATTCATATTTTGACCACCGGTGGGGGCGGAGTGCCAAAAATATACACAGTTACTGAATTGACTGCAAACACATTAAAGTACAAGGATGAATTTAACAAAACATATTCGTACACAAAAGTCAAATAAAGAATTATCTTATTGATGCTATCATTTTTTTGTGAGTAATAAATCATATCAACTTTCAAAAACCTTGTTTTTTGTATGAATAAAACCCTGAAAATAAGCTTGCTATCTGTAGCTTCTATTTTGGTAGTGCTATTAATTACGATTCTGACATTAACATGGCTTGTTTTCACACCTTCAAAACTTACTCCGATTGTCCGCAATCAGGCAAGCAACTATATTTCTTGTAAGTCTGAACTTGGAAGTGTGGAATTTACGTTTTTTAGTACATTTCCTCAGTTTGGAATAAAAATACATGATTTAAAGTTGATAAACGCTATGCCCGGAGCTCCTTCAGATACATTACTGAGCTCCGAATCGACCGTTGCAACTATTGATTTTAAGGCCCTGTGGAGCAAAAACGAACTTATCCTCCATGACCTGCAATTAAAAAATGTTACGCTCAATGCTTTTGTCGATAAAACCGGAAAAGCCAATTATGATGTTTATAAATCCAGTTCGAAAGATACGACTGCATTTAAAAATCCGTTTGAGAAAATTGATTTAAAGGTTTTCACTTTCTCAAATGTTCAAATCTCCTTTATTAATTTATTTACTTCCAAATTTGGAAAACTAAGGGATTTGAATGGGAAATTAAACTTTAAAATGAAAGGTGATAATGTTCTTGCAACGATTCTTGCCGATTCTCATGAAGTTTCATTCAGGATGGACAGCATTGATTACCTCAAAAAGGCCACTTTAAATATTAATATTCCGATACAATATGAAATGAAAAGCAATTTGGGAACGTTGACGGCTGCTAAAATCATACTCAATGGTCTGGTTGTAAAAATGGATGGAACAATTCAAAACAGTTCCATAAATAATGACATTATCACTTCAATACGCTTTAGTACCGACAAATACCAGATAAAATCACTTTTAGATATGGTTCCTCGAACCTATACTTCCGCTTTGAAAGGAAAAAAACTGGATGGAATAATTAATACAACCGGAACTGTAACAGGCGTTTATAATGCACAACAATTCCCGGTTTTTAATGTGAACCTTCAATTTGAAAAAGGAACATATGAATACGAGGGTTTTTCATATAAACTGCGTGAAATACTTGGAAATGCTGATGTGCTTATCAATTTGAATGACGAGTTGGCTTCCAAACTGATTCTTAACGAAGTAACGGGCAAAACCGGGCAGTCGGAAATTCACGCAAAAGGCTTGGTAGATTATATTATGGCCGATGATATGTTGTTTGATTTGGATATGAAAATGCAGCTTAACCTACCTGAACTTGAACCTATGATGCCCGATGGCATGTCAATAAAACTCAATGGAATGGCTACTGGAACTGCCAAAGCACGGTTTATGCTTTCGGAAGCAATGGCTATGAATTTGGAAAAAATGAATATTTCCGGGAAATTTGATGCACCGAATTTGAGTATAACTTACGACAGTATTGTAATGTCAGCAGATAATGCAAGGCTCGATCTGATTATTCCAAATGCTAAAAAAACAATCGCTCATTTTATGCATGCCGGGCTTTGGTGCAACAAAATGAATGTGTATAAAGGTAACAATACTAAATCGACGATTTACAACGTGAATCTTCTTACTGAAATATCCGATTTCAGAAAGAAAAAAGCGATGAATACTTTAAATTGTGATTTCAATTTTGACCAAATGTCAGCGTCAATGGATAATATGTTTGTCAATCTGGAGAAATCGAATGGTAAATTAGCACTGAAAATGAACTTAAGTGATTCTGTTTCATTACCTGAAGTCAGTTGCAACTTTGATGTTAAATCACTTCGAGCGATGAAGGATACAATGTCAGCTATAATCGAATATCCGAAAGGCGAGTTATCCATGCGTAGTGATAAATTACATCACAATCAGGCAGTTTTTGATATAAAATACAGCAGCAATGGAACTTTTGCAAATAGGGGTGGTGGCGATAGCTTTAGTGCTAAGCAAATGAATGTAAATGCAAACATCGTTCACAATGACAATGAAAAAAGCACTATGTTGCAATGGACTCCAACCGGGATTGCAACGATGGAAGATGGAAAAATAACATTAAATGGTTTAAAAGCCAATATCCAAATTCCGGTAATGGAGTTTAATTTCACGCCTGATGATTTTATTGTGAAAAAAGCCAAACTTATTGTTGATAATTCTGATTTCCAATTAACCGGTAAACTTTGGAATGTAACTAATTATTTGCAAAATAAAGGACTTTTAAATGGTGACTTCAACTTCACTTCCAATAAAACCGATGTTTACCGACTTATGGAACTTAGCAATGGATTTGGAGTTAAAGATTCAGTAACAATATCCACTACAAAACCTGAACAAGAAACCAATTCAGGACCATACATGGTTCCTAAAGGAATGAATCTAAAGTTAAATGCCAAAATTAACGAAGTTCATCTGGGATTCGATACAGCACACAATGTACTTGGCGATTTGTATGTAAAAGATGGATTGCTGGTGCTCGAAAATATGCGGTTTGCAACATCTGCGGCAAAAATGCAGCTTACAACCATGTACCGCACACCACGGAAAAATCATTTATTTGTTGGTATGGATTTTCATATAACAGATATGGAAATAAGCGAATTACTTAAAATGATTCCTGATATTGATACCATTATGCCTATGTTACGGTCTTTTGGGGGTAAAGGTGAATTTCATATTGCAGTAGAAACCTACCTGGATTCAACCTATCATTTCAAGAAATCAACCCTGCGTGGAGTTTCGTCTATTAAAGGTGAAAATCTGACTTTGATGGATGGCGAAACTTTCTCAGAAATAGCCAAAACACTTCAATTTAATAAACAGACAAAAAATAGAGTTGACAGCTTGTCAGCTGAATTTACCATTTTCAAAAACGAAGTCGATATTTATCCATTCCTTATTGTAATGGATAAGTACAAAGCTGTAGTAGCTGGTCGACATAATCTCGACATGACTTTCAATTATCATATCTCAGTTACTGATAGTCCTTTACCAATAAAATTAGGTGTGAATGTAACCGGGAAAAGAGGTGATATGAAAATTAGTCTTGCAAAATGCAAGTATGCCAATCTGTATAGACCGGTTGCCCGAAAAGAGATAGATACAAAACAGTTGGAAATCAGACAAATGATAAGGAATACACTTACAAAAGAAGTTATAAAATAAGTTGTAAAAAAAAGCTGTCAGTTTTAAATGACAGCTTTTTTAATATAATCAATTTCTTTTCGGTTTATTCCTGTGAAAAGAACCTTTTCCTTTGCTGAATTTTTTGTGACCAAAACGGTGCAATTCCGGTTTATATTCAGGAGCTTCGCCCAATTCTATCGGAAGAGGAATTTTGTAAATATCTTTTTCAAGAAAATTCTCAATTTGCTTGAATTTATATTGTTCTTCCTCCGAGACAAAGGTGATGGACATACCTTTTGCACTGGCACGGGCTGTACGACCGATGCGGTGAACATAATCCTCAGCATCGTGAGGAACATCATAATTAATTACCAACGAAATATCGTCGATGTCAATTCCACGGGATACAATATCTGTGGCAACCAGAATATTCACACGATTGTTTTTAAATTCGTGCATAATTTTATCTCGTTGCACCTGATCCAGGTCTGAATGCATTTCGCCTACCGATAATCCCATTTGACGAAAAGTCTTGAAAAGTTCCTTGACTTTTAACTTCGAGCCGGAGAAAATGATGACTTTATTTGGTTCCTGGTCGGCAAACAGATGACGAACAATCATTTGCTTTTGAGGCTCATAGCAAATATAAGCCGTTTGCATAATACTTTCGGGCGGTTTGGAAACTGCAATTTTCACTTCTACAGGGTCGTGAAGAATCGTTTTAGCTAACAGACGGATTTTAGGTGGCATGGTTGCCGAAAACATGATGGTCTGACGGTCTTTTGGAAGTCGATTTACTACTATCATTATATCATCGAAGAAACCCATATCAAGCATACGATCAGCTTCATCGAGAATAAAATATTTTACGTGTGAAAAATCAATATCATAGAGATTGATATGCGAAAGCAAACGCCCGGGAGTAGCAATAACCACATCCGCACCTTTTTGTAACCCACGTCGTTGAACATCCCAAGCTTGTGAATCATTTCCACCGTAAACAGCTACCGACGAGAACGATGTGAAGTAGGAGAAACCTTCCATTTGTTGGTCAATTTGTTGTGCCAATTCGCGGGTAGGTGCCATTATGATAGCATTCACCTTGTCTTCGGCATGTGGTTCGGACTGCAAATTATGTAAAAGTGGTAGAATAAATGCTGCGGTTTTGCCTGTTCCTGTTTGTGCGCAGGCAATTACATCACGTTTTTGTAGTATTACTGGGATAGTTTGTTCCTGAACGGGGGTAGCTTCAGTAAAATTCATGGCTTGAAGGCCATCTAATACCGCATCGCAAAGCGGTAATTCATCAAATCTCATGGTTTCAATAATTTGACTGCAAAGATACGCAAATAAAAGCAAGGATTCATTCAATAGGTTCATTTAAAATAAAGCAAAAAAATCCCCCGAAGTTTTCGGAGGATTTTAAATAAAGGCTGACTCAATTTAAACGGATTTTTTATTAAGATTTTCCAGATTGTTTTTATGACGATTAATTAGTTGATAATTACTTTTTGAGTTACGCTTTTGCCTGCATTTCTAATAGTTACAAAATATATACCCGATTGAAGCGGAGTTTCTAATGTAGTGGTATTAGAAGTCATATTCATTGCTGCAATTCTTTGACCTATTGCGTTATAAACTGCTACTGAACAATTACCATTAATCATTAACTGATTATTTGAATTAGTTGAAATCCATACATTGTTATTGTTTGCTGTGTTGATTCCTGTTGCAACAGCAGGAGCTTTAAATAATACGGCGAAACGGCTGGTATTATTTAATGTTACATCCGATGTGAAAATGTAATTGGCAACGGTCAAATCCTGTTCAACATTCAATACCTTGTCGCGCAAAATAATTTGAGTTCCCGAAACAAATTTACTGAATTGTGAAGCTTTGATAGTGAACGTGTTTGACTGACCGGTGGTGAATCCCAGCGGAATTTCAGTATTATACTGAATTGAATTCAATCCGTTAATAACTAGTTTTTCTGTTCCTGCCAAAGTATAAATTTCAGGAATTGAATTATTAGCATTGGTTATCTTTTCAGAATCATAAGCGTCATAATCGTACGAAGCATTTGAATTGAATAATACAATAGTTTCATCGCTGGTTATTCCATTTGTTACCTGAAGATGCAATACTGGAACAGTAGTAGCTGGAGCTTTAAAACGATTGGTTTCAATACTCTGATCCTGATGTGAACGCATGGAGTTATCTACTGCAAAAACTCCTGATGTCAGTCCTGCAGTTACCCGCACCCAGAATGATTGCATTGGTGGAATGTTAGCAGTAACTCCAATAAGAGAATTGTTATTATTGCTTGTTCCGATATGACTAACTGCATTATAAGTATCAAATACCCAAGTACCTGAATTCTTGATCCTGAACCAAATAGTTGAAGATACGTTAGCAGTATTTGTACTTGCCAGTGCCGTTTCAAAATTCAAATAGGATGGATATGGATTACCAACCAAGTTAAATCCTTCTTTGACAACTCCTGCGTGACGGGTTATACCAATTTGTTGAGCTCCGGTATTTAATACTCCTCCGGTAAATGTTACAGAACCGGTGGAAGCAATATTGGCTATATATCCTTTCATTACATCTATCGAAGTTGCATTATTGGTTATTTGTGACCATGAATTATCCGACTCGTTATAATAGTACAAAAAATTGGAATTTGCAGAGAATACATTACTTGTTGCACCGGACACCGGACTCGAAATATAGTAGTTTCTGTCGCTTGTCAGGTATTGATTAACTTTCAGACTTCCGTTTACGATTGTTGTTCCATTATCCACATAAGTGCCGGTTCCATTTAAATTGCTGTTAATGGTAAATGCATTGGCTGTCAGCGTGTTCGAACTGTTGTTTGTAAGCTGACCTCCTCCTTCTATGGTGATGCTGTTTACATTCGTTGGCGTATCAATAGTTAGCTTTCCTCCGTTTAAAACTGAAATATTGGTGGTAGAAGAAATATTAGCTAATGACGATGCATTGGTAGTTCCGTTAATCAAAACAGTTTGAGCCGTATTTGAATAAGGCGATTTAATACCACAGTTGGCATATACCCGGTAATAATACGTTCCACCCGAAACAATACTGTTGTCGGAATAAACGGTACTGTTTTTGGCTGCCGTAGCAATCAACGTCCAGTTTGTATTATCTGTTGAGCGTTCAATTCGATAATTTGATTCTGACGTTGTATTATCTGTCCATGTCAGGTTTATTTGCGTTTCGGACACGGATACGGCACTCAGATTAGTTGGTGCAGTCAGCGATAAACTCCGGTAATAATCGAAGGGACGTACAAATTCACAACCCTGTGAAATCAAAAACTGAACGATTAATTTGA